>CAJWYM010000051.1 GCA_913049555.1 uncultured Opitutia bacterium
CTCGCCCTGAGGGCACCCGATATACTTCATGCTTCGCACAATTTATCCTAAATTGACCATCTTCGCACTTTCGTGCTGCGACACCATTCCATGTGTAAATAAATTTACTGTCTTCGGTGAGGTTCCCGTCAACATCATAGGTTGGACTAACCGCTGAAGAGGTTGAGTTCACAAAGGTATATTGATTGAGGCCGTTGGTCTCGTAGGTCTTTTCAATATCACCCAAGATTTGTGAACTGGTTCGGTTCCCATTATTATCAAATGTATAATTAAAGCCCTAATGAGCATATATTACCTGTCTCTATTTTTTCATTGCGCAGTGAATAAAGGCGGCTTAGCCAAACTGAAGAATGCATGTGCAATGCCAGCTCGCCTGGTCATAAACATGCGAGCGAAAGTGATTAGCGACTGCCTTATAAGAGTAATCAATATCTTTTGTTCTGAACAATTAATTGACTTACCTCTTCAAAATATCTCATATTTCAAAAACCATCCGCCCCAGAGAACCCATCAGAGGAATTTGAAGCTTTACAGCAAAGAAAAAAAAGAACATGAGGGAACACATTTTCTTCTAAAGTATCCACTTCTTTCTTAATATCCAATTTTGAAAAACATTCAAACAAACAACTTTTTTTTAGCCACAAATGAAATATTGTTTTTTTACCATTATAAAACACCACATCTGATCGCCCCTCTAATGAAGGCTTCTTTAATTCAAAGCTATCAATAGATATTTCATCTTCCTTAAATAAAGATGATACACAGATCCCTTCAAACAGTTTATTTGACAAAAATAAAGCTTCTTCCCTATCTTCTATTGTTATACTTCCATTTATGCCATCACTTTGAGCAACAATAATCCCATCAATTAAGAGCTTTCGACTTTTCTTAAATACTCCTTGTTCATCATAAGAAAAGTCAGTTCGTTCGCCAGATGAGAGAGTAATAAAACCAGCTATTTTCTTTTTTAAAATAGTGTGTCTATAATTATCTATTTCGACTTCAATCATATGGTTAATAACCTGATTTATAAAAGATTAAGTAATTCTCCTGCACCCCATGAACGACTAATACTTTTTGTTCCTAAATGGGCCGTAGCTCCTATACTTCCAGCTAATCCTCTTCTTGATAATTGAAAGTTATTACACCACCCTGAACCATCACAATCCGCACTCAATTTCCAAGCCTTGAAGTTTACTGTTCCGCTTCCAACTATTCCAACTCTAATAAGCATATATTTCCTGTCCCTATTTTTATTTCTACTTGCAAAAATTTGAACTAAATTACACATTCTTAAAAGTCGACCGTTTTGAAACACTCATTGACAACAACCTAAATGACGACGAATCTTATTCGTTTTAGACCAAAATTGAGAGAAAAATATACATATGGAATTGAATGAGGCGAATCTAGGAGAGTTAAGAGATAAGTTGAAAAAATCTCTTATTTTCAACTTATCATTAACATCTAAGGAGTTATTTCATTCAAACTTGTGGGCATGGTTAATTGAGTCTGCGGATACAGAGGAACGAAAAATCCAGGGCATTAAGATATTTTTTGATAAATTCGTCAAAACGAATGGTCAAATAGAAGTCAAAAGAGAAGAAAAGAACCTCGATTTGCAAATTAAATGCGGAGACTTTATATATGTAATCGAAAACAAGGTTAAATCAATCCCATCAGAAGAACAGCTTCAGAAATACTCAGATAAAATCAGCTCGAATAAGGTGGGAATATTTCTGCTTACGACTCTTGTAAAACCAGACTTTGATCTTCCACCAAATTGGTCAATATTATCATATGCAGAGATTGCTGAAAGAGTTGAGCTTCACAACAATGATGAGACGGATCGATATAAGAAAACTTTACTGGATGATTATGTTCTGGTATTAAGAAGTCTTGATCAGTTGATCTCATTTAATGGTGAATGTAAAAAATATAACTTTTATTTAAATGCCTCCGAGAGCCTTGAGAATCATCACATAAAATTATTAGAGGATTTACGAATATCAGATATTTATGTAAAGAGACGAACCTCTGAATTGTTTGCTACTATTGAAAGAAAATTTAAAGGTCAGGTGACTGGATTAAAAGTGGAACAATGGTTTTCGAACAAAAGCGGTGTAATTACTATCTATTTTAAAGAAGAAAATAAGTTCGAGATAGGCATACAAATCCAAAGGCGTCAATACAGGTATTATGTAAAGTTGTTTGATGAGAAACTGAATATTCTGGATAATGGCAAAGTTAGTGATATACCAGACAACATCCTTGACCCTTTAATGAAAGAGGGTTGGTTTTATGAAAAACCACAAGATTCGTTGCATACTTCGATGCGGAAACAATTTTGTTCATATCTATCGAAAAGTGAGAACAGTATTTTTGTCTATCAATATAAGAAGTTAGTTCCAAATGCTACTTATGAGAGTATCACCAATGATGTGGCAGAGGATATACAAAAGGCAGATGGTATTCTTAAAAGATATAAAAATTTATTTTGTTAAGTGAAGACAAATCACACTTTGCTTCTCCTATAATTATCATTCAGACCCAATACATAACTATTTAACAAGCGGCATATTGTAATTTTACTTCGGACCAAATCCTTTGGATAAAGAGGAATCAAGATGGTGTTGAATCAGGGGCAGTGCCTCTTTCATATGATCAAACCGGTGAGATCCTCCTTCAAAAGTTTCAATGAGCAAAAGAGCATATATTACCTTTCCCTATTTTAATTCGTGCGTTTTGCTAGCACTTCCATACCTAAAAAAATTCAATTTTTATAACAAAGACGGCCTACCAGCGTTCCCGTTTAAAACAGATAACTGGGAACGTTAATACCAAAATAGAAGGTAGTGACGGTTGGGACGGATACCGCCCCCTTTTTGTCGCTTTTAGGCATGTCTTTGGCACAGGGGGACATTGCCTGTTTGTGTGAGATGTTGTAGTATGGGGCATGATATGTTCCCTACTTGTTCGTCCAGTGCTAAAGTCGCTGGCTGTGTTAACTGCCTTCTCTTGTGGCCTTATCGCTACGTTGTGTGCAAAGCCAACTGCGCCCAATTTTGTGGTTATTTATATCGATGACCTCGGCTGGGCACAAACATCGGTACCGATGATCGAGGGCGATCCGATGACGCGAAGTGACTATTTTCAAACGCCTAGCTTGGAGCGTTTGGCTGCTGGGGGGCGCGTGCTGTCAGCATGCTATTCGCCTGCTCCGCTGTGTGCGCCGTCGCGCAACAGTCTGCTGCATGGCATGACGCCAGCGAGGATGCGTCTGACGACCCTCTCTGCGGTCGAGGTTAAGAAGGAATATCGCGGGCAGATCACGATTCCAAACGCGCTCAAGCAAGCGAACCCGAATTATATGACCGCACACTTCGGCAAGTGGCATAATGAATGCATAAAGCCACGCGATGCCGGCTACGACGTCCTGGATGGTGAAAATAATGGCAATGGCCCCGGTGACTTTCAGGATGACGGTAAAACTCCACTCCCCGATGACGATCCGAAGCGCATTTTTTCTCTCACTCAAGACACCAATGATTTTATGCGTAAGCAGGTGAAAGCCGGGAAGCCTTTCTTCGTACAGCTATCGCACTACGCGATGCACATTTGGCACGATTCGCTACAAGAGACACGTGACAAATATAAGAAACTTCCCCGACCTAAAAAAGGTGAAGATAAGGACTACGTTCCAGAATCGGAAATTCCCGTTGGTATGTACACCAATGGTTGGTTGATCAACTATGCTGCCATGGTCGAGGATACGGACCGTGCGTTTGGAATGACTCTGGATGTATTGGAAGATCTTGGTATCGCAGACAATACCTATGTGATCTTTACTTCAGACAATGGCGGTGGCTTTCGAGGCAACCATCCTCTGCGTGGTAGTAAAGGCAATCTTCTTGAAGGTGGCATTCGTATGCCATCTGTGGTTCGCGGTCCAGGGATCGAGCCGGGCAGTTATACGACTGTGCCAATGGTGCAGTGGGACTTTCTTCAGACCTTCTATGATCTCGCTGGTGGAACCGATCCGTTGCCTGCGGATCTCGATGGAGGTAGTCTGAAGGATGTATGGTTCAACGGCGACGACGGTCAAGTAGTACGTAACACTGAAGAATTTGTTTTCCACTTCCCATGGCACACGGGCACGCCTGAATCTGTAATTCGTTTGGGCGACTTCAAACTACGTAAGAATTTAGACACGCTAGAATTCGAGCTCTATAATATGTCCAATGACTTGGGGGAGAGCAACAACCTCGCCGATCAGATGCCTGAGATGGTGTCCAATTTGGATCGACGCCGCGCTGATTATTTGAATCAAGTCAAAGCTGAGACTGTGACCACCACGCGACGTAATTACCTTGAGCAGTTACAAGGCGGCTGGATCGAGAGTGGCGAAAAGCGCTTGGCCAAACTGAAAACCGATCTCGCTGCAGACCCAACGAACAGACAAGTAGCGTATCAGGTCGACGTCTCACAAAACCATGTAAACTTCCAAGCCTCGCAGGAAGAAAAATGCCTTCGCATGATCAAACTGCACGAGGAGCGTGGCACTGCTGATAGTAATTAGTAAAGGCGCCTCTATAAACGTATTTTTTAAGCACGGTTGGACACAGATGAACACGGATAATAATTGCAGTTTTAGTTCTTATATCCGTATGTATTTTTGTCTTTCCATGGCTTCCTCTTTTGGTCATTTCTTATTATGAAACAACTTTTATCCCTCTTATCTATGAGCCTGTGCTGCTCCGCACTTTTTGCGGCCAAGTCTCCGAACTTTATTATTATTTACAACGACGACCTCGGCTATGCGGACACGTCCGTGCAGATGATGGATGCGGATCCGAGCAGTCGGCACAAGTTCATTCACACGCCAGGACTCGAACGTTTGGCGGATCTTGGCGCGCGCTTTAATGCAGGCTATTCGCCGACACCGACCTGCACCGGTTCGCGCTTAAGTATTCAGTTCGGTAAGTCTTCCGCCAAAATGCAGTATCGCAATGTGTTTGATGTGCTCTCGCCTATTCAGAGGCCGAACGGCTATGATGATGAGATCACGATGGCAGAGATGCTCAAAGACGCTGGTCAAAATTATGTCACGGCAATGTTTGGCAAAGGTTGCAGCGCGATGAGTCGTGCGGATCAGTCCGGCTACGACATCACCGATGAGAACACACCGCAGGGAAATGGGAACGGTCATGGCCATTACTGGAATCCTGATACAAAGAAACCGTTTCCAAAAGAGGACCCCAAGCGTCTGCACTCGCTGCGAAAGGATTCCGTGAGATTCATCAACGAGTATGGCGGCAAGCAGCCATTCTTCTTAATGGTGTCGCACTATGCGGCGCACATTCCGTTCATGGCAACCGAAGGTGCAATTGAGCGTAATCGCAAGCGATGGCTCGCTCAGGGAGGCGATCCTAAGAATCTAGAGAATGTTAATTCGAAACAAAACAAAGACATTCTTTATGCCGCGATGATCGAGGAGATGGATATGACTGTGGGCGGAATTATTGATGCGCTGAAAGCCAAGGGTGAACTTGCGAACACATATATCATTTTCACCTCCGACAACGGCGGAGGCTATTCGGATAGACGTGAGGTGGATGGAGTCAATGAGCGCTTCAATGGCCCGCTTCAAGGCGGCAAACGCTCGATGTGGGAAGGGGGTCTACGAGTGCCGATGATCATTTCAGGCCCTGGGATCGAACCTGGATCGGAGTGCGCTGTGCCGATCGTGCAATGGGATTTCCTGCCAACCTTTCATGATCTAAGTAATAGCACTGGCCCGCTGCCAGAAGGCATCGATGGAGGCAGTTTGCGAGATGTCTTTTTCAATGGTAACAATGGAAAGGTCGAGCGTAGTGCACCTGGTATCATTCATCACTACACCTGTCATTACCATCCTCCAGTGAGCTCCATTATTTTGGGGGAGTATCGACTCATGAAGCATTTGGTCACGAGTGAATTTAAGCTCTATAATATTAATAGTGATTACCGTCAGCAGCACGACTTGTCTGCCTCCATGCCAGAGAAAGTTGCGAGCATGGAAGCGATGCGTCAACAATATGTCGACGATGTAGACGGAGGTAGTCTCGAGCAAGTCTATGACGCACTGTATAATTTGATGGATGAATTTAGTCGTCGTGCACGGAGCAAGTATGAAAATGATCTGGAAGCGCTGATTGTAGAGAATCCCGCGAATCTAAAAGAGCGCAAAGCAGCTTTGGTTGCGGAGATGAACAACACGCTCAAGCGCAATGCGATAAGCAAAGAAAAGACTCGCCTCTATTCCGAATCGGATGTCTGGAAAGAATATCCTTATGCACAAGATGCAAAGAGAAGTATTGAAGCGACTTGGGTCGATGTGATTCCTGAGTAATTCCAATACAGACAGATGATCTCCTTAGAAAAAACTGTGCATCCCTAAGCTCCTTATTGCAAGAATCTTCTTTATTGGTTCTGCCGATTTCGCTGCACCTGATGTAAGTAGCTTCTCGAAGGCACTGTTCCGAAGAATAAAATTGCCTCGTCGGGTAGTAGGTAGCGGAGTTGCATTTGAGTAATTTTAAGTTAAACGTCCGGTGCACCCCATCTAGAAATCACTCGTCAAAATCGGTTACAATTACGGGTGATGAAAGAAATATCAAAAATTATTATTTGCAGTAGAGGGGTTGATTTGCGCAAAGCTTACTCAGGGTTAAAATCGCTCATTGGAGAAGTAGGAGGCAATGCTTTCTACTCATTCTCAAACAGGAGCCATAATCTTTGGAAGGTTTTTACTCGAGACCGATTTTGAATAAAGGTAAGAACTAGGAGATTGCATTTTGGTAACTTTCAGTGGCCTGAAAATCAGATTGGGATCACCGAAATCAACGTAGAATAATTGGGTAAAATTCTAACAGGAAAAAAGTGAGAAAAAGGGAACAAAATTAGTAAAATGACACCCTACCTGCTTCGCATACTGGCATGACATTATTGGGTTTATTGGAGTAATTAAGAAAAAAGAATACTCTTCTTCTCAATCCGCTAGATGAGAATCAAACGAAGCTAAAAGATACAAAATCCGAATTATAAAATACTCGGATGGATTTTAAATATACGCGCCAAGAACTAGACTTACTCAAGCACAAGCTATTTGGCAGTAAGAGTGAAAAAGTATCGGAGCGCCAACTTCTACTTGCACTGGATATTTTAGACGAACTAAAGGAATCGCAGGAGGCTTTGATAGGGTGAATCTCATTCCTGCAAAATGAATTAAAAAGGTCATAATTCGTCCTTTTTATCTCAAAAAAGAGTAAGGTGCAAAGCCGATTTATGTTCCTATTCACCCTCATGTCATTGAAAAAGGAATCGCAGATCTCGGACTCCTCGTTTTTTATCATTCTATCAAAATATGTAGACCACTCTCTGCTTTACCGACCAGAGCAAATCTTCAAAGACGGTATGCTCTTAAGATTTCGAGAAAAAGCATGTGCAACTGAGTTAAGAATGTCGCTGAAAACTGGCACTGGATAGCTCTGGGTTTATTCAGATCTCGAAGGCGATTTGCCTCTAAGATTGGCAAACCGGAAGACCTAAACGTTGTTTCAGCCGTTTTATTTAAGGGTATGGAGGAATTCTCCAATCCGATGCTTATCGGGTTGATGAGAATGTATTTAAAGAGATGGGCTTCACTCTGGTTGGGTGCAAGGCATAGCTTAGACGCAAGTCTCATGAAGCTTACCTAGTTGAAGAAAAGGATGCTATCTGGTATATACTTTCCACCAAAGAACTTTATCCATTTGAAACCAAGAAAAATGTAGGAGAAAACGCTGCATGCTTAGGTCAGAATCAAAGTCACAAGAGATTGAATCAGATCAAAACCCGTCTAGAGAAACAGAAACTGGATGCTCACCGGAAAAATCCAATGAGGATAGCTGTAACCTATGCACGCAATCAAAGGGACAAACTGGAAGAATATACGAAGCATCTAAATGCCAACATAGACAATAAACAAACGGAGCAAGGAATATCTCTATGATGAGCTGACTGAAATCCCTGCAATGAATCAACAAGACTTCCTACCACTAGTATCCCGAAAACTGGAAAGCTACTAGTCCGAAAAATTTCCAAGCTATTTGATAAAATCATGACGGAGTTTAGCAGACGCTTACCCTTGAGTGAACTAGGTTATAATACTTTCAGTGTGTTTTATCCTAGCTCCGCCCAAACAAAAGAGGACAACGCTTTTTCGTAGCCCTCTTCTGGTGAAATGGTGGATGCCTGCTCAACTACATCCAGCTTGCGGAGTTCTGGATGCTGGACTGATTGGCTAGTTTGTCGGTTTGCTTTTTGAGTAAGGCTTGATTCGACTTCAGTTCTTTATTCAACTGCTTCCTCATTGCGGGACTCAGGTCCGTGGCCTTCAATTTCTGCTGAATGAGGCTGACCTCCTTTTGCCTATTCTCTTTCCACATATTTAGCTCCTCGAGGCGTGTTTCGTAGACTTCTTCCATCGTCCAAGCGCCGACTTTTTCTAGATAGGCGTCGAGCTTGCGGATCATGTCAGCGGTCTTTTCTGGCATGGCTTTGGATAGGTCTTTGGTCTCGCCCATATCATCGACGACGTTGAAAAGCTTGATCTCGTTTGTATTGAGTTGGCGCATGAGTTTGTAGTCGCCATCCCGATACGCGGTGATCGGAACGGTATAGAATGCGGGGAAGTGAAATACGAAACCGGTGTCACGATCTTTGAGTTGGCCAGCGTTGCCTTGTTCGAGAACAGGGCGAAGGCTGACCCCATCGAGGTCATCGGGGAGTGGTGCATGGCTTCCGGCTAGATCGTGAAAGGTGGTAAGATAGTCCCATTGAGCCACAGGTGTATCGCACTGTGTATCGGCAGGAATGCCTGGGCCAGAGGCGATCATGGGCACGCGTAGGCCACCTTCCCACATTTTAGCTTTGCCGCCTTGCAGGGGTGCATTGCTGACACCGCCACCATTGTCGGAAGTGAAAAAGACGTAGGTGTTGTCGTCGAGGCCAAGGCTTTTGAGTTCATCGAGCACGATGCCGATAGAGCTATCCATATTTTCGACCATGGCGGCATAATTCGCCTTTTCCCAGAGCGCCCGAAGATTCTTTGGCATGTCTGTGGCATTGTCATCATAACGCGAGATATCTGGAATGCCACCAGTGATGTCGTTTTCTTTGGCGACGATATCGAGATACTTTGCACGCGTGCTTTTGAGCGACCTGTTACGAACATGCAGTGCGTAGTGGGAAATCATTAGATAAAAGGGCTTCTTATCGTCTGCGCGTGCTTTAAGGAAGTCGGTCGATGTCTTGGCGAGGCTGAACATCCGCTTAGGATCGTCCAGTGGGATCGGTGTCTTGTCAGCAGGTTCCCACCAGTCGCCATGCCCATTGCTATTGGGGTGTAGGTGGATGAAATCGGTTTCGTCGTAGCCGTGATCTTTAAACCAACCCATGGGGCTGCAACCTTTACCGAAGATTGCGGTAATATAGTCCTTGTTGGCTTCGTGCAGCATTTCGGCGAGTGAGAGATTGTCGCCGAGGTCCACCTGTTTCTTTGCCGCGACGACATCGTGCAGAGAAATGCAACCGACACGTGCAGTAGTTTTGCCATGCTGAATACTGGCACGCGATGAGGTGCAAACAGGCGAAGGCGCGTAGGCATTGGAGAAGCGCATACCCTCGGCGGCCAGTTGATCCAGATTTGGTGTTTGATGCAGGGCGTGCGCAGTTGCGGGGCGCTCCTTCATCATCGGCACACTGGTCTGTGTGTAGCCTAGGTCGTCGGCGTAGATGAGTATAAAGTTAGGTGCTTTCTCGGCTTGCAAGGCAGCGACAAAAAAGGGGAGTGTGAGAATACTGAAGAGTGTTTTCATTAGAGCACCTCTGAAAAGACCCTTTTTACGGCGCAAGTTAGTTTTTTTCGTATTTTTCATAATTAATTGATGATGGCTCGGTTTGATCCGATTTTCGTATAGTTGTAATGGCTGATTTTTAAATTTTATCGGTTTTTTTAATCGCTTGGAGACCAATCGGCCTAGGAATACGCTGAGGGATTTCAGGGTGTAATGTTGACTCTTTGTAACCAACTACGGCAACTCGCTTGTGAGGATGTTCAAGTGTCATAAAATATCAATGCCGTGTCGCGCCAAGAGATTTCTTTGTCTGACACTACGCATTATTCTCAACTCAATCTCAGGACGGACTACTTCCAATTGTAATCGACCCAATTGGCGTTTACATAAGCTTCAGCCGCATTCTTATCCACGTAGCCTCGCCATGAATAGAGCTCGGCGTGGCGTCTGGCTTTCTCTTTGTTTAGTTCGTGTTTCTTGAGTATGACGTTTAGCGCTTTAAGGAGTTCGGCTTTCTTTGCTTCGAGGTCGGTTGGGCTCTCTTTTTCAAGGACGGCTAGCTTATTTTTGTAAATTCTCTTGAGCTGTTCAGATGCTTCGTCTTGCGCTTTGAACTGAGCTTCGCGGACATCTTCAGCGGAGCCTCCGCCAATTTTGTCTACGTAGTCTTGGCGGAGTTTGTCCATCGAAGCGACTTTCTCGGGCATGCTGTCGGCTAGATTGTTTTTTTCGCGATAGTCGGTCTTGATGTTGTAGAGTCTGATTTCACCAGAGTTGAGATGGCGCATTAACTTGTAGTCGCCGATGATGATGGAGCTGATCGGTGGATGGTAGTGGCAGGGGTAGTGGTGCAGAATGCCGGGCGACAAACGCTCCACTTTGCCGCTATTACCTTTGTAGAAGACATCGCGCAGGCTGCCTCCGTCGACGCCTTCAGGGAGGGGCGTTTTGCTACCGCTTAAGTCGTGCATGGTCGTGAGGAAGTCATATTGGACAATCGGCACGCTAATCTGGGAGCCGGGCTTGATGCCGGGGCCAGAAATAAGCGTCGGCACACGGATACCTCCCTCAAAAATGGAGCGTTTGCCTTCTTGAAGAGGGCCGTTGAAGCGGCGGTTGTCTCCATTCACTTTTCGGAGCACTGCTTTGCCGCCTCCGTTGTCGGATGTGAAGATGATGTAGGTGTTGTCGAGTTCGCCTTTCAATTCAAGCGCTTGGATGATGTCGACGACGGTCATGTCCATTTCATAGACCATGGCGGCGTAGGCGATCTCTATATTAGCGTTGCCGCTAGGTTTGAGTATGTAATCGCCTGGAACCGCTTCCATGCCGTCTGTATCGAAGCCCATTTCAATCCAGCGCTTCTTGTTGCGTTCAAAGGCTTCTCTTGTGCAGCCGAAGGGGATGTGCGCCGCGTAGTGGGATACCATCACGAAGAAAGGCTGCTTGCCTGCGTATTCGTTGATGAAATTAACTGATTCTTTACGCAGTGAGTGAAGGCGCTTAGGATTGTCGGGAGGGAAGGGTGTTTGCTTTTTTATATCCCAGTATTGTCCGTGTGCATTGCCGTTGCCTCTGATTTCCCCCGCTATCTCGTCGGTGATGTCGTAGCCGAGGTCTTCGAAGCGTCCGAGCTGACTAGCACCTTTACCGAAGAATGCGGTCTTATAATTCAAATTGGCGTCCTTGAGCATCTGTGCCATGGTAACTTCATTCTCCCAGCCCTGGGGGCGCTGGTATTTCGCGAGCACGTCATTCACGTTGCGATACTGCACGGCTGCAGACGACTTGCCGAACTGTATGCTCATACGCGAACCAGTGCAAGTGGGTGTCGGCGAGTAACCTGCAGTGAAACGTCCGCCGATTTCGGCTAGGCGGTCGAGGCCGGGCGTCTGTATGAATTTATGCTTCGTGCTAGGATCGGCATCCATCATTTGCACAGAGGTGTCCGCATAGCCCAAATCATCTGCGTAGATAATGATGAAGTTAGGCGCTTTTTCAGCCACAAGAGAGAGGGTAAAAAGTAGGGTTGTAATGAGATATTTCATAAAATTTTAAGTCCATTCGTAGCGTCTAGATACGATCAGGTCTTTGGCCATCAGGGAATGCTTGATAAAAAGAGAGAGCTAATTGTAGTATGGGTGACACAGAATATCAATGACTTGCCGCGACAACGAAATGTTCTATTACGACATGAAAGTTCGCGGCGGTCGAACCAGACGTCGCCATTTACTCCGCGGATTTATAGTAGGAGCTACCTTCAGGCTGCAGTTCGTTGATGATAGTGAACTGGTTGGGAGTGAATTTAGCATGGACGCCGGGTTCCATGCTTTCACTCTGGTCTGAGGTATCGAAGCGCTACATCTCCTCGAAGTTGCCTCCGTCGAGATTAGTAGCGCGCTTGAGGATGAAAGTAGTGTCGGTCGCGGCACGATCGATGCCGAATTGTATACTGATTTCGCTTTCACTCGATTGTAATTCCACAACTTGGACAAATAACCCGACGCAGAGCATAAAGAAAAATTACGAGAAAACCCCACATAGAGAAAAAATCGAAATGTCTCTTTACTGGATCGTTCCTAGCCAGCAATTGGTTTAAAGCACCCAGAACAAATTGCTTTGCTATTTGCTCGAGGAGCTATTTCAACCATAATAGTCGAAGTTTTACTATCTTTTTAAAAGTAGGTTTGGCATAGTCAAAACTCTTAGGAGGATAGGATTAGTTCAGTATTTATACTGACGATAAAATGTAAAGTGAGTGAGTGAATAACTCATTTAGAACAACTTATGAATATAATATTTAAAATTTAGTCAAAAATGATACTCTTATTACCCGAAAACCAATTATGTTTTTTCTGAAAAAACTACAACCTTTACTTGTGAGGAATACGACCAGAGGGCAAATTAAATTTCATACAAAATCCCGACGAAGTAGGTCGAGCGAAGCGAGTTTATGCTGAAATTTAATTTGTCCCGCAGAGAGGATTCCTGATACTTAAATTGGAGTTTATTCTAAATATTAAACCCACTAAATTTTTAGAAGACTCCTTTTTGAAAATAATGCAGTTCCATTAATCCCAACTAAATCCAATCGAAAAGATCCTATTCCTTATGACAAAGCAATTGGGAAATTGAGGCATAAAGTTGAAAACTACTTTGCTATGGACATAATATAATGCAGTATATTTACTCGTTAGGATAAACACCTAGATACATAACTTGGATTTGAACACATCTCATCTACAGCAGATTGAATCCATTTTGATTTTGTCCATAGGGCCTAATTAAGGAATGCTTGCTAAATAATTAATCCGTTCACAATATTAACAATTTAAAAGCTGTCTACTCAATCTCAGCCACTTTACTGCATTCAAAGATGTTTATGATGAACGCAAATCCTTGCGTTGAATTTTTTCCGATTTACTCAAATGAAACATTACTTGGATCCGCTCAAAAAAACTTAATCACAAATCTCATCATTAATATTGTTACATTTTAAAATCCAATCATGATTTTCTTGAATTCAAATTTTTTTCGGAAAAGTGTATGTGTTTTAATTTATTTTTTCTGTTTTATAGGATTTGTATTATGGTGTCTCCAAAATATAAATGATGCTCATAATTGGGGTGGAGATTTTGCTTCTTATCTTCAGCAAGGAGTCAGTATTAGCCAGAACAGTATAGATCATTTTATGGCTGAAAATCGTATTGTCATTCAAGATTCTAGTATTTGATTGGGTCCAGTTGCCTATCCTTGGGGTTATCCGATTTTGTTAAGTTTGATTTACTCTTTTGTGGAGATGGATTTTCAATGGCTGAAAGCTATCAATGTGTTTTTTCATGGATGTACGATCCTTTTTCTCTCCTATTGGTTTTATAGAAAATTACCCATTTTTCTGTATTTTGTTTGTTTGATCCTTTTCATTTTCAACACCAAACTCCTGTACTCTCTGAACGATTTAATCTCTGATATCGTTTTTCTGACTTTTTCTACGATTGCAGTTTGTCAATTGAATGATGTTAAAAAGTGTGAGGCAAAGGCTCATTGGCTCACACTTTTACTAATAATTTTTTGCTGCCTTGGAGCCATGATTTGTCGTAGGAATGGCATTTTAATTCCTCTTGCTTTGTTGGCTTGTTTAATCATTTCATTGAATTCTAAGTTGAATACATGCACCGGATTGAATTTGACTAAAAATACAAGACTCCAGTATTTTTCTATTGTTTTCACCTCATGCAGCCTTTTTTGGATCTATTCTATGTTTTTTCCTAATGGAGATGAGCCCCATGTAGAATATTTAAAAGAAAATTTGTCTGTTGAAAGTTTGAATTCCAACTTCTGGCACTACAGCTTTGTAATGGTTGATTTTTTCAAAGGATACCCCGGTTCCAAATTTTTATATGGCATGAGTCTTCCGTTCTTATTTTTGGGATTATCGGTCCATTTTAAAAAACATTTTTTTATACTTTTGTATGGATTCTTTACAATCGTTTTGTTTTGGCTGTGGCCCTATGAGCAAGGATTGAGATTTTTTTATCCTTTGATACCGTTCTATCTTTATTTTGTGGCTCTAGGAATTAAGGAGTTTCCACAAAAACTCCATGCGTTTTCCAATTTATTTAGCCAGGGTTTTTCTATTCTTTTGATAATTTTAGTAATGAATTCAATAAAGATATCCTATTCTTATAGGAAGGAATCTGAATCCAATGCAACCAGTTCATGCGCCAATGAAATGTATGAATTTGTGAAAGATCATGTTCCAAAGGTCAATAAAGTTTTTTTTTGGAAGCCTCGAGTTTTACACCTTTTTACCGGTAGGATTTCAATTGCCAGTGATGAAATTTTTCAATTACAAAACAAAGACCGAGTTTGTATTATCAAATCTCAGGATGTGAGATATTCCTTTGGAAAGAGAAACATTGAGAATCTCATTGTAGACAGTCCATTTGAAATAGAGTTTGAAAATTCGGAATTTTTAATATTTTGCTTTAATCGTAATGGTCGTGATTCTCTATTATGATTGATCCTTCTTTAAAAATCCTGTCGATTCGCCAATAAACAATTCCACAGAACTCGGTTCAAAAGTCAAGGGACCCACGCCAGTATTAGATTCCAACATATATTGGAGTGCCTGCTTTACAAATATACTTTTATCTGGGGGGTTGATTACAGTCATACTCGGTATTAAATATTTTGCGTCTTCAGCCACACCCAAACATCCAAAAGAGGTATCTTGCCCAAGTGAAATATTCAAATCATAGGCGACTCTTTGTAAAATGGGAGCTATCATAAAGTTTACTGAAACAAACGCTGTATTTTTGTTCTTAGTATCCAAAAGATATTGCTTGAGAAACTTGTAAATCAATTCATGACTCAAATTCTGTAACTCAATCAAATTGCCATTCATCTTTTTTCTTTCTAGGTAAGATTTCCAAACCCGCACACGATTTTGTATATTTTTACTATTTGTTTTTACAGTAATACAATCAATGTTGCGGTGATTCAGCTCAAACATGTGGGTTAGAAGGTCATTCATTGCACTTGCAGGAACATCTTCAATCATTGGAATCCCATATTCCCGATAGTCCTCAAAGATGGTGCAAACTTTCTTTTTAATTTCAACCAACTTAGATTTTACAAATTGTGAAATATCCCTTGATGGGTAAAACAAAAAAGCATCAAAATCCCTAGAAAGAGTTTCAAGAATTATTTTATCATCTCCTCCATTGTAGGCAAATATCCTCAAATTTGCATTCATCTCTTTGGTAGCTCGCCATACAGATTTTGACCATTCCATGATCCCTTGTGATGGATGACTTGGGATCAATAGCGCTACTTGCTTTTGTTCGATATTCTGATGAAGTTCAGGATTGACGATTGTCCGACCTGAATCATTCTTTATGAGCATATTTAGATTAAAAAGTTCTGAAACTGCTTTTCGAGCAGTCAAATAACTAACCCCCATTTCGTCCGCCAATTTTCTATCACTAGGAAAAGCATTCACCTTATATTCCCCTCTTCGTAACCTCTCCTCCAAAATTTTTTTAATTTCAGCTGCTTTGCTTTTTCTAAATTGCATTTTTATATACTAAGAATTGTTTGATTGATTGAAAAGGTAAAATTTAAAATAAGATAATTATATACCATTTTTAGTATATTTAAGTTGACTTTTGAATATTTTTGCATCACTCTCTTTATATGTTTCTCTCAAACAATTTACAGCCGAAGCTAATTTTCAGTTCCTGTTTTTTCACTTTTTTATTTCTACTCTCCGAGACAGCAATTTTTTCTGATACACAAAATAACAGTGAATCCAACGAGGAAATTGTTTTAGCAAAAATACAATTTTATGGCTTAAATCCAAATAACAGATTGAGCACCCAAACCGAAAATATTGAGAATTCTACTATCCAAAGAAAAACCGTTGCTTTTTACTATTTTTCAAGAGGCGAGTACCATAGTTTAAGTATCCAGGAAGAGGAAAAATCTCTTACAATCGACTATAAGGGATCTAAACTATTTAAAATATTTCGCAAAAGGGGTGCCTATTTTTATGAGATTGCCTCGAGTGAATTGCCAGAAAATGACAGCAATATTCTGATGCTTGCTCTTTTTCTTCCTAAAGGTTCTGGCGGGAATCACACATTGGCTTGTATTCCTGTCCCAATTTCAAAATTAAAGAAAAAAAATTCTCTTTTTCTCAATATAGGAAAAGATCCTGTACGATTTGCATGGGGAGGAGGAGTGGTTAAAAATATTGAAAGAAACCTTCCTGAATTTGTGGATTCTGATGAGGTTGCAGGGGTTGGTTCCATGCTCTATGCAGAATTTTACAACAGAACGAAATGGAAAAAATTTCATTCTGCATTTTTTCTAAAACCTAAAAAAATGGCTCAAGTCTGTATTTTCTTTCCAACCATCAAAAACTTTGAAGTTCAATACAGAGTCCAGCGCATAAAATTACAAACTCACCCACAATGAAAATGAAAAGCACAAATAACAGCTCTAGAAGAAGCGGATTTGCTTTGATTTTGTCGCTGGGTATTATGAGTATCATTCTGCTACTGGTTCTATCGCTTCATTCCATTCAAAGTGTAAGAATTAAGCAGGCTGAAGCTGCAATTCATCTAGCAAAAGCAAAAGAAAATGCAAAATTTGCTTTGTATTCTGCAATCAGTGAGCTTCAAAAATACACTGGTATCGATCAAGCAATCACGACCCATGCTTCTATCCTTGATCATAACCAAGGAAGTGCTAACAAAAAAAACTTCTACAACCCTCATTGGACAGGAGTATGGAACCCCGATCAGAAAAATTTGAAAGCTTCTTTCTCTAGATGGTTGGTCTCAGGAACCTACAAGCAACTTGAGGATGCAACATCTAGTTTAAATAAAAACTCAATTAGTCTTGTGACAGGAAGAAATCAACTCCCTGACACGAAGGCCGAACTTTTAAATCTCAAAGACTCTTTTGGAGAGATTACTGGCAAACAGGCTTGGTGGATTGGAGATGAATCCATAAAACTAAAAGTCAATGCAGCCGCAGATGAGTATCAGCCTAGCTCTATGGATAAATACGGTGATATTTCTGCTCTATCAGGAGCCCATTTAGTTTCATTCAACAATAGAAATGTTTTCCGTTTTTCTGACTATTCAGTCATGAATAAAGCTCAAAGTTTTGACTCCCTCAAACTTGTATCAGAGCAATTCTCTGACATAGACGCGCTTTTCCATGAGATCACTACAAATGGATACGGCGTTTTGTCTAATCCCATGGAAGGCGGACTTAAAAAAGACCTTTCCTACGGATTGAAAATGGATAGCAACGAGCTTGAAGATGCACAAGCCGTTATCGCCGATAAAAACGGCAAGGATCTCTGGGAGGGTTTTGGTCCTGACTGGGCTTTAGTTAAGTCTTTCTACAATAAAAGATCCACCAGTAAAGGTGAGATTTCAGTTCAATCTCATCGAACCAATTCAGCGGGTCTGCCAAGTCTTAAGGATATGCACATCAGACCACCGATTGTTCAGCATGGCTACTACCCCATCGTTTCAAGGTTTCAACTCTATTTTCACCCGATTGTGATTCAAGATGGCGGGGACTACAAAGTGAGGATGTATATGGTTCCAGCGATTACTCTTTGGAACCCTTTTGATGTAGCCATTGAAGCTACTGATTATGTTGTGGTATTAAATTCAGACAATTTTTGGACTCAAAAAATTCAATTGATCGCAAGTGTTTTGGACAGCAATGAAAATAAAATGACGGATGCTGAATTTGATAATTTGACAGACTTTCAATTGAATAAAAGTGATTTTGATCAAACCAATCTAAGATTTAGGCTCCAATCAGTTAGAATCGAGGCAGGATCTAGTGTGATGTTCGGCTGTTTGAATCATGAGAAACGGGGAGAGGCTCCTGATTTTGAAAATTTACTGTCCCCCTCATCTGCTCCCATTTGGGGTATTTGGATGGATGCAACCTCTTCACCTTTTTCCGGTGGTTCCGAACCTTTAAAGATTAGAGCTGGCATCCAACAATCCAATGGTTCGAATTTTAATAATTTCCGAATTCGTCTTTTCCATGAATCCGCAGAAAAGAGCTATAAATCTGATGGCATGCAGCTCCAAGGAATCGATAACCTAAACACCACAAACTCACCTGAGAATTATAAGGGGATTCAATACAATAAATCCTATCCTTGGAGTTCCAGTGAAAGTGATCAAAATCCACTGGATGATACAACCGCTAGCTTTGGAATCGAATGCCGCATTTCTACTCCTAGAATCGTTCCCTCTTGGACATCTGCTGATTCTTACAACAAACCCTGGAATCGAATTTATGCAGATCGAAACCTCCGCTCTCCCTACTTTCTAAAATATAAAAAAGCAGAGGGTGAAAACTATGATTGTTTTGATAATGGAGGAAATTTAATTTTTTACAATTATTACAATCGAAACACCAACCTATCCTTCTCAACTGAGTATATTCCCAGTGCTATTGATGGATCTGGAGGCACTTTCTCTGGTTTTAGTGAAACCGCCATAAATGGAAATGCTAAAACGATTCTTTTTCATGTCCCACGTCAAAATGAAATTTTTCATACAATTGGCCAACTAAGATATTGTAATTTCGTAGAAAATAACTTGGCTCCGAATTATCAACTCTGTGAATCTTGGGCCAATTCGATGTATGACTTGAAGAGAGAGGACGCCAAAGAAAACATGTTGAATACAAACATGGCTGTTTCGTTCAACCGCCACAAAACTCCTTACCCACTTGGGGATTATAGCTACATGTTGAATCAATCCTTGTGGGACCGGTACTTTTTTTCAGCGATGAATGAGGCAAAAAATAAAATTGAAAACCCTAGAATGAAAAAATTAGAAAATGTGCCCAATTCTGCATTAGAGTTCCATTCCTCAGGTTCAAGCCTCATGGTTGACGGTGCTTTCAACGTCAACTCTACTTCCAAGTCTGCATGGAAAGGATTTTTAGGGACTTACTTTTTTGAAAAGGTTCATTCTAATGGAAGAGAGATAAGAAACGGAACTACTTATGGACTCAGTAAATTTACAGAAGCACTCCAATTTGATCTAAACTCGAACTTCAAGAACGATCAAGCTTATGCAGGATATAAAAGCATGACTGAATCTGAACTCGATCTTCTTGCTGAAAAAATTGTAGAACAAGTCAAACGAAGAGGCCCATTTCAAAGTTTAAGCCATTTTATCAACAGATTGCACAATCCATCGAGTCCTTATCCCAATTCCCGCCCTATTCTCTCAAAAGAAATGTCCGACTATCCTGAGTATATGGGTGCTTTACAAGCGGCAATTGAAAAAGCCAATTTAAATAAAAGTTTTCAAACCAATGATGCGATCTTCAACCTTGAAGACACTGCTTATCACGATGGCAATAGACCGGAATCCTTACCCATTCACAGAGAGGCTGCAATGGGATCGATTTATCAGGATCTTCCTGCTTATATGAAACAAGGGGATCTTTTGGAAAAAATAGGCTCTCTGATTACTGTCAGATCAGATAGTTTTGTGATTCGATCCTATGGCTCTTGCTTTGACAATGATTCGGAAAAAGAGTCCGCCCGAGCATTTTGTGAGGCCTATGTTCAGCGATTGCCTGCTCCAATTGGCGAAGAAAAATCTTTGAATCCCTCATCTGGGAATTCACTGGGTAGAAAATATAGGATCACAAGTTTCCGATGGCTCAGCGAAGAACTCCTTTAATCTAAAAAATAAGAATAAAGAATGATAAAACTCCACTTATGTAAAAAAATGTTATTTATAATTATTTTAGTATACTTAAATAATTCAGTATTTGGTCTAGATCAGAAATTAAAGGCTAATTTAAATATAGAAGCTTTGCCCATCCCACATGCGGGCGTAAAAACAAACCATCAGAAAATGATTCTTTCGGGTAGCACAAAAAAAAGCAGTGACAGAAAAGAGATTTTTGATGAAAAAAATACTTTGGAATCTTTGGGTGAAATTCCTCACTCAGCCAATGCTATAGAATGGGTAAGAAAACAAATCCATTATGAGATGAATAAAACCTACAGAGAAGCAGAGGAATACGACCTCCAATCTTTTATAGAGAACGAATTAGCCGCTGGTCATAAGGTGATTAAGTTACCCCGAGGAAGACTCAAGCTACGACCCAAAAAAAACGTGCATTTGAATTTAATAAATCTTAAAGGTATAACCATCGATGCCTCTGAAACTGAAATACTCTGTATGGAAACAAATCGAGCGATTCATATAGAAAATTGTGAGGATTTGCAAATTAAGGGCCTAGTGATTGATTATGACCCTTTGCCATTTACCCAAGGAACCATCAAGAATATCGCCCAAGATGGATCTTGGTTTCAGGTAAAAATTGCAAAAGGGTACCCAAAAGCAAAATCAATCAAAATGCATAAAATAGAATTGTTCAATCCTCAGGACAATAGTCTGGTTAAAGACATATCTACTTTTTATGGATCCAAGATTGAAGTTCTAGACGATCAAAACTTTAAGGTCATTCTTAAATCAGGAACGGTTTTGGACAAAAAATATTTAGGCTTCCGTTTAATTACTGACACCACTAATTCCAAAAAAAGAATTCCTCATACGGTTGTGTTAGAAAACTGTAAAAATACCCTCTTAAAAGAGGTGACGGTTTTTGCATCCAACTGTTTTGCTTTTTTAGAATTAAACTGTGAAAACAATACTTATGATCGATGTCGAGTAGATAGAAGATATAAGGATTTTGACCAATATGAAATCCCGAGACTCTGGTCTAGCAATGCGGATGCTTTTCACAGTATTTCAGCTACAAAAGGACCGCAATACATTCAATGTGTTGCAATGCATCAAGGAGATGATTGCCACAACATTCACGGGACCTATCACATTGTGATCGAGCAAAAAAATGAGGCGCTAATCCTGGCATCCAAAAGAGATTTTAATCTCCAAATCGGAGACTCTCTTGAAATCATCAGTCCCTCTGGCAAGCGATACCCGGAAAACCAAATTATTGAGGCTGAAAAATTAGGCCCTACCTCTAGCGAAGAAAGAGAGTTTTGGAATCAATCTTATGGCTTAATCAACCCTCAAATTTTTAGAAACAAATATAAGATTAAAATCAAAAATAGTATTCATATACAGTCAGGATCTATTATATCCGCTAAAAATCGAAAAGGAAGCGGTTTCAAAATTGAGGGTGGATATTATGGATACAATCGTTCTAGGGCCCTACTTTTAAAAGCATCTAACGGAATCGTTAAAAACAATAGAATTGTAGAAAGCAGAATGAGTGCGATTGTGGTATCCCCAGAATTACAATGGATGGAGTCTGGCTTGAGTGACAATGTTCGGATTGAAAATAATTATATTGAAAATTGTTCTTATGGAGAAATTTTTGATGCAAGCTACCAGATTTCGCCCATCACCGTTGTCGTGGCAACGAAAAACAAAACTTTGGGTCCCGCGGGATGTCAGACAGACATAAAGATTCTCAATAATACAATCACGCAATCCAACTACCCTCTCATTTCTATCTCCTCAACGGATAGCGCCACAATAAAGGACAATAACTTTCTATCCAATTCTATAGATCCATCCAGAGATGAAAGGATTAGAAAGAATATTTACTGGAAACCCTCCACAAAACCGGTGCTTGTAATGAATAGCACAAATGTAAAAGTCGAGCATAACAAAGTTTCGTCCCTGACAAAAAAACTGGGAACTCAATAAAAAATCCACAACTCAATCATCAAGCTGTTTTATTCAACTGCTAAAGATTATTTGTAATCAACCCGCAAATTAAAATGAAGATCAAAGCCAAAATTCTACTTTTTCTATTATTCTTAATCGTCCAATTTTCAATCTTTGCAGAACAAAATAAGATGAATGTTCTTTTAGTTATGCTGGATGATATTGGACCTGCATGGTTTCCTCCCTATGCAAAAAAATTAAATCCTGAAGACATTGAGCCAGTAATCTTGGAAAATTTTAAACAATCACAGGGTCACAATGGAATTGTTGATCCGAAAAGGCATATAGAAGCCGCACAAAACTCAATGCCTTTTTTGGACAAAATGTCTAAAAAAGGGGTAGTATTTGATCTCTGTATCGCAACCGCATCCCTTTGTGCTCCTTCAAGAGCAGGATTAATAACGGGATGTTTTCAACAGAAATGGGGCGGCTTCGACAATAAAGATATTGAACATTCAGGATTACAGTCTCCATTCCTTCCTTTATCTATAAATTTCAAAGAAAATGGATACGCGACTGCAATCGTTGGGAAATGGCATTTAAGTAAAAAAGACCCAAAATTAAAAAAAGAAACCTTCAAAATTTTAAACAGTCAAAAAAAAGCAGGGAATTCAGTAAATTTTCAGAGAACAAGCATTGAATCAGGATACTTTGCTTCCACAGATCCTGATGAAAATCCACTTAAACTTGGATTCGATCGCTATTATGGATTCAACGCGCCTGGCGCTCTTTATTACGAGGCAGATTGCCTTTGGGAAGATTATAAAAGGGTTCCCAAAAGACCGAAAGAAGAGTTTTTAACCGATCATTTCAATGAAAAGGTAATTGAATTTATTGACAACTCATTGAAGCAAAAAACCCCCTTTTTCGTTTATTACGCTCCGATGACTTTGCACGGAAAAATGGATAAGTCTCCGGAAAAATATCGCAAAAATTTTAACAGTGGCAATAAATTCACCGATCAATATGCCGGGCATCTATTAGCTGTAGACAAGGGCTTGGAAAACATTCATGAAACTTTGGTAAAATATGGACAAGAGGACAATACATTGATCCTTTTTAGTGCAGACAATGGACAAACTGCCTATGCAGTTCCGCCCTACAATGCTCCTTATAAAGGAGGTAAAGGCACAGGATGGATTGGTGGATTGCGTGTACCATTAGTGATTTGGGGATCCACAAAAATAATCCCTTCATCGGTTTCCAGTGTGATTAGTTTGGCAGACCTTCTTCCGACAGCGTTGAGCTTTGCAGGAATCCCAATCCCTGATCACTTGGATGGAAAAGATTGGAAACCCTTCCTTACGGGTTCCTCAAATAAAGTTCCCAGATCGGAGCTCTTTTCGACAGGTCTGCAATCGACGAGATGGTCGGATGGGTATGAATTGGAGAGAAATAAAAAGGATTCAGATCGATGCCCGCTATACTCATGGATCATGAAAGAGAGAAAAATTTTAACTTATGTCTCAGAGGTCAAAAAAGGACTCTATAAATCTTTACCTAATGGTCGCGATACAGAAGTTTGGTTTCACAATCTTTCATCAGATCCCAAACAAAAGGACAATTTAATCCTGCAAAACCCCGAGACAATCAGCCTCATGAGAAAGAAACTAAACAATTGGATGAAAACTTTAAAAGAACCTTTATTGAATCATAAAGAAGACTACAAACAATTGATCCATTTGACTAATCAATGACTCCGACCCTTTCGCTTTGAGTTCTTAGAGTTGAATAAAAAAAGCCCAGATTGAGAACTCATTACGATAAATATGAGGATATAGAATTCTTTTTTACACATTCAAAATTCTAAAATCGGGTGTATATAGAGACTCAGTAAATAGGAGATACAAAGAGAATAAAAAAACTCTTTCAAAAAAATGAAAGTAAAATGATACAACCGATCTTCCGGTTCTAGAACCTCAATTCAAAAATCAAAAGAAACACTAAAATAAATTGAAATTACAAAAATTATGAATAGACGCGATTTTTTAAAAACATCTGCTCTGATTGGATCAGGGATATTTAGCGGTAAAAACCTGCTTTCATCTCCCGTTTCTCCCTCAGGTAAACCCTACAATGTTTTGTTTGTCATGACTGATCAATGGCGAGCCCATGCAATGGGATATCGCAATCAGGATCCAGTTCAAACTCCTTATCTGGATCAATTTAAGAATGAGTCCATCACCTTTGACAATGCCATTGCCAGCACTCCAGTTTGTGGTCCGAATAGATCTTGTTGGCTCACTGGAAGATATCATCAAAACCATGGAATGATGAAAAACGAAGCTACTCATGTAAATCCAGAACAGTTGTTGAGTCGTGTTTTCAAGAAAAATGGATATCGAAATGGTTATATAGGAAAATGGCATTTAAGTGGTAAAAAATACCCAAGAAATCAACCGACTCCAGAATTTCTAAGATCTGATTATGACTTTTGGTATCGAACAGAAAATCATGCCCATTTTAAATTGACGTATGACGACCATGGAACAATGAAAGACTCTGGAGATGGATGGCAGCCAGATCATGAGACAGACAAAGCAATTGAATTCTTAAAGCAAGAGCAGGGAAGACCATTCAATTTAGTGGTTTCCTATGGACCTCCTCACAACGGAGCTTGGAACATTGCTGCTGGTAGAAAGAAATACACTCCCGGTGATTTAAACCACAAAAAGCATGGTTATGGATACTATGCCCCCAAAGAATACGATGCCTTGTATAAAGATATGGGTCCTGAGGATATTCGAGCGAACATTACAAATGTTCCTCATCGAAGAAACCCAAAAGCTTTTGACACAATCCAAGATGCTATCTCTGGTTATTATGGAGCCTGCACAGCAATTGACGATACTTTCGGTAGATTGATCCGATTCCTTAAAACTGAGGGTCTCTATGAGAATACCATTGTTGTTTTCACTTCAGACCATGGGGAAATGCTTGGTTCTCATGGATTTATGACCAAAGGAGTGTGCTTTGAAGAATCCATCAATGTTCCGCTGATGATCCACATCCCCGGCCAGGAAGGAAGAATGGACAATCGATTGTTTAACAGTGTAGATGTGGTACCCACTTTGCTAGGCTTGACTGGTCAAAAACTCCCAGCAGGAATTGACGGAAAAGATTTTTCTAAATCTTTGACCTCTATGAAGAATTATCAATTGGATCCAGAGATGGCATACATTGGCTACGCCTTCTGGAGAGGATGGAGAACAAAACAGTACACCTATGTAACAACCTCTAAGGACAAGACTTTGGGAGGACGAGAATCTGTTTACCTGAAAAATAAGATTGGGAAAAGTGCTAGTCACCTATTATTCGACAATAAGAATGACCCTTACCAACAAGAACCCATCCTGATGGGTCAAGGGAAATATACAAACGCTGTCATCGATGATTTCCATTATGAATTATTCTCACACCTCAAAAACATGGGAGAAAGTATAAAAGATCATGTATAAAACGATCTTAGTCATTCTAAATATTTGCAAGTTGTTGGATGGATAAACGAAACATTCAACCTTTTATTGTGATTTCAATCCTAATCAAAGTTTTCAAATGAAAAAAAGACCTAATATTTTGTTTCTAATGACCGATGAACAAAGGCATGATTGTTTGGGATCGGTGAATCCAGTGGTAAAAACCCCACATTTAGACTCTTTAGCGAGCCAAGGGATTCAATTCACAAGGGCTTATACAACCAATCCGTCCTGCGTTCCAGCCAGAGCTTCTATGATGACCGGAAAACTTCCTTCACAATGCAGCTCTCCTACATTTCTAACCCACCTACCCGAGAGTGAAACCACTTTTATGACTCTTCTTCAAGAGGCGGGATATTACACTGCAGTCACTGGGAAACAACATTTTGCCTCCTCTCAGGTTGAACATGGCTACGATTATGAGGATATTATAGATGAACATATGCCTCCAAAAGTTCTAAAAGATGGAAGCAGTTATGTTCATTTTTTAAAGAATAGAGGTCATCGCACAAATCAAAAACTAACAAAAGAAGTTGGAAGATTTTGTGAGGAGTGGATCGGACAGCCTGAAGAATATGTAGACTCCTATGTTGGAGATAAGGCATTGAAATGGTTGCAAGATAAGAGACCCAAAGGTCAACCATGGTTCAAGTGTATCTCCTTCTTGGGCCCGCATATGCCCTACGACGGTCTAGGATTGAGAGAGGAAAGTAAATATTCAGAAGATGAAATCGATTTGCCAAAAACGTACCCCAGCGATCTAAAGAATAAACCTTCATTTTACAAAGCAAATGCTTTTGATGGAGAAGGAAATCCCGCCAGAAATCCGAGTGGCCATTTCACTGAAAAAGAAATCAAACAAACTCGTCTTTCATACTACTCCAATATGACTGCGATTGATAATAAAATTGGTGCGATTGTAAGTTGCCTTAAAGAAATAGGCGAATATGAAAATACAGTGATTTTTTTCACTTCAGATCATGGAGACTTTATGGGAGACTTTGGAATGCTTGGAAAAGGACAATACCTGAGTGAAGTCCTGATTCGAGTTCCTTTTATTGTAAAACCCCCAATAGAAAATTACAAAGGACAGTTAAAAGATGAATTTGTCAGCAATATGGACATTGCAGCTACTTGCTTGAGGCTTGCTTCCGCCCCAATACCAGAAAGTATGCAAAGTTGTGATCTTTCACTTTTTTGGGAAGAACCTTACAAAAATTGGGGTCGAAATCATTTATACACCGAAGCTCAAGAACTAAGAAGCATTCGAAACGAACAATTCAAATTGATTCATTATTCCAATCGAAATTATGGAGAACTTTATAATTTGACTGAAGATCCTGACGAAAGATTCAACCTTTGGGATCTGAAAGACTATACACAAATCAAAATTCATTTGCTCTCCTCCCTTATTACAGAAATGACCCATTCAGAATTAAAGATTGATTCAAAATGGAACAAGCATTCTCCAAGTGTCTAAAAATCCATACAATTGATTTTTAGAACCTAACAAATTTATAAATTGTCTGAATTTGAGACTGTCAACCAATCTAGTTGATTTTGAGTGCCACTTTCCACTTTGTAAAATCGGAAAAAGCATTTAAATTAGAGCCAATAATAAAGAAAATTTTTTCACCTTTTTTGACGGGGTGACTAAGCTCAGGTATCTTTAAAATAGGCTCCTCCATAATGTAAAATTCCTCAGATTTCGGCCACAATCTCATATCGTTTATTCTAATTTGAACTGCGATTCCATCAGCACTTTTTTTGATTTCCAA
>CAJWYM010000052.1 GCA_913049555.1 uncultured Opitutia bacterium
ATTGCAGTTTATAAGATTGATGATAAATCAGCGAGTCAACTGAGGAATTTAGGATAAACGAGTCATGGGAAAAAGCGTTCATATTCAGTGGAAAAAATGGTTTGTAGCAATTACAACCGCTATAATTCTTCACTTAGCAAGCTACCAAATTTTTCCTTATTTTTTATATTTTAACAAAATAGAAAAGTTGAAAGACGATTTTATTGAAATTGAGTTGGTCGAATCGCAGCAGAAAGAAAAGCAATTTGTCGAAGTAAACGAACAGGCTCCTGAGAATCTTCCAGATCAAACCGATTCTTATTCCTTTCAAGATCAACAAGCAGCCAACCCAGAAACAACCTCAGATCAAAAACGAAAAGTTCCTGAAATTGTAGATGGTGATCAGGAAGCTCATAAGATTATCGAAGGTAAAGTGGATCCAATCCCACAACCGGTAACCCCGGGGATATTTCAAGACATCGATGATAGCTCAGAAATTTCTGAAGAATCAGGAAGCCCGCAAATCCTAGCTAAAATTTCCAAAGAGCAGCTTCCTATTGAAGCCAAAGATGGGGAAGGAGTATTTGCAAAAGCTGAAAAAGGAGAAGAAGATAAAAACAATCTCATTAAGAAGACCATCGACCTCACTCCAATGGATCCTAATCTCTCTCCACTCAACTCAGTGGATCCCAATCGCCTTAAAAACTTATCCCCAAAACCAAAACCACGCCCTAAATTGGATCTCAGTAAAATATCGGGTCCCATTCGCAAATCAGATTTATCCACCTCCAGAATAGGATCCGTTGCGATCGATGCAAAGTTTTCAAAATTTGGTGAATACAAACAAAGAATGTTTGAGGCAATCGTCAATCAATGGCATAAACTTGCCGAAAGAATCACTCTTGGAACTGAAGACTTGCCTTCAGAAGTTGAAATCCACTTTGAGATCAATTTTAAAGGAGAGATCTCAAATCTGAAGCAGTTTAGAAGCACTTCAGGCATGTTGGCCTCATTTATTTGTGAGGACGCAATTAAATCCCGAGCTCCTTATGGGGAGTGGAGCAAGGATATGATCCAAAACTTAGGCAACCAAACCGAGATCAAGATTACATTCAATTATCGATGAACGAGTCCGAAAAGCAAATTCCTTGGCATCCAAGAATTGTTATCAAAGAACACCATTCATGTGGTATTCTTGTAATTGAGAAACCCCCTGGACTCTTATCCCATCCCAACGACAAAAAGAGTATCCATCAATCCATTATTCAAGCGCCATTCGATTCGAAAACAGAAGCTTTCATTATCAACAAGAAGAATCCTATCTTTTTAAACAATCGCCTAGACTCTCCTACCTCTGGGCTAATTGTTTTAAGCGATTCGCAAAAATGTAAGCAATATTTGGATCATTTATTCAAAGAAAACAAAATCACCAAAATTTACTATGCTTTAGTAAAAGGAATCCCCCATTCTAGAGAAGCGATTTGGCAAGATCGCTTACAAACCTCGAAAGGTAAAAATCTCAGAACCCAGACGAGTCGCTCAGGAATCCCCTCAAAAACAGAAATGCGACTCATAAAAAGCACTCGAAAAACACCCATCCCAATTTCGCTGATTGAACTCCGTCCTCTAACCGGAAGAACTCACCAACTTCGAGTCCAAGCAGCATCCAGAAAAATGCCTATTTTAGGAGATGGCGTTTACGGTGATTTTAAAATGAATCGATTGCTCGAAAAGTCCTCACAAATCAACCGACTCTGTCTTCATGCCCGAGAAATAAGAATACCGCTTCCTAACCAAGAGTGTCTTACAGTCCAAACCAAAGCGGATTTTGAAAATTCAATTTAATCCGAAAGATTCTTTTTAGTAGAAATCTCTAAACTTCAATAAAAAGGAGACAATAGAAAATGTAATTCAAGCAAAAGACATTCAAGCGAGAAAAGTTATTAAATTCTGAGATGGATCCTTTGGCTACCTTGAAGATTTCTATCAATCATTGCAGCCTAATACATGAAGCTTGAAATCAAAGTCCTAATAAGGAATTGGTTTGAATGTTATTTTTCCACAGACGAGGAAACTATTGAAACCTCAATGAAATCATTGATTCTTTGCCCCTATCCATTGACAAGAGACTGAAACCCTTTATTTTAAAGTCATGAGCGAAAATAATTTAAAAATTACACTCACAGACAGTGCGGCCGTTGAGGTCACAAAACGCTTGGCCCAATCTGGTGAAGAAGACCAACTTTTGAGAGTCTTTGTGGAGGCTGGAGGTTGTTCAGGATTTGAATATGCAATGTCTTTTGATACCCAAAAAGAGTCTGACATTTTACTTCAATCGGCAGGGATTCAGTTCATAACGGATGAATCTTCTCTTGCTTATATGAATGGTTCTGTCATTGACTTTGATGATGGTCTCAACGGGAAGGGATTTGATATTCAAAACCCAAATGCTTCCAGCACATGTGGATGTGGCAGGTCTTTTAGCTAAACCCTCCAGCGAGATCTCTATTTTCTTTTGATAAAGGTTTCACAATCTCCCGATTGAATGGCTGAAAGAAACCAAGCAACTCCTTACGATTCCCCTTGGTCTATTCAGACGAGAATTGGAATCTTAATCTGGGAATATGCTTGGCTCCTTCTTTGCTCATGGACTCCAAAGCCACTGAACCCTTGGCGTCTTTTAATACTCCGTTTGTTTGGGACCCAAATATCTGGAACTCCTTTTGTTCATCAAAGAGCCCGCATTCAAATTCCTTGGAAACTTATCTTAAAGGATCGAGCCTGCATTGGAGATCGCTCCAATCTGTATACCCTTGGACCAATTGAAGTCCACGAAGCTGCTACTATATCCCAAGAGGCTTACTTATGCACGGGCACTCATGACATTTATCACCCTTCCTTTGCATTAATAACCAAAAGGATTGTCATTCAATCCAATGCTTTTATCGGGGCAAGAGCCTTTATCATGCCTGGAGTCACCATTGAAAAAAACGCGGTTGTTGGCGCTTGTTCAGTAGTCATTAAAGATGTTCAGGCCAACGTCATTGCTGCAGGAAACCCAGCAAAAGTCATTGCAAGTAGAACCCTTCAATGATTCTTTCAGTCGCTTGGACTTAATAAGTTTCAATCTTTTCTTTTATACCAAAACCAACACAAACGCCTAGAAAATACAGCAAAAGGCAATAATAGGTGCATCCCAAGAGCAAAAATCACTTTTGGCATACTGCCAAACTTTCGAGTAGAAGTCTTGACCCTAGTAGACTGAATAAATTGAAAATTTAGACCTCTAGATTTTCCCCATTTTGACAAATCTCTCGAAAATCGAATTTCTTCTCCTGCATAATATTTTAAATTGAATCCACCGACCGCATTAAAACTCTCTCTCAAGCAATAAACATAACAGCCTGCTGCTAATTTAAAAATTCCTGCGAGACGATGAAACAAGTTTAAAACAGTTTGATAAAAAAAATGAACGGGAATATCAAACTCCATCATTGCCCCACCACCACAACAAGAGCCTGAGTCTAAATTATTTACAGTTTCATTGACTAATTCCCAACTTACAGTCGTGTCTGCATCCACAAAAATTAAGTAGGGGTTCACAGCAAACTCCCCTCCTTTATTTCTTGCACGTGCAATCTGATTGTGCGCCTCAAAAACGACTTTCGCACCCTCTTCTGTTGCTATTTGAGAAGTCCGGTCTGTTGAATTGTTATCGACCACGATAATCTCATAACTACGCTCCACAAACTTCATAGAATTATGAATCGAAGCGAGCGTCTTAGCTAGCAATTTTTCCTCATTGAATGCTGGTATTATGAATGAAATGTTAGGCTTGGGTGACATCTTTTAAAACACGAATATAAATTCAAATTCTAGACAATCAGTTTTGAGTCCACTTAACCACTCTTAATTTAGGAATGAAAGCTCAAACACTAAATCTTAACATAGGGATTGAGGTAGCTGAAACAATTCTAAATTCTTAACTGCAATTGTAAATTTCTTAAAGGACATTTTAAACTTTCGGACATTGCAAGCTGCAATGGATGAAAGACTTTAATTCCAGTCAAATTCTCCAAGTGCAACCCAAATTATTCTTAAAATAAGTTTTAGATGCAGCAAATAGAGATCCGACAAAGAAACAATCCTCGTTTTTAAAGTCGATTCCAGTATTTTATACAGAATAAAGATTCCATGATTCATTAGCATCTAAATCTCCCATTGACTTTAAACCGTTCCACAATTAACCATTACTTTTCCCAGATTGTTACCGAACTTATTCTTCTAAATCCTATCCATGATTCCATCGATCTCTCATTTCCAAAATTGAGACTCTCAATTCTCAACATACAATTGAGTCCTTCTTTTCTAAATTTTGCATGTCACTGTATAAAAAAGTAGTTTTATTTATATTATTCAGTATTTCTATCTCTGTAGGCATTTGTGCTTTCATAATCAATGAAAGTAATAAAAAAGATCTAGAAGCGAGTTTAGCAGCTGAATTGTTGGCAATCGTTCAAACGGGGGTTCATCTGATAGATGGAGATCTTCACTCATTGATTTCTACGAAAGCAAATCAAAATTTAGAGACCCAAAATGAGTTTCAATCGATTCAAAAGGCTTTAATAGAAATTAAAAAAAGCAACCTGCTTGAGGCTCGGAACAGAAGCCCCATTTATACTTTGCGACCGGCTCAGGACTTCAAGGATTCCAAGGAATTAGAGTTCGTTGTAATGACGGACAAAAATGACCAGAGTGTATTCTATTCTGGTGATCGTTGCCCACTAAAACCTCACCTAGCAAAAGCTCTATCTGGACAAAGTGCTGCAACCTCTATTTATAAAGATTCAGAGGGTGCATGGATCTCTGCTGCAGTTCCTTTCTACGACTCCAACAATAATTTATCAGGAATTTTACAAACAGATCGATCCGTGAATGAATACACGCTGAAGACCAAAGAAAAAGATCTAATTATATTTATAATCGCTCTTTTCACCGTGATTTTTTCTGCGATTCTTTCGGCAATCTTTTCTCGCTCTTTTGTAAAGCGTATTTCCTCGATTTTGACTATCACAAAAAAAATTGAAGCTGGAGACTTAAAACATCGAATCCAAGACAAAGGCTCTGATGAACTGCATAGACTTGCTGAAGGAATCAATCAAATGGCAGATGTTTTAAATAGAGTAAAAGAAATTAGAGACGAAAACGAACTTTCAATTGTAAAGAGACAAGCGGAACTTAAGGAAGAAATGGTGAAAGCGGAAAAGGCCAATCAAGATAAAAGCGATTTCTTGGCAAATATGTCTCATGAAATTAGAACTCCAATGAATGCGATCAATGGCATGGCTGAACTTTTGGAGCAAAGTCCACTCGATAGCAATCAGAAGGATATGGTAAGCACCATCCGTTATTCCGGAGATCTTTTACTTCAATTGTTAAATAACATTCTTGATATAAGTAAAATAGAAGCCTCTGAACTACGATTAGAGAGGATAGACTTTGATTTCCAAAAATGTGTCAAAAATGGAATCGCCCTACTTAAGAACTTGGCTCAACAAAAAAATATAGATTTAATTTTAGAAATAGATTCGCAAGTTCCAAGATTCTTAAAAGGGGATCAAACTCGATTTACTCAAATCCTCAACAACCTTGTCTCCAATGCTATAAAATTTACGGAGCGTGGATCTGTAACCGTTAAGCTTGAGAACCGACCCTTGTTAAAAGAAATCCATGAAATAACCCTGATGGTTTCCGACACAGGGATCGGTATACCCGATTCATTCAAAAAAAACTTATTTTTAGAGTTTTCTCAAGCGGATGCATCCACGACTCGAAAATATGGGGGCACTGGACTTGGTTTAGCAATCTGTGCAAAGTTGTTACAAGCAATGAAAGGAACCATAACTGTTGAAAGTTCACTCGGCAAGGGATCTGTATTCACCATCCAAATTCCAATGGAGCTTGGCGATTCCATTAAAGTGCAACAAGAAATTTCCTACAAAAAAAAGCTAGACCATGGTAGGAACTACCCCCACAACATCCTGTTAGTTGAAGACAATCCCTTCAACCAGAAATTAGTCACTAAAATATTTGAACAATACGGTTATAGCTGCGATATAGCTTCCAATGGCTTGGAGGCAATGGAAGCCATTGAATCCAACAACAATTCTTATTCAATCATTTTTATGGATATGCAAATGCCCATTATGAATGGGACCACTACGGCCAGCAAAATCTGCAAAAATTACCCAGACCATCACCCTCCAATCATTGCAATGACAGCCAATGCATTTGAGGAGGACAAACAAAATTGCTTGGATGCTGGGATGGTGGGCTTTGTATCAAAACCCATTCAAGTGAACCCAATACTTAATCTTTTGAAAAAATATTCTTCAAAAGATTAATCTATATACTGCAAAGCGATCTTATCAAAAGATGCATGGATCTCTAAAAAACAATCCACAATAGTCGGATCAAAATGAGTGCCCTTAGACTCTTCAATAATCTTACAAGCTCCCTCATGATTGAACGCCTCTTTATAGCATCGTTTTGAAGTCAAAGCATCATACACATCCGCAAGTGCCATAATTCGACCAGACAAAGGAATCTGTTCTTCTTTCAAGCCTTTTGGATAGCCGCTACCATCCCATTTTTCATGATGAGATCCTGCAATTTCGGCAGCATAAGAGAGAAAGCTGTTTTCATTTTTTGCATTCATCAAAGAACGGTTGATTGTAGACTGCCCCAAAGTGGTGTGAGCCTTCATCAAATCATATTCGTCCTCAGTCAATTTTCCTGGTTTAAGCAAAATAGCATCCGAAATTCCTACTTTACCAATATCGTGCAAAGGAGCTGACTTATACATATGCTCAATCACATCCGGATTGATTTCGTCTTGATACTTTTGGGTTTTTGCAAGTTGTTCGGCTAGGAGCTTAACATACAATTGAGTTCTTCGAATATGACCTCCAGTATCCTTATCTCTAGTTTCAGCTAAATTTGCGAGCGCTTGCATTGCCAGATCTTGAGCTTCATAGAGCTCAGCAGTTCTCTTTTTCACCTCATCTTCTAAATATCGGTTGGTCTCCTTTAACTGCAAATTCGCTTTCCTTAAATCTAAATGGGTTTTAACCCGAGATTGAACCACATATCCATCAAAGGGTTTGACAATGTAATCCACCCCTCCTGCTTCGAATCCCTCCCTTTGATCTTCATTATCACTGTTACCAGTTATAAAAATAATAGGAACCTCTTTTTTGTTGAGATCCTTTTTTACGGAGATTGCCAACTCAAGACCAGTCATAACGGGCATATTGATATCTGTTAAAATTAAATCTACCTCATTCTTTTTAATGTATTCTAGGGCTTTCGTCCCTTGTTCAAATTCTACATATTCAGCTAATATGTCTTTTTCAAGCATACTTTTAAGCATCTTAGTTGTGACGGAAGAATCGTCGATTAAAACTATCTTACTCATAAATTGGGGTTAAGAGGAAATTAGAAAAAATATCACAAAATATAATTGCAAAGATAAAAGGGTTCAAGAATTTTAAACATCAAACAATCTTTGAAAAATCAACGAAAACCTAAAACTCACACTTTATGAAACTGATCGATACCCACTCTATTTATAAATTGACGGCAGATACTAGCGAAGAGCTATTTAAAGAGTTTTTGGACGATGCGATCGATTACTACGACAAGAATATTGGCAAGCTTGTGGAAGCTTTTAACAAAGAGGACTTGGAGTTAATCCGACAAATTTGCCACATGCTTTTTGGAGTTTTAGGCCAAGTTGGAATGAAGAAGGCGAGTTTTATTTGTAAGCAGATCGAACAAAGCTTGAATAATGGGGGTCTTAAATTGACAAATGAGGAACTTTATCATTTACAAGAAACGGTTGCAAAATCGAAGTTAGAACTTGTCAGTTTGGGCTATTTATAAACCCGACTAAGTCACAGATTCATTTTACTTAAAAGGCCAGTGACCCATTGGATAAGGATATTTATTTGAAATCTCATCAAACTGATTGAGCAATTCATTGGATATTTCTATCTGATTGGCCTTTAAAAGCTCCTTTAATTGATCCAAATGAGTCACTCCAATAATACTGGATGCTAAAAATTCGTGGGTGAATGTCCAGGCCAGTGACAAGGCAGCGGAAGTGCAATTTAAAGACTCTGCAATCAAACGAATAGAAGCAGCAGTTGCTAAACTTTTTTCATTCACAAATCGATTGGCGATTGCCCTCTGACGTTCTTGACCGCTTCTTAAATATTTTGTAAATCGAGCATTTTCTGGTTCTCCATGATTGTATTTTCCTGAGAGCACTCCGGCTCCAATGGGAGAATAAGCCAACAAGCTAATTTTCTCCTTTTTGCAAACTTGAGCCAATTCGTCTTCAAACCGACGGTGAATCATGCTAAAGTTATTTTGAATGGACTGATAGCGGGCGATTCCAAGTTCTTTGGATACAGCATCTGCTTTCATAGCTCCCCAAGCCGTCTCATTACTAGAACCAATATATCTGACTTTTCCCTCTTTTACTAATTCGTCTAGGGCAGTCAAAGTCTCACGGTAGTCAAAGTCAGGATCGGTCCAATGAGTCTGATAAAGATCAATATAATCGGTCTGCAATCGACGAAGACTCCCCTCAATAGCTCGTCGAATGTGATGCCTGTCTATACAAGTTCTTCCAGTTCGAACAGGAGGAACAAACCAACCATGCCCAGGGCCGCAAAACTTTGTAGCTAAAATAACAGAATCCCTGTCTTTACTTTGCAACCACGTCCCAATAATTTCCTCAGAACGATGCACCCATTCAATATTTGGAGGAATCGGATAGATTTCAGCGGTGTCAAAAAAATCGATTCCGTGATCATGGGCATAGTCCATAATTGCAAACGATTCTTTTTGATCGCAACTCGACCCAAAAGTCATGGTTCCCATACTTATCTGCGAGACAACCATACCGCTTGAACCTAATCTTCTTTTTTTCATAATTTTGACAAATCTAGATAGGATTGAATATAGCTTAAATCAAATCTTTCATTGATAAATGGCAACCTTTTGTTTTATAGAAATATCAGGATAAATTCTCAAAATTCTCAAAACCATTTTTTTAATCCAAAATAAACCAAAGCAGTGTTAGCGATTCTTTAAAAAGCAAAGCTTTTAGTTATTCAGAGATTTAAAGGAGGAGGATGCTTTTTAGAAAATGAGAATCAAATAAAAGGAATTTAAGCGACATGATTTATTAAATTTTAAAATGATACCTTTTGGGGTTGCGTGAAGATTTTCATTAATCATTGCATCCCTACATTAGCAGCTCGAAATTTAAGCTCTAATGGGGGATTCGGTTTAAAATTCCATCTCGATTCGATCAAAGATTTGACTCCTATTATTCGACCAAATGTAATAGCTTATTGGAATAACAAGAGTGTTTGTTCTACTAAAAATTCGATAGTTCTCCAAACTAAATGCTTTGTAAGTTTCATCGGGAAAACCAATCAAATCTAAACCTAAAAACTGGTGATTCTTTTCAATTATTAAATCAACATGAATTCCTGCCATTGGATGATTCTCATAAACAGAATATCCTCTATTAATCAATTGATCTCGCAAAATTTTTGCCTCAGTAGACAGATTTATAGGCTTTGTTTTAGGACGATGATCTTCTAATTCTAAATAGGCTTTATAATCAAAAAACAAACTCCCTCGATCTAAGTCACAGGAATCCACAGAGGTATAAACATATTGTAAGTGTCTTGCTCTAGTAATCATTACATTGAAGACATTTTCGTCGTTTAAATATCGGTAAGAAATAGGGTGCGAATTCTTTCCAACTGTCATAGATACATGCATAACATCTCTTTCCTCTCCTTGAAAAAAGTGAGGTGTGCCAATTAAAATCCGATGACGCCTCAACATCTCAGGATCCAAATGAACTGCAAAAAGCTCCGACAATGCATCGACTTGTTTACGGAAAGGACTTACAATTCCAATTGAAGAACAAATCTCATCGGATAAATCTTTCTCTTGATCCATAAAAATCTGAATAGATTTGAGAATAGATTTACCTTCCTTTTTATTGACCCCCATTGAATCCTGAAAACCCTTACAATCAACTGGAACCAAAGCTTTTATTCCTCTTGAATAGGGACAGTCTCTCATAATTCTCAATGAGGACCTGTAAAATTTACGATTACTAAAATCAATAATCTTTTTATAGCTGCGAAAATGTTCATTTAGAAAACTGACTGATTTTTGGTTTAAGATTCTAGAGGATACGCAGTCCAAAATAGAATCTTCTCGATAATTAAGAGTATTTTCACAAGAAATTTCTGAAATAAAATTGGACTGTTGTTTCATAGATAAAAATGAAATGTGCCTCAGTTGCTTTGGATCTCCAACAATCACTGCATTTTTGGCCCTTTGTAAGGCCGGCAATGCCATACTCATATTTACTTGTGAGGCCTCATCCACAATTACTAGATCAAACATCTCTGTTTGCAATGGAAGAACTTCTGAGAGATCAGACATATTTACTAGCCAAATTGGAAATACTTCTAAAACCTTCTTCATATCCAATTTATTCTGAATCTCTATTCTCTTAGTTCCAACCCGAGATCGCAAAGATCTTAAATATTGACTAAGCTCTCCTCTACTAGTTTTAAGTGAATTATGAATCCTTCCAGTCCTTTTCAAATCCAGAAGAGAAAGGATGCTTCTGTTTTTTTCGTCACTTAGGATCTTGAGCTTTTCGACTGCACTGAAAAGATCTTGGGAACGGTGCAAGCGAAATTCATTCCAAAAAACACTCAGTGATGAAAACCACTCTCCCTTTGATTCTATCAAAGCTTCTTCGGTTTGGAAGCGTTTCAGGATCAAACTCTGCAAGCGGTTGAAAGACTGTTCTAAACAGGAAAGTTTTTTTTCTAACTTTTTCAAATCTTTTTTTTCTACAAAATCGATTCTCTGGATACCATTCAAAACATTTTCCAAATAAATCTTTAGTTGCTTCATGTAGTTTTTTCGACCTGCTCTTATAAAACTAAAAGTTTTATCTGTAGTAATTTCATCTAAAAGATTTCCAACAACATCGACCGCATGATTCTTTTGTGAACAAACTAGGACTGATTTGCCCCTCATGAGGTGATCCAATGCAATAGAGGCAATCGTAAAAGACTTTCCAGTGCCTGGAGGGCCAACAATTATGCTGACTGGATCTTCAAGAGCATTTAAAAGAGCTTTGTTTTGGCTTGAACTTAAATCAACGGGTAAGAAAACCTTTTTTTTACATAATTTGGAAGCTGCCTCCATCTCATTAGCATTGAAAATCTGCTCTAAGGATCGCGACCATTTTTTGGCTTTTGAAAGAATGTCTAGTTCATTCAAAACTCCTCTTTTTTCCACCGATTTCTTAAGGTGCAACAAATACTGACAGTGCAATAAAGAAAAAGACTTCTCATTGCTTTTAGCTTGGAGCTCAACCTCACTAGAAGAAGATGGGAAATTTAGCAAAGAGGCAACTTTTATGGAAGGAATGGAACTTTCTAATATTTGAATTAAATTTACTAAATGGTGATTTTTAATCGGAAAAGAATGAAAAAAATCATTCAGATCATCCACACAGTTTAAAAATAAATTAGAATCCTCAATGTAATTTCTCAAGAGGGCATAATTCAAGCGGAATTCTTTAAGGTTTAAACGGACAAAAGGGGCTCCTCCAACTTTCTCAATTTTGCAAGGATACAAAACTAAAGGGGAACAAATTTTTTTTTGAATTCCGAAATCGTTCCCTGATATAAAAAAGGGAACATAAACCAACTCCCTTTCAAAATTGTGCTTGAGGACTTTTTCTAACAAATCCAACCCCGCATCGATTGGAAGAGGCAAAAATTCTGAATTAGCATTCAAAAGCTCATTTCTACCCAGAATCTGAAATCGATCCGAATGCTTTTTAGAAAACAAATTTTCTACTTCAACATGGATATTATCATTGAGAGAACACTTTCTAAGATAAGTTACAATTGAGGGGATCGGGTTCACTTCTAAATACTTAACAATTCAATGCCCACTTTCAAATAGATAGGGTTTCCATTGAGTCCCACTGTGAAATCTTGCAACTTACTAAATCTATGTAAGACAAAGTGAACTAAAAAAACTAAGTTTCACTCGCGCAATGGTTATTGTGGAATACTCGATGCCGGAGCTAAACATACTCTAAAACCAATTGCTGGGCTTTTAACAGTGGGTTTGTGTCCCCCTCGAATCCCTGAGCCAATTTCAGTCGTTTGCGAACCATAATAACCCCCTCGAAGAACCTTTGCCTCCCCATTCGCAGGCCCGCTGTAGTTGTCTACCGCTTGATTTGGATAATCCGCATACCAGTCATGACACCACTCAAAAACATTCCCGTAAATATCATGCAAACCATAGGGATTCGCACTTTTCTTACCGACTGCATGGGACTGATTTTCCCCATTGGTTGCCATCCAAGCATACAAACCTAAATCTGTAGATTCAGGCCCAAAGAAATACAAATTATCAGTTCCTGCACGGGATGCGTACTCCCACTCAGACTCTGAGGGCAATCGATAAATATAATCTTTCGACAAGCGACCTGCAGCGTGTTCCGCTTCAGTAAGTCTCTTGCAAAATTCCACGGCTTCTTCCCATGTAACTGTATCTACTGGAAGATTGGCACTGCCTCGATTGACACTCGGATTTTCACCCATAATCTTTTCGTATTGGCCTTGAGTCACTTCAAACTGTCCTAAAGAAAAATCATAGGTGATTTTTACTTTAAAATTTGGCCTTGTAATATCTGGAGTGATATATCCCACGGGGATTCTTGCTAAGTTTAAATCCCCGGCTTGAGTTGGAACGGCTTGCGTCATCTTCTGCACTTTTGGGGCTTGGATTGTTTTCTCTATTTTTGCAGCTGTAAATTCATCCAATTGTACCCCATAAGCACTCTGCTGATTGAGGATATTTACCTGCTTAAGATCTTTTATTTGCTGTATTTCAGCAGGAATAATCTCCACTTTTGGCCAAGACTCTTTACTCTCTTGGCGAAGCGTCCATACCTTATTCTGGGGAACGATAATTCGCTGCTGGTAATTATCCATGAAATCTAGCTTTCCCTCAGCTAGAAGTATGGAAACTGAATTACCAGCCGCAGCGATCTTGAATTCTGTTCCTCTTATGCCAGCAGCCCCTAGGGGCGTTTCAATTTCGAACTCGGAATCTTGGTTGAGTGAAATACTTTTATAGAACAATTCACCGTAATGCAAATTCAGTCTGGTTTTGGAAGAGGAGGGCTCTTGAATTTGGGAAATAACTTGCTGATTATTGCCGTCAAATTCCTCCAAAATATATTTGTCCAGGGAAACTTCAGAATTCGCAGTAATCAAAATAGTTGCTCCATTAGCAAAAAGAAGCCCAATTTCAGAATACCTGCCCGTTCGAACCGTGTGGTTTGGAGAAATAAACTTACCAACCTCTACATCTATTTTAAGAAGTTTTGACCGAGTAGCGTTGTTTGTTAAATCAATCTCTCCTTGGACAGAGGTAATCAAGACCTTTCCAGAACTCCATGGACTGTTAGAATCATCATGTCCAACTCTGTAAGAAGCTGCCTGAACAAAACAAGAGATCGATATGTTCAATAAAATTATTAGGATCCCATTTTTCATAATGAATAATTTCACAGCTAATTCAATACCACAATTTGATATATATTTTCAAAATAATTATTTGTCCAATCTCTAAAAAAATGAAATTGCAGCCAAGCACCAAAGGCTAACATAGGTCCAAAAGGAATCATTGGGTCATGATCTCGCTTTCCCAAGATTCGGTTGATCGCTAAAATAGGCAAAATACAAACAAGTCCAATAAAAGCTCCACCAAATAAAGAAAACAAGGTTCCTTGCCAGCCACAAAATGCACCCACACATCCAAGAAATTTGACATCTCCTTCACCCATCGCTTCTTTTCCTAGAAGAATCTCAAACAAGGCTCTCAACCAATAGCAAATGCCAGTTCCAACCAATACACCTATGAGAGCTTTGAAAGCGGAAACAAACTGTCCTTGGATTCCTGGTTCCAAAACTGCATGCATTTCAGGAATGCAGAAAGAAAGTAAAATTCCTAAAATCGCACCCCCAATCGAAAATCGATCCGGAATAATTAAGTGATCTAAATCGATAAAAGTGACGACAATTAAAATAAAGGTAAAAATAAAAGAAACATAGATCAATGGAGCTGAGAAAAGACTCCATTGAATCGTAAAAAAAGCAGCAGTCAGAAACTCTACAAACGGATATCGAAAACTGTAGCGTTGATTGCAGCAAGAGGCTTTTCCCAATAAAATGAACCAACTGAGTATGGGAATGTTATGATAAATAGGAATCGCAATTCCGCAGGAGCATCTAGAGCTAGGATGTATCACAGAGATATCTAAAGGGATCCTAAGAATACAGACATTCAAAAAACTGCCAACACAAGCTCCAAAACCAAATATATATAAATGCCCTAAAAGATCTAGAACCCCTATATCGAGAAAGGTCGGCATCAACTTAGAACATCCATGGCATCAATAGCAGCGAACATCATAGGGATCTCCGGAACTTTATCTTCAGTCCAAATTTCCAAAGATCGCAAGCCTTGAAATACAAGCATCGACAAACCGTTAGCACTCAACATTCCACGATCTCGACAAAGAGATAAAAATGGGGTTACTTTAGGATTGTATATCATATCATAGACCCTCAAATCCTTTGATAAAATAGAGGGATTGATAGGTGCGCTGTCTCCTTTTTTAAGTCCCAGTGAAGTTGCATTTACCAAAACTCCCTCTTTTGGCAGTTCAAGATGCGGGGGATCTTTAATATCAAAACTGTGAACAGGAATATCACTATTGAGACCATGCACGTCTTCAACCAGTGTCTTTAAATTGTCTTGATTTCTATTGCCAATCCAAAGTTCCGAACATCCAGATGCGAGAAACTGAAATGCAGCCCCTCTAGCGGCTCCCCCTGCTCCTAACAATACAACTGAAGATCCTGCAACCTCAATGTCTAATGCCTTTTTGATTCCATTTACAATCCCAAATCCGTCCGTGTTGTAACCCACATATCCATCGTCCCTCCACTTCAAAGTATTCACTGCGCCTGCCAATTTTGCCTCTGGATCCATATCTACAACATAATCTAAGGCTTCCACTTTGTGAGGAATGGTAAGATTGAGACCTAAAAATTCCTTATCATGAAAAATCTTTAGAGCCTCTTTTAAATGAATTGGCGGAACATTGAAACGAAAATACTCCCAAAAATCATATTGAGAATCATTGAATGCCAAATTGCCCAAAGCCGCGTTGTGAATTTGGGGGCTGATTGAATGATTGATTGGATCCCCTATAACCGCGAGGGTTGTCCCTTCATATGAAAATTCTTTTAACTCTTTTAGTGGGTCACTCACAATATTTTATGCTTGTTTCTTGTAGGCCTCTTCAAATTCTTTGACAAATCTTTTAAAAAGATCGGCAAGATCTTTGTCTGAACATTTACGGTATTGATGAATTAAATTTCGACAATTTCTACATAAAATTTCACCCACTGGCGAGGGCGCCAAATGGAAAATCAATTTTTCATCAATTTCAAAATTAAAAGCTGCAGCAATTTCCTCTACGGTTTTAAAATTACCACCTTCAAAAACATCGATGAAAAAAGGCAATTCTTCGTCGAAACAAGCAACTAAAAAATGACCTGGCAGCGCAATTGGCTCCAACTGTAGGTTGCATCGATCTGCTACCAAAATATAAAGAGCTGACAGCAAAAGTGGCAATCCTGTCTTATTTTCTAAAACTTTATGCAAAAATGCATTTTCAGGATTGTAATAATCCTCCAAATTTCCTCGAAAGCCCAACTCGTGAAATAGAACTCGATTGAGCACCAAACACTGACTTTTTGCTGACATGGGTGGAACCAAAAGCTCCTTCACACGATTAGCAATATCATTAAGGATTTTGCAGGTATCCGAGGGATTGATCTCAGGGTAAACGGTTCGGTCTAACATCAACAAACCCGTTTCAAGTTCATAATTGAATGAATGAATAAAATCTACAAATTCAACCACCGTATCCACATAACCCAGTTCCTCTAAAAACCCAAAAGCTGAAAGGGAGTGGATGGATTCTTGCTTTGATAATTTTAATAAAAAACAAATAGCGGCCTCTTTATCCCTTTTAAATTCAGCTATCAAAGCACGACGAACAATAGGGGATTCATCGTCCAAAAGAAGTTTTAAAGTATTTAACTTTTTAGGAGTTAATAAAGAGGGCTTTGACATATAAGATTTTAGACAATTACATAGATCTAGTTGCTTATCAATTCAAAATAAATACCAAAGAGGGTTCCTATGGATATTAAATCAGCTCAAGAAAATCCTGTTCTTTATCTTTACCAAAAGCTTTGTAGGATCCAATACTTATGAATGTTTTAGTTGCCTTTGATAAGTTTAAATTTTCTATGTCTGCAAAGCAGGCCTGTGAAATCGTATCCGCATCACAACCTCAATTGAATTGCACCCTCCGGCCTTTGACAGATGGCGGGGAAGGCTTTTGTGAAATACTCACAATGGTCTGCAATGGAGAGATTAAAACCATCAAAGTTTCTGGGCCCACGGGAAAATCAGTGCTTGCTAAAATTGGTGTGGTTAAAGCCCACCTAATTCCAGAAAATGCTAGTAATCTTCTCCAGTTGCCAACTGATTGTAATTCAGTGGCCATTGTTGAAATGGCTCAAGCGAGTGGGATCGAACTCTTGGATCCATCGGAAAGAAATCCATGGAAAGCAAACACTTATGGAACTGGAGAATTATTAAAATATGCATCCTCACTCAATGTTGGAGCGATTTTGTTAGGTCTTGGTGGCAGCGCAACGAGCGATCTGGGACTGGGAGCTTTGCAGGCGTTGGGATTAAAAACCAATCTTACCGATCAAAAAATTTCGATTTCACCTGAAGACTGGCAAAAGATTTCTTTTTTAAACGGCCAAATTCAGGCACTTCCCCCGATTCGAATTGCTTGCGATGTAGACAACCCATTGTTGGGAATGCATGGAGCCGCAGCTATTTTTGGGCCTCAAAAAGGCCTATTGCAAGAGGACATAAAGAAATTGGATGAACTTGCAAAAAATATATGCAATCAAATGATTCATCATTTTTCAGCATCCCAAAAATTATATGATTACCCAGGATGTGGAGCTGCTGGGGGATTAGGCTTTGGTTTAAAAGCGGCTTATGGGGCTGAATTTATACCTGGCTTTTCACTTGTTCAGAATTGGCTGGACCTTGAAGCTAAAATTAAAGATTCGGATTTAGTGATTACAGGAGAGGGGGGATTCGATCATAGTTCTTTGAACGGCAAAGGTCCTTATGCTCTTATCCAATTAGCCCATAAACACAACAAACCGACCCTTGTCTTTGCTGGGTATTTAGAAGAGGGTTTAGAAGACTATTTTTTAGATCGAAATATGAAGGTGAAACCCATAGCTATTACTCCATCTGGCACCGCTTTGGAGCAAGCATTAGAAAAGGGACCCGAATTTCTTGCCAAAGCCATAAAAGTTCACATTCGCTGGTTTTGTTGAAGCACTAATTCACAAAAAAACCACTGAAAAATGCAGTGGTTTTTGAAAGTTTAAAAAATTTATAAATCTCATTAGGGATTTTGAAATGAAATCAAACCCCACAAAAATTGATGACGGGAACCATCTACTGTTTTGACATTGCCCAACGCAGAATCCCCAAAACCAACGTCTGGATTTCTTGCATTAAAAAATATGTAATCTGCAGGTTTTTGAATCAAGCTCACAGAAGAGTAATCTTTTTCATAGGTATAAATACCTGCAGATTCTGATCCAGGTATTGAAAGGAAAGAATAACGTTTTCCAGCAACTCTTTCAGAGGATACACACCCACTAGTAAATAGAATAGCTAACAATAATAAGAACGGCGAGAGGTACTTGAAGTTGAATTTCATAATGATTAAAAAAAAACATTCTCTATGGATTTAGCAAGAAAGTTTTTTTTAAATCACAAAAAAAACAAATTTTAACTCATAGTGCTTGACCTTCACTACAAATATTAACCGAATATAACTATGCTTACAGATAAGAAATCAAAGGAACTCATGGATGAAATAGTAGGTCTTTGTAAACGCAAAGGATTTGTATTTCAGTCCTCTGAGATTTATGGAGGTTACAATGGTTTTTTTGATTACGGTCCTCTGGGAGCCGAGCTTAAAAAAAACATTAAAGATGCTTGGTGGCAAGATATGGTACAAAGAAGAGACGATGTGGTCGGGATCGATTCTTCAATTATTATGAACCCTTCGATTTGGAAGGCATCGGGGCATGTCGATGGGTTTACAGATCCAATGATAGACTGCAAAGAATCTAAAATGAGATATCGTGCAGATCATCTCTTTTTTGCAGAAGTAAGAATCGCTGGAGAAATGCTTGGCGTTGTTTCTTTGATTGAGTCGCCTGAAATGCTCGATGAAGCAAAGAAAAAAGCAGAAAAACTAAAAAGAAAGTTAGCGATAAAGGGAGACTTGGATGAAATCGTTCTTATCTGTGCTGTGGATGCTACGCCAGAGCAGTATGAACAAATACCGTCTCCAGCAACTGGAAAAGCTGGAACCCTAACCCCTCCTCGCGAATTTAATATGATGTTTGACACCCATGTGGGTGCTGTAAGAAATGATGCTTCTAAAGCTTATTTAAGGCCAGAAACCGCCCAGGGAATCTTCGCTAATTTTAAAAATGTAACGGATACCTCTCGCCTAAAATTACCCTTTGGTATTGCTCAAATAGGCAAAGCATTTCGTAATGAGATCACTCCCAGAAACTTTATCTTTCGATCTCGAGAGTTCGAACAAATGGAAATAGAATATTTTATCCATGAGGATTCTGATTGGAAAACCATTCACGCGGATTGGATCAAAACTCGCCGAGAATGGTTTACATCTATTGGCTTAACAAGCGAATTTTTAGGAGAGGAAGTTCATCCCAGTGAAAGCCTCGCACACTATGCTAGAGCTTGCACAGATATAACGTTCAAATTCCCATTCGGAGAACAAGAACTAGAAGGGATTGCAGCTAGGGGTAATTTTGATCTCACTCAACACCAAGAAAAAAGCGGTAAAGGACTTGAAATTTTCGATGAAGCCAGCAAATCAAAATTACTTCCCCATGTAATTGAACCCAGCCTAGGGGTGGATCGAACTTTCCTAGCATTGATTTGTTCTGCTTACACAAAAGATGAGATCGATGGGGAGCTAAGAACACTTCTCAAGCTACACCCACGAATCGCCCCTGTAAAGGCAGCCATCTTTCCTCTAGTTAAGAAAAATGAAAACATTCTGCAAATATCAAACGATCTTTATAAGAAGCTTCAACGTCATTTAAATGTAGTTACCGATCTCTCAGGAGCTATTGGCCGTAGATATAGAAGGATGGACGAGATCGGAACTCCGTTTTGCATCACGGTTGATTTTGAATCTTTAGAAGACAATACAGTTACGATTCGCGATCGGGATACAACCGATCAAAAGCGAATAAATTTGGAAGAGGTCCTTCCATTCCTCTTGGGAAAAGTAAATGGCTAAGAGGTCTCTAATTTTTGTTTATTGAATGACTTTCACATAGAATATTTTAGCAGCAACCACTCATAAAATCTTTCAAACCCACTTTTTGTTGTATTTTAAACTCCCTGAGGCTCTCGTTTAAGAGGATTGAAAATTTCACCCCTTAGAATGCATCCAATGGCTGATTTTTAAGATGAACCAATGCAACCTGAATTTAAATGCTTTCTAGTTCCTGTGATAAAAACCCTTCAAAAATTGTAGTTCATTCTTTGATTGGTAAAAAGGGGTTGCCTTTTTATTTAACTTGTCTCGATTCGCTCCAATTTTTTTCATCAGACCCAGTGAAGTTGTACATTCATTCAGACGGAAGTTTAGAGCAGGAAGATAAAATCTTGATTCAAGAGAAACTTGGACAAGATATAGAATGGGTGGGACGAAAAGAGGCAGACGAACTCGTTCTCGAAAAACTCATCCCTTATAAGAACTGTTTCAAACTTAGAAAAAACTCAATATGGGGGGTTGAATTGTTTGATTATCACATGATTGAAACCAGTGAATTGAGTTTCTGGTGCGATGCCGATGTTCGTTTTTTTCGTCCTTATAAAGGATTATTTACAATTGATGCCGCTGAGAATAAATGCGTGTTCTTAAGAGATACAAATTGGCACGCATATACCTTTCATCCAAAGCATCTTATGGGACCAAAAAAACTTCCCGTTTGTTCCGGTATTAACACGGGCTTGAACCTTTTAGACAAAAAATTCTATGATCTTGATTTTATAGATTGGTTCCTGGGACAAAAAGATTTTTTTCGTATTCCAGAATGGGTAGTTCCAAGTTGTTATGCTGCTTTAGGTGCACGCTGTAATAGTTTTTTTGTGGAACCCCAGCAAATTTTGAATTTGTATCCAAATGCTAAAATTGGAGCTGCTACTTTTGCTGGTCATTTTCTTAGCTCGTACCGCCAAGAAAGAAAAGCTGAATTTGAGTTTGACTGGAAAAAAAAACACACACTAAAGGCTCCAATAGAAACTAAACTGGAAGCTTGTAAACTCCTTAAAGCTTCCGAATACAGCATAAATTTGATAAAACGTAGAATTGCCAACCGATGGGGTATATATCTTTGAAGTTTCCATTAAAAATAAATACCGACCGGTAAACAATTATCAGGATGCATTTTTATCGATTAGTTTCTTAAGGTGTTTCACATAATTGTCTGCACCGCCTTTTTGGTAGCCAGTAGTTGCTAAAACAGAACCCTCAGAATCTACGATTAAAATGGTTGGATATCCTTGTATCCCATACTTTTCAGCCAAAACTTCATTGGCAGCAAGTATCTTTTTATCCAACTTTTTTCTGCTTGGAAAATCTAGTTTCATTAAAACTAAGTTTTTTTCAGCAAAAGTTTTAAATGAGAGTTCTCTAAAAACCTCTCCTTCAAGTCTTATACACCATCCACACCAATCAGAACCTGTAAAATTCATTAGAATTGGCTTATTTTCTTGTTTGGCAATCTTTTTTGCTTCTTCAAAATTAGACAACCAAAGAGTCTCTTTGGCTTGTGAGACAAATGGCAAAATACATAATAATAGGATCGATAACTTCATAATTTAAAATGGAACTATTGGAATTGAATGAGAATGAAGAACACCCTTGGAGGTGTTCTGATAGATAAAATTTGTAGGAAGGAATGAAAACTGTAATATCAGGAATAAATCATACTATGTAGGTGTCTTAAAAATATTAAGATAAGAGTAATTTAAAAAATATTTCAATTTATTACTAAAATATTATTTTGTAACATTTATCTTTTAGTATACGTTGATTAGATTAGATGAATTCCATTTTACCCTTTTTGCTGATAGTCCTACTCTCATTTTCACTTACTTTCGCAAGTGAAGAGGATTTGGCTATTACAGAGGTTTTGGACTCTATGAGTTCGAAAGCTTATAAAAATTATGGAATCAAACCCCCACCCAAAACTACTGACTATACTTTTTTGAGAAGAGTCTACTTAGATATCGCTGGCAGAATCCCTACCGAAGCAGAAGTTCGTTCTTTTGTAAATTCTAATCAGTCTAATAAGCGTTCTTTATTGATCGATCATTTACTAGATTCACCATCCTATGTCTCTAATTACTACAACAAATGGGCAGACATCTTAAGGATTCGCACTACAGGCAGAATCAGTCAAAATGGGGGAAATTACCATTTTTCTAAATGGCTCAAGGACGCTCTACAATCCAATATGCCCTACAATGATATGGTTTGGGAAATGGTGACCTCTGAGGGACATCCTTGGGAAAATGGAGCTACTGGATTTTTCTTTCGCGATTTTGGTATGCCCTTGGATCACATGGCAAATACGATGCAAGTTTTCCTCGGGACTCAAATTGCTTGTGCTCAGTGTCACAACCATCCTTACGAAAAATGGACCCAAAAAGATTTTTATGAATTAAGTGCATTCACTTTCGGAACCAAAACTGGAACAAATCTTTTTAAGGATGATTATTACAAATCTCTACGCAATGAAATGAGGAAGTCCAGTTTAAATGACAAACAGAAGCAAGTTTGGAATCAAACCATGCGTCAGCTTTTTGATCCCTTACGTTACAAAGTTGAGGAAACCTCAAGCTCATTAAAATTGCCAAGTAACTATGCCTACAAGGATGCAAAAGCTGACAGTCTCGTCCAAGCGCACGTTCCTTTCGGTGAAATGCCAGAAATTACTGAAAAAAAGACCCCTGCCGTTGCTTTTGCTGAGTGGATGACTTCCACTAAAAATCCTCGCTTTTCTCTCATGGCAACCAACCGTGTTTTTAGTTGGATGATGGGGTCGGGTCTCATAGAACCGGTTGATAATATACCTCCAGAAGATTACGAATCCTCCATGCCAGAACTATCAAAATTTCTTGAGGAAGTTTTCCCATTGATTGATTATGATTTGAAACGCCTGATTCGTATTCTTGCAAATTCTGAATTATACAACAGTCAGTCCCACCCAAAGCAAATGGCTACAAAAGGAAAACCATTCATTCCGGGCAAACGATCGATTCGCAGGATGAGCGCTGAGCAAGCATGGGACTCTTTAATGACAATTTTGAGAGAAGATATTGATCTCGTTCAGCCAGGTCCAAATAGAACTGAATTACAATACGAAGCGGTTCTAGCATTAGTTGAAAATTATAATCCTACTCAATTGGTTGACCAAGCAGTTGAATTTTTCGATGAAAACAAGGAAATTGGCGACAATAAACAAAAACAAGGCATTCGAAAAATATATTTTAATTTAACAAAGGAATTCGGGGTTGATATTAATGGCATCCGTAAAGAATTGAAAAGAAGGACCAAGGTAGAGAGCTTTCCTCCTAATTTTATACGTGCCAGTGAGCTCCCCTCTCCTCCACAGGCAGGACATTTTCTGGAAACTTTTGGACAGTCGGATAGAGATTTAATAGAAAACAGCAACCAAAGCGCCTCCATACCTCAAGCTTTAGAGCTTTTGAATTCCAGTCTTATCAACTACCGAATTCTTCACCAATCTAAGTTAGCAAAAAAATGGAAATCAAATCTTTACGATCCTGATTTGATGGATTCCATTTTTATCACTCTGTTGTCCCGTATACCCACTTCAAAAGAAATGGCATACTTCAATCAAATGCTTCCCAGCATTCCTAACAATAGTATTTTCGAAGATATCACATCGGGTATCATTAACAGTAAAACCTTTCTATTTATCGAGTAAATTTATGATTGAATCCCTTAAAAGAGCCGATGAAATCTCTCGTCGGAAGTTTGTTGGATACTTAGCAAAGTCATGTCTTGGAGTTGGGCTCGCTTCTACGATCCATCCATTTCAAAAAATATTTGCAGCTCAAGACATCCCTTACCGACCGAAAGCCAGAAATGTAATTTACATTTATTTGAGTGGCGGCTTGAGTCATATTGATAGTTTTGATACCAAACCTGGGCAAGAGATTCAAGGTCCCGTTGAAAGTATCAAAACGAGTGCAGATGATTTGATGGTTTCCCAATACTTTCCTAATTTAGCCAAACAAATGGATAAAGTTGCAGTGGTTCGTTCCATGTTTTCTAATCAGGGAGCGCATGCACCGGGAACTTATTACATGCACACTAGTTACCCCGAAAGAGGAACCATAAAACATCCTGGGTTGGGTGCTTGGGTTAGTAATATCCAAGGCAATACAAACTCGACACTCCCTGGGAATATTAGAATCAATGGGGGAAGCAATATGCCAGGATGTGCTGGATATTTAGATTCAAAACACAACCCACTCTTTATTGGGAATCCCTCAAAAGGATTGCAAAACAGCAAATCACCAAAAGCAATTACTGAAGAAAGGCTCAAAAATCGTATAGAGATTGCCAATTGGATGGACCACAATCATCATGACAAATATGACCATAAAGAACTAAAGGCTTACACTGAAGCCTACCAATCCGCTGTAAAATTAATGAGTAGTGAGGATTTAAAAGCATTTGATATTGACTCTGAACCTCCAGTTATGCACGAGCTTTATGGTGACAGTAAATTTGGAAAAGGCTGTCTTCTCGCGAGACGCTTGATTGAAAACGATGTGAGATTTGTTGAAATTGTTCACGGAGGTTGGGACACCCACAACGATAATTTTGATAGAGTTGAAGAACTTTCAGAACCCCTAGATATTGGTTTGAGTGCATTGCTGATTGACCTTGAGAGAAGAGGACTTCTCGATCAGACCTTGATTGCAGTTGGAACTGAATTTGGAAGATCTAGCAAACTCAATGCAACGGGAGGTAGAAATCATCATCCCCAAGCATTCAGTTGTTTGCTTGCAGGAGGGGGGATTCAAGGCGGACAAGCCTACGGAAAAACAGACGAATACGGCGCAAATATCACTGAGAATCGGGTCAATGTTCCAGACTACAATGCTACCATTGCCTATGCTTTAGGTTTGCCTACAGATAAAGTATTTTACTCCCCCGAGGGAAGACCTTTTCAGGTTGCTGGAAGTGGCCAGCCATTAAAAGTATTGTTCTAAATTTATATGGATTTAGAGCTATTTTTTGGTAGGTTACACCTACTGCTCTTACACTTACCCATCGGTTTACTCGTGGGTATGATTGTCCTTGAGATCCCACCCTTCTATCGCTTTAACAGACACAGGTACCAGGTAGTGGCCAAGCTCAATTGGCTCAACGCTGTCTTCACTACTTTTACGATCTCTTTTGGTTTATTGCTCAAAAACCGCGGAACTTATAATGAGGAGCTTCTAAGTTGGCATCAAAATGGCGGACTTATTTATGGCTTATTGAGTTGGTTGGTCGTTTTTGCTTACTCCAAAAGTTTAAAAAAAGACCTATTCCTCAACTTATATCGACTTCTTTTAGGGACAATGGTTGTTTGTATGATTGTTACAGCTCACAATGGGGGCAGTTTAACCCATGGAAGGACTTTTTTAACCAAGCCTCTGGGAATCCAAATACAACAAAAACAAGTTGCAGTTAATTCTTTAAAAAATACCGCTGTCTCAAAAAATCCTGATTCAATTTCACTAGTATCAAACATTATGGATCAATCCTTGGATAAGCGACAAACCCAAACGCAAAACATAGATTGGATCGATTACAAAATGGATATATTTCCAATACTGGATACCAAATGTGTTCAATGTCACGGTCCAAGTAAAGTCAAAGGAGAGTTGAGAATGGACAGTCGTTCTAACATGATAACTGGTGGGAGCAGCGGTAAGCCAACTATTGTTCCTGGAAATCCAGATGACAGTGAATTGATTGTTCGAATTGAACTTCCCGAGGACCATGATGATTTTATGCCTCCCGATGGCAAAGCTTCAGCGACCCCAGAAGAAATCAAAATTCTTAGAAAGTGGATTGAACAAGGAGCCCCTTGGGAAAAAGCCCAAGAACTTTTTGCTGGAACTCGGGTCGGTCTTCCCTCTGACATTCAAAGTGCCGGTTCCAGCTATCGAGGAATGAGCCCGGAAGATAAAAGCATTATGGATGAACTCAATATGAAATCCATTATTGTAAAACAAGCTCCTTGGGATAAAAGTAGTTGGACCGTGGTGCTCTCTCATTACAATAAACCCATAGATGAATCCACTTTAGAGATGTTGGAACCCATTCTTGAAAGAGTTGTAGATTTGGACTTAAGTGACTGCAACCTCACAGAAATTGCATGGTCCAAAATTGCAAATTTTGACAATACCATTCACCTTCATCTAGAAGAATCCAATGTGCAAGATAAGGATCTCAAAAAACTTGAAAATCTAACTCAGCTTCAATCTCTAAATCTATTCAATACTGAAATTACTGACGATTCCATAAAAACAATCAGTCGTTTCAAAGAGTTAAAAAAACTTCACTTATGGAATTCAGCAGTTACAGAGCAAGGTATGGGCGTGCTTGAAGTGAAACTCCCAAAAACATCCGTCATTCGCTAGAACTAAAGCTAGAAAACTAGCTTCTTTGCAATTAAATCCTAGATGAATTTCGAATTGCCAAATAGCAAAATAAATTTGAATGAAAGATTTGCTTTTCTCTAAAAACCCCTGTCAAAATTATAAAGTCTGAAGGGATTCCTAAACCTAAATTCCTCAGTTGACTCGCTGATTTATCATCAATCTTATAAACTGCA
>CAJWYM010000053.1 GCA_913049555.1 uncultured Opitutia bacterium
GTTGAAATAGGAGCCTCTGGAGCAACTATCAGAAATTATTCCTCTCAAGGGGATTTGCAATTTGAGTCCACAATTAAGGGAAGCTCTGGGGGAGATCTGACTGTTATTACCGAAAGTGGAAGCGATGTAATCTTCAACAATACCTCCAATGCAAGTGTTTGGAACGGAGATCTTATACTAGGCAACATTGCCGGTGAGATTGGTCGAGTTGAACTTAAAGAACTCAGTAACAATATGAATGGAAGCATTGTTTTCAACCCCAATAATTCTGGCGCTACTGATCGTTCGATGCTCAAATTTATAGATACTGACGGAGGAACTTTTTCTAATGATATCCGATTGGAGAGACCCAGTGCTGGTCAAAACCCTTATTATCGAATTTTTAATAAAGAATCAGGAACCCAAATCGATTTGTCCGGTAATTTGCAAACAGGAAGCACGAGTGGGACAGGAAATATTTCCCAATTTCAACTGGCTTATGATTCGGGATCTGTTTTTACATTGTCTGGAGAAAATGATTTTACTGGTCTTCAGGAAATTAGCATAAGTCAACTAGAAGGAGAAAATGGAACCATGGAGCTAAAACTTGCGGACTCAAACGCTTTGGATAATTTGAACCGCCTGGTGTTAACAAAAACATTGGCCGATGGAAATACTTTTAAAATTCTATCCACAGTCAATGGGGATCACACTTTTTCGACAGGAATCTACGATGATCAATACTTAAAAGACAATCTTACAATTGTCGTTGGCGGTGAAAATACAAGTGGAACCGTAAACTACAGTGGGACTATTGATATCAGAAAAAATCACATCGGTAGCAACCAAACGAAATTACAGTTACACTCACAAAACACAGGAGCTGCTTCCAAATTTTCGGGTATTATAAAGGATAACCATGGAACCTATTTAAATCTCAATGTGGAAAGCACGGGAAATGGGAAGGTCGTTCTCAGCGCGGACAATACCTATACAGGAACAACCACCGTAGTTGAGGGAACTTTAGAAATTCAGCATGAAAATGCCTTGGGAGAGGCCTCTAGCTCAACGGAGACAACGGTGCTATCTGGAGCCACTTTATCAATAAACAGTGCAATTTCTTTAAACATAGACCATGAAAATTTTACGATTTCAGGCTCCGGTTTTAGTGGTGGTGGAGCCCTCAAAGTGAACGATGGCTCTCATTCTATACAGGGCACCATTCAGTTGGCAGCGAATTCTACCCTAGAGATCTCAAATTCAGAGGATACTTTATCAATTGTTGGAGTGGTTTCAGGATCTCAAAAAAACCTTACAAAGACAGGTCAAGGACGGTTGAATTTAACAGCAGCCAATGATTTTAGTGGGGACCTCATCGTAGAGTCGGGTGTTGTTCATCTTGCCAATCAAGTGGGTGGTGGAGTTCGAGTGCAGACAGGAGGTCTTTTAATGGGAGGTAATGGGGCCTCTGAAATTTCGAAAGGGGGTTTAACAATGAACGGGGGATCTGTCAGTGCTGGAGGAAAAGGTTCCGTGGGTCATATGAAATTTGGAGATTCATCAGGGGATACGAGTTATTGGAACGATGCTACTTATGTATTTGATATTTTCAATCAGATGAATCCCTCGAGCACAGATGCAGATGGGAACGGAATTTTGGAGGCTAGTGGGAGTTTTGGGGTGGATTGGGATTTTATGGAATTCAGTGGAACTCTTGATTTTTCCGGAGCCTCGACGGGATCGATTACGATTGAACTCCACAGCAATGGCTCTACAGATTGGGAATGGACAGGAGGTGAGTATTATGAGATGAAGATTTTAAGTGCTCCTAATATTGTTGGTTTTAACGAAAGTTTTTTTGATTTGGACAGCTCAGGTTTTATGGATGGAGACGATTGGTGGATAAATTGGAAAATTGCCTCCCACGATGGAGCTTTATGGTTGCAATACAATGCAGTTCCTGAAGCAAGTTCCTATGTATATGGAAGTTTATTAGTCCTTTTTTTAATCTTTAAATGTAAGATAAGAGTAAGATAATAGCTTTTAGGTTCTATTTTTTATAAATATCAAAAGGTCATTTCATAAATAGAACGACCTGTTATAATCCTTGGTTATGACATCTACCTATTCGCCCTTATTGACGGATTTATATCAAATAACCATGGCTTACGGCTATTGGAAAACTGGAGCGGATCGCAAAGAATCCGTATTTCATCTATTTTTCAGAAAGAATCCATTCAAGGGGGGATATACAATTGCCTGCGGATTGGAAGAGGTCATGGATTTTATCGATGCATTTCAGTTTTCTGAGGAGGACTTATCTTATTTGAAACAACTTTGCGGAAATGACAACGGCCCTTTGTTTGAGCCTGCTTTTATCGATTATTTAAGAAATCTTGATTTTTCTTGTAATGTGGACGCAGTTGAGGAAGGAACGGTCGTTTTTCCTCATCAGCCTTTGTTAAGAATACAAGGGCCGATTGTTGAGTGCCAACTTCTGGAAACTCCTTTGCTTAATATCATTAATTTTCAAAGTTTGATTGCTACTAAATCGGCTCGGATTAAGTGCTCCGCAGGAGATGATCCGGTGATTGAATTTGGCTTGAGACGAGCTCAAGGTCCCAATGGAGCCTTGGGAGCAAGTCGCGCGGCTTATGTAGGTGGAACAGAAGCTACCTCAAATGTTCTGGCAGCTAAAAAATATGGAATCCCCGTTAAGGGAACGCATGCTCATAGTTGGATTATGTCTTTTGGATCCGAGCTAGAAGCTTTTGAAAAATATGCGCTGGCAATGCCTAATAATTGCCTCTTTTTGGTGGACACCTACGACACAATTGAGGGTATAAAAAATGCCATTCAAGTAGGTTTACAACTTAAAAAGAAAGGCCATCGCTTGGTTGGAATTCGTCTCGATTCTGGAGATTTGGCTTACTTAAGCATAGAAGCTCGAAAATTATTGGATGGTGCCGGCTTTACAGATGCCCTCATTATTGCTAGCAATGATTTGAGTGAGGAGATTATTGATAGTTTAAAGCATCAAGGAGCAAAAATAAATATCTGGGGGGTTGGTACGAAACTGGTGACTGCCTATGACCAGCCTGCGCTTGGAGGCGTTTACAAGTTGGGGGCAATTCGGGATTTTGAAGGGATATGGGAATATAGAATTAAGTTATCCGAACAAATCATCAAGGTTTCGAATCCAGGTATTTTACAAGTTCGAAGGTTTAAGAATACTGAAGGTCTTTTTATCGGCGATATGATTTACAACACGGCACAACCTGAAGATCGAAAAAGGCAGATTGTCGATCCTTCTAATTCGATAAGAAGCAAAGAAATTGAGAGTGAGGCAACTTTTGAGGATTTACTGATTCCCATTTATAAAAAAGGTTCCTGTATTTATAAAAAGCCAAAACTGATTGATATAAAATCAAGGGTTCAAGGACAACTTGGACAATTCCATGAATCGATTCGTAGAAATTTAAATCCTCATGAGTATCCAGTTGGCTTAGAATCTGGTTTAGATCGATTGAAGAATCAACTCATGAGTCAAGCCAGAGGAATGCTTTGAATTTCCTTTTATCCTTTAAAAAAAGGAGGCTAAATCCTAGGATTGTTAGGGCTTTTCACTTGCTAGCTAAAATATATAAGAATGAATGAGATGAAAAAGAAAGCATTGATTATCATAGATGTTCAAAATGATTTCATGCCGGGAGGACCCCTTGGAGTTCCTGGTGGAGATGAAATCGTGGCTTCAATCAATAAAAAGAGCTTGGATTTTGAACATGTAATTGCTACCCAAGATTGGCATCCAAAAGATCATGGCAGTTTCGCAATGAATAATGAGGATTCTCAAGAATGGGAGCTGGGTGAACTAGGAGGATTGCCACAAGTTATGTGGCCGGTTCACTGTGTAGCAGACAGTGAGGGTGCAGAACTTGTAGAGACCCTTAATAAAAAGGCTCTTTCAAAAATTATTTATAAAGGCACGGATCCGAAGATAGATAGTTACAGTGGTTTTTTTGACAATGATAAAAAGAGATCCACGGGTCTCGGAGATTATTTGAGAGAGTTGTCCGTCATGGAGGTCCATATAGTTGGAGTCGCTACTGATTATTGTGTCAAGTTTACGGCTATAGATGCGATGGAACTAGGTTTCAAGGTCATTGTTCACAAAAACTGTATTCGAGGAGTGGAATTGAATCCCGGGGATATTGAAAAAGCTCTTGAAGAAATGAAGGCGGCAGGAATTGAAATTTACTAAAATTTATTGATTTGAATGCGGAAAATTTTTGAGGGATAGAAAACAAGGCCCATTCTATGAATTCAAAAATATCTTTATTTCCTTATGGTTGTCATAACAAGAATGGTTCGAGAAATCGCTTACATTTATAAATGAAAACGCTTTTTTTTGAAATTATTTATAAAACCTGGCACCTATTTTCTTTGATGGCACCTTGGTTGCTTTTTGGATTGATTTCTGCCGGACTTATAGGTCGCTTTTTTTCCAAAAAATGGATCAAAAAACATTTGGCAGCCAATTCTTGGAAAGGGATTGTGAAGGCTGTGTTCTTAGGCATTCCTTTGCCTCTATGCTCTTGCGGAGTAATTCCAGTAGCTGCTGAATTGAAAAGAGCTGGAGCTTCTAAGGGAGCGGTCGCCGCTTTTACAGCCTCGACCCCTCAGACAGGTTTTGACAGCATAGCTGCTACCTACAGCCTAATGGGACTGCCTTTTACAGTCGCTCGAATTTGTGCAGACGTTTTATCAGGCTTGCTTTCAGGTTTCAGTATTCAACTTTTTGATTCGGGGAAAGACTCTAAATTGATAGCTGAATTAGAGGAATCAAGTTGTAGCGGAAGTTGCAATGGGGAAGTTAGCGATAAAAGTGAAGTAAGTTTAAGTCAAGCCAAGACATCGCTTGGAATCCGTTTTTGGCAAAGCATAAAACACAGCTTTGTGGATGCTCTCTACACTTTGCCTAAAGAGATTGGAATTCCCATTTTGGTGGGCTCTTTAATTGGGTCACTTTTAGCAATTCTTTTAGAGGATTTGAAGATCTCTGATTATTTAAACCATTCTTTTTTTATGTATCTTTTCGCGAGTATGACCGCGATTCCAATGTATGTCTGTTCTACGGGCTCTATTCCGATTGCTTATGGTCTCATTGCTGCCGGAATCACTCCAGGGGCTGCAATTGTATTTTTAGTGGCAGGTCCAGCAACGAATACAGTCACGGTCACATCTTTGATGAAGTTGATTGGTAAAAAAGAGACTGCGATTTATCTTTCAAGCTTGATTGGAAGTTCTTGGGCAGTCGGTTTTATTTTTGATTTTTTTGGTTGGTTTCCATCGGGGAGCTTGGTTTGTATGGATTCCTCAATTGGAGTTTACGAAAATATTTGCGGAGTTTTTTTACTTTTGGTTTTGACCCATGCAATTTTTGGAAATAAAATAAAGTTCAATCGTTCTTAGATTTAGTGCTATTGCGAACAAAAATTTTAAGCGTTTATCAGAACCAAATATTATGAAGAAAAAATTAGCAAGTGCTTTGAGGGAATCTGCTGACAGAATAAAAAAAGGTTCCAAATATGAATGGGGTCATGTGGGTCGTTGTAATTGCGGACACCTCGTTCAGACTGTTTGTGATCTTAGTGACCATGAAATCTACAACACTTTTGGAAGAGAATTGACGGAGTGGTCGGAGCATGCCAACGACTACTGTGAAGTTACAGGAAAGCCCCTCGAGATGGTATTTGATCAACTCAGCGAACTTGGTTTTAGCAGAAGAGATGTACTCAATTTAGAAAGACTCTCAGACAAAAGAGTTTTAAGTGCTTTGCCAAATGGAAGAAGGTTTTTGCATCGAAACGAACGAGAAGACGTTGTTCTGTACATGGAAACAATGGCCAGTCTGATTGAAAAGGAAATCATTCACTCGAACTAAAATCAGTATTATTGGTTTTGCAGCTTTAATACGCTCCAGTTGAATCTCCATTTCCTTACTCTTTAAAGTCCCAATCTTTAAAATTTAATTTAAATTTTGGGATTTTTTGTTTTCCAAAGAGCTCAAGTTTTTATTTTCGCTATTTCTCGCATATTATTTAATTTGGGCTATTCTAAACTTTTCATTTTAGATGAATACCCTCTATTTTTAATCACTCATGGACACGATGAAATATCAATATGAATATCCGCGACCCTCGGTTACCGTCGACTGCGTTGTTTTTGGTTTAGATGACAATGAAATCAAAACTCTTTTGATTCAAAGAAAGCTGGAGCCCTTTAAAGGGGAGTGGGCATTGCCTGGTGGTTTTGTTCTAATGGATGAAGACATTGATGCGGCTGCATTGCGAGAGTTGAGAGAGGAAACAAGTCTGGATAAAGTTTATTTAGAACAACTTTATACCTATGGTGCCGTAGAACGAGATCCTCGGTATCGGGTGATCAGTGTTGCTTATTATGCATTGGTGAAACTTTCAAATCATAAAGTAAAAGCTGCAACAGATGCAGAAAATGTGGGTTGGTTCTCCGCTTCGGATATGCCCAAATTGGCATTTGATCATAATATTATCTACGAAGCAGCCTTAGATCGACTTCGAGCTAAAGTTCGCTATGAGCCCATTGGCTTTGAGCTTTTGCCTAAAAAGTTCACATTATCAGAATTGCAAAAGCTCTATGAAATCATCTTAGAAAAAACAATCGATAAAAGAAATTTTAGGAAGAAAATTTTGAGCATGGGTATAGTTTTAGAAACGGATGAAATTCAGCAAGATGTAGCTCACAGAGCGGCAAGACTCTATCAATTCGATGAAAAAAAGTATTTGAATCTTAAGAAGCAGGGTTTTAATTTTGAAATCTAATGCTTGGATCTTACTGTTAAAAATCCTGCGGTTCTTCATTTTGAAGATCGGATTTCTTTATTAAATGCTTTATTTCTTCGATAGATTTTGGATGGATTCCAGTAAATTTGTTTTTAATCATTTATAATTGTTACAAACAACCAAACATCTTCAATCACGGCTCCTGATTCCCAATCCTAATTTTTAGAAAAACATTCAACAATTGACTTAAAACCTATGACTCATAAAACACCCTTCTTTCTTTTAAGCCTAATCGGCTTTTTGATATGCGGCAATGGACTTTCTGCTCATTGTCAAGTTCCTTGCGGGATCTATGACGATCATGCCAGAGTTAAAAGTCTATTGGAGGATGCGGATACTGTGATCAAGGCTTCCATTCAATTAGAGAATCTCAGTGGGAAATCCGACGCTCAATCTATGAATCAAATGGTGCGATGGATAGACAATAAAGAATTGCACGCCCAAAGTATTATCGAAACGATTTGTGATTATTTTTTAACCCAGAGAGTCAAACCCCAAGATGCGGACTATCACCAACGTCTTAGCAATCATCATGCAGTGATCATTGCCGCTATGAAATCGAAGCAAAACGCGAGTCAAGCTCATGCTCAGAAACTTAAAGAATCGATTGAAGGTTTGTTAGAATATTACCCAGCTTCAACAATCACTCACAATCATTGAAGAGAGATCCTAACAAACGGATCTTTGAATCATTTGGAACCTTAGTTTTATGAATTTCAGGTTTCATAGTCGGTCTTTTTTGTCAAAAAAAGGCTTAGGATTTTTTCTTTTCCTTTTTTTCGATTCTCTTCAGTTCGATCTGTTTGTTAACCGCTCCTCCGATGTGAGCTTCATTTCGTATTTTAGCTAATTTAATTTGTTGTTGTCTTTGTCGAAAACGATTTTTGTCAGATTTGGAGGAAGCATCGTAACATCGATGGCAACTCACTCCTTTCTCATAGTGTTTGTGCTTTGTATCTGCTTTAGTAATCGGCAAGCGGCACCCAAAACATAGGTCATAATTGCCAGGCTTTAATTCCTGATCTACGGAAACCCGATCGTCAAATACGAAGCATTCTCCCTCCCATAAGGATTCTTTTTTATCTACATCCTCCAAATATTTGAGGATACCTCCTTCAAGGTGATAAACTTCTTCAAAGCCCTTTTTTTTCAAGTATGCCGTTGATTTTTCACAACGGATACCCCCTGTGCAAAACATAGCTACTTTTTTATGAGTCTCGGGATTTAAATTTTCAGCTACGTAATCTGGAAATTCTCTGAAACTGGTAGTTTTTGGGTCTTGGGCATTTTTAAAACTACCGAGTTCCACTTCATAATCGTTGCGAGTATCAATAAGAATGACATTAGGATCTGAAATAAGCGCATTCCAGTTTTTGGGTTTCACATAAGTTCCGGCAGATTTTATGGGGTCAATATCTTCCACTCCCATAGTAACGATTTCTTTTTTAAGTTTTACTTTACTTCGTTTGAATGGAGTTTCTATACATTGGGAAAACTTACATGAAATAGAATCAAAACCCATTTCTTGTTTTAAAAAATCAAGCATTTGTTTGATTTTTTCATCTTTGCCGCCAGGAGCCGCTATGGTTCCATTGATTCCTTCTTGAGCAATTAAAAGGGTTCCACAGATCCCTATTTTATCCATTGCCTTTAAAATGGAGACTCGAAATTCCTCTAAGTGATCCAGATGGACAAACTTATAAAGTGCGCAAATTGTAAACATAGATTTGGATTGGTTGGTTGTTTCGATCTTAAATCGAACCCATATTTGATTCTTATTAATCGAGGTAAAAATGTCAAATTTTGACAGTCTCGTTTCCAACCCAAATTCTTTATTAGAACTTTGATTTCAAGATTCGCAGATTTGGCTGCAATGATTTATGGAAACCTTCACGAAAACCAAAGGTTCTACTTCAGGATTTAATCATATATTTCGCTTTAATATCTTTTGCTTGAATCTCACGTTGGATTGCATTGATTTTGAAAGTCATGGATGCTTAGTAGATCCATTGAGTATGGAAACTTTATTTAAAAATTCTTGTTCAGTCCTTTTCATTCGTAGAGCCCTGTATGTGCCCAGGTCCATTTACAAGTTTCAGAGTATCGATCTTCGTTCCGGTAAGACGAAAAGTAGAACCAAACCCAGTGACTAATCTTCCATCTATTGGAGTGAGACAAAAAAGTTTAAAATCGAGCAAATTTTTCAAAAGCGCGGAAGTTTCTCCAAACTTTTCAATGAAGATTTTTTGTATTTCTTCAAATTGTTCGCTCTCTCTTTGAATAGCACAGATGCTACAATTCAAAGTAAGTCTTTTTCTAGCGTGTAAGTTTTCAGTTTGTTGCTCATCTTCAATGATCATCAGACTCGCACGTTTTGAAAAAGTCAAATTGGCTGTGTGCTTTGCTAAAGAACTTACGTAGACATAAAAGTTTTTTTTATCGTCCAAGACAGAGGGAGCGTAAGAGGCTTCAGGGGTTCCTTTGCTACTCACGGTGCTTAAAATTACGGTTTTAAAATTTGCGAAAATTTGCGATAAATATAGATCGGGCTCACTCATTTCTTATTTCTCTATTCTTTAAAATAATGTAAAAAACTACCTTCGCATTTTAAGACTAATTTCGCCAGTCTTAAACCTCTTTTAATGAAACCACAAAATCAAAGTGTCGGCTCAGAAATCGATACTCCAATGCTACCCTTAACTCTAATAACTTCAAAAGAATCCCTCAGGAGGTCTTAAAGTCTTTCGATCTGATCTATGAAATAGCTTGATAGGCACTTCCAATTGGCAACTGCAATGTTTAAGACTTGTAAGGTGAAATTGAGCTGATTGGATAAAAAAGTAGTTCCTGCTCTTTTATTTGCATTCTTACACAATTTTTTAGACTATCAAAAGCATCTCCTAAACTTATGAAGATGAAGTTTGAAAATAAAATTTCTGCAATATCCCTATTTTTAATTCCCCTGATTTGGTGCTTGGCCAGTCATTACAATGTACTCAATTCTATAAAAAATACGGCCATGGATTGGCGCTTCCTATTAAGAGGACAGAGAGAACTTCCTGTAGACGCTAAAGGAAACCGTGTCCGAGTGATTCATATTGATTTTGACTCTAAAACACTTCCCATAGTTGGGGAGAGACCTTGGGATCGCGCTTTCTTTTCTGATGTTGGCAAGATTCTTTTGGATCCAGAGTTGGGAAACGCTGCTTGTATTGGATTTGATTTTTTATTTTCCAGTCAAAGTATGTCTAAAATGGTTCCAGCAGAGAATGTTTTGAACAGTGATCAATCGATCGGATCTTTACTACAGCAGTATCCAAAAAGAAGTGTCGTTGCCGGTTTTTATTCCAATATCATGAACGAGCTTTATATGGATCAAGTCAGCAGGCCTCCATTTCGGATCAAGAATAATAAACCGGATCCGCTATTTACAGATCCCAAAAACAATCCTTATCCTGAGACTCCGAGCTACCCTGTGATCAATCATTTGAATGGAAATCCGATTGGACGAATTGGTATGATCGATTATGACCTAATTAGAAGCCATGGATTTATTCCTCGGGTTTCTCCAGCTTATTTTGAATATCAAGGGCCTGCTTATGCATTGAATTTACTGACAAGTAGAATGCAAGCGCATGCGGTAGAAAATAATATAGAGGCTTTGCTTACAGAATCACAAAGCCCAAAATATATCAGAGATCTTATTCTGCATGGAAAGGAGAACGATGCAGTGATCGCTCGCTTAATGAAAAATGGAGAGTATTTTGAAATTGTAGATTCAGAAAATAATTTATTGCCTATTTCTCCAAATCGTTTGCATGCCCATAGAGAAATTATTTTTTATCACATGAGTATTCAGTTGGTATTGGCTTATTATGGACTGGATGAATCCAACTTGAAAATTACTGAAAATAGAGATGCCATTGAGATGCGCGACTCCGATGGAACTCTTCTCCATTCCATTCCGCTGGAAGACGAACAGGTTATTACAATCAATTGGTTCAGCAAATGGAACCCAAACGATCTCAAGCCCCATGAGCTTAACCCGAATCAAAATAAATGGATCCAATCTAAAATCAATCCAAGATGCAGCATAAAAGATGTGATCACCAATTACGCTGAAATCCAAAGAGCGAATGCTCGCTTTATAGATCTCCAATTCAGTCCCAATCAAGGATTTCAAAAATTTGAAGATACATTGTCAAAACAGATCGCCGATTCTGAAAATTCGATTCAAAAGATGGAGGAACTGATAGAAAAGACTCCGTCTCTAGAGGCATCCATTCAGCATCCTGTAAGGATGGCAAAGGAAAAGCGATCTTTTGCTTCACAGAGATTGGAGGCTTTTAATGAGGCTAAAGAACAATACAAAAACGCCAAAGAATTTTTCTCTTATTTTCAGGATGCAATTCTTTTGGTTGGACCCGTAGATAAACTTTTTCAAGACCTAGCGCCCACCCCTTTCGATCGATTTGAAGTTCCTAAGGTGGGCGTTCATAGCAATTTAGTGAAGACTATTTTAAGCGATGAATATATCAAGAAATCTCCTAATGAGTTGGAATACTTCCTCGCTTTCATTTTTAGTGCCTTATCTATTTTTCTTTTTTCATATAAAACTAAAGGCAATGAATTTCACAATTTGTTAGGGATTGGGATTTTTCTTTTATATTTAGGAGCGAGCTTATACTTATTTGTAAAAGATCATTCGGTCCTTCCCTTGGTAGTGCCCATGGGGGTTTATATAAGCTCTGGGCTTATCGCTTTCGGTGAGACTTCTTATATAGAAAAAAGGCAAAAACGTAGAATCAAAAAACTTTTTGGGTCTTATGTATCTAAAGAGCTCGTAGAACAAATCATTGAAAAGGAAGGAGAACCGATTTTGGGTGGCGTCGATTTAGAAATCTCTGCATTGTTCTCTGATATACAAGCCTTTTCGACATTTTCTGAAATGCTCAGTTCCTATCAGCTCGTGGAATTGATGAATGAATACTTGGCTGCGATGACGGATATTTTGCATGAGGAGCAAGGCACCTTGGACAAATATATCGGGGATGCCATCGTAGCAATGTATGGAGCTCCTCTTAAATTACAGAGTCATGCTTATCAATCGGTAAAGTCAGCAATTCGAATGCAAAAGATGCAAGTGGAACTTCGAGAAAAGTGGAAATCTGAGGGCAATAAATGGCCAAAGATTGTCACGGAGATGCAAACTAGAATTGGGATTAACAGCGGATTTGCGACCGTTGGAAACATTGGAGCAAAAGATAGATTCAATTATACCATGATGGGAGATATGGTGAATCTCGCAGCCAGATGCGAAAGCGGTTCTAAAAGTTTGGGAGCTTACACAATGATTACAGAAAATTGTTATCAGCAAGCAATCCATTTTAAAGAGGACATTGTATATCGTTATCTTGATAAAATAGTGGTCAAGGGTAGATATGAGCCTATGGGTATGTATGAAGTCATTGGCTTTGAAGATGAGATATCTACTCAAACTCAAGATTGCATTGGCACTTACAAAAATGCCTATGAATTGTATTTGGAACAAAAATGGGACGAAGCTTACAAGCTTTTTGATCTTTCTTTATTGAATGAACCCAATCATCCAGTGTACAATCCATCCAAGGTTTTTATGGATCGATGCCTAGCAATGAAAGAGCTTCCCCTAAACGACAAGTGGGATGGTACTTTTATAATGAGTTCAAAATAATATCAAAATGAAGAAAATTACCAAGGCAGAGCAAGAGCGAATCGAATCCAGCCCAATCGCTGAAAAAATCGATTATTTTTTAAAAGAGGCAGTTGCTAATAAATACACGATCACTGTAAGAAATGATGAGAGTGTGCTCAGCTTTTATGAGAACACTGGGTTGCCATGCATTCCTTTTTGGCCACATGCTTCATTCACCAAAGAAATTATTGAATCAGAGTGGAAAGACTGTTACCCAACGGCAATTCGTTTGAGCAGTTTCATTTCTCACTGGCTCCCGGGTATGGAAAAAGATGGCGTTCAGATAGCTCTTTATGCGAAGCCCAACGAGGAGATTGTTCTTATGAACCCAGGCGATTTAAGAAAAAAACTAGAATTTCTTAAATTGCCCTCTTGCTGCCAAAAAACGCAAAATTCTAAAATTAATTTATTCGGTGGAATGGAATAATTTGTGGATACACAGCGTGCCATTCAATGGGTGTAGAAAAAGTCGGTGAATTCTTCCAATCCACTCACTCGAACCCAATGACTTTATTTTTTGCAGTATTCCAGGGTGCTTAGAAAAATGGAATCCCTGAGAATTTCGGCTTCTCTTAAAGATCTTTTACAAGTCTAAAGCCCACATGATTTGTGGGGCTGATGCTCTCAATATTGCTTCGGGCCGCAGGTCTATATCTCAAACAGTAGGTGTGGTGACACAAAAAGGAACCGCCCTTGGTCACTGAAATATGAAACAAAGGATGGATGGGTCTGGCATTTGGGCGAACGCTTAGACCTTGAACCAATGCATTGTTGATCGCTGTATCTATAGGCTGGGAAGGACCCTTAGGGTTCTTTTCAGGATTTTTAATGAATGTTTTGTAAGCATCGTGTCTGTAATAATCGCTACAAATTTCCCAGACATTCCCGGACATATCGAAAAGCCCATATCCATTCTTTGGAAAAGACTTTACAGGGGCTGTTCCGATAAAACCATCCAAAGCCGTATTTTCCTTCGGAAAAGTCCCTTGGTAGCAATTAGCCATCCACTTGTCATCAATTAAAGGAGTGTCTCCCCAACTAAATATTTTCCTTTCCATTCCTCCCCGAGCAGCTCTTTCCCATTCTGCTTCCGTGGGCAACCGTTTTCCGATCCATTTGGCATAGGCCATTGCGTCGTCTTTATTAACGCAGACAACGGGATGATCCATTTTGTTTTCAATGGAGGATCCCGGACCAGAGGGTTGTCTCCAATTCGCTCCCTCTATGAATCGCCACCAATTGTTTTCCGCACCCATTTTCCACAGCTCCACTTTTTGGTCGGGCGTGTAGAAAATCATCGCACCTGGAACCATTTGGTCGGCTGGAGCATTGGGGAAATCACTCGGATTCGGACCTTTTTCGGCAAAAGTCCGATAACCAGTCGCCTGAACAAAAGCTTCAAATTGCCTGTTAGTGACCTCGGTGATATCGATTAAAAATGCATCCACTGAAACCAAATGCTCTGGAGACTCCTCTGGATATCTTGCGCTCGTCCCAAAGTGTTTGTCGTTCCCACGAGTGTAGGATCCTCCAGGAATATAGACCATACCCTTGGGGATCTCTAATTGATCCGGCATTTCCGATGGAACAGAGGCTTTCGCAAAGATACTGAAGGGAGTTATTAGTAAAAACAAGAGTTTGAAATTTTTATTCATATAGAGGATTAAATAAACAAAGAGATTGCAGAATGGGAAACTTTCAGAATGTATAGAATAGAAAGTCGAAAGAATGCACGATTGACCCATTATGATGGAACCCCATAATTATTATCAACCTTAAACGAATATGACAACGATTGGAACCCCCTTCACATCAAGCGCTAAAAAAGTAATTCTTTGTGGATCTGGAGAATTAGGAAAAGAAGTCGTTCTGGAACTCCAGCGATATGGAGTCGAAGTAATCGCACTAGACGCCTATGAAAACGCTCCAGCGATGCAAGTGGCAGATAGAAGCTATGTAGTCTCTATGCTAGATCCTGATGCGCTTCGGGCCATCATTGAGAAAGAATCTCCCGATCTGATTGTTCCAGAAGTGGAGGCAATCGCCACAGAGGTTTTGGTAGACTTAGAGAAAGAATCTGGGTTTACAGTGATTCCAACTGCTCGGGCCACTCAATTAACTATGAATCGAGAGGGGATTCGTAGTCTGGCAGCTGAGGAGCTGAAACTTTCCACCTCTCCCTATGCTTTTGTCGATAATTTTGAATCTTTTAAAAAAGAAGTTGAGACCTTAGGAATGCCCTGTGTTGTGAAACCTATTATGAGTTCCTCTGGCAAAGGGCAAAGTGTTGTTTCCTCGATTGATGAGGTTGAAAGTGCTTGGAAATATGGGCAGGAAGGGGGGAGAGCCGGTGCCGGCAAGTTGATTGTGGAGGGTTTTGTCGATTTTGATTATGAAATCACCTTATTGACGATTCGTCATATTGGAGGAACTTCCTTTTGTGATCCCATTGGACATGTTCAAAAAGATGGAGATTATCGAGAGTCTTGGCAACCCCATCCAATGAGCAAAATTGCCCTTGAAAAATCGCAAGACATCGCCCTCAAAATAACGGATGCTTTAGGAGGTTTTGGTTTGTTTGGGGTGGAACTATTCATACGAGGAGACGAAGTATATTTCAGCGAAGTTTCTCCCCGTCCCCACGATACCGGTATGGTAACCATGATTTCTCAAGATCTATCTGAATTTTCTCTCCACGCAAGGGCTATTTTAGGGTTACCAATTCCTGAGATTGTGCAACTCGGCCCCTCGTCTAGCCATGTTTTACTTGTGGAGGGTGTTTCCAAAGAGGTCCAATACCATAATTTAGACAAAGCCTTGTCAATACCCGGAACACAAATTCGATTGTTTGGCAAACCGGAAGTTCATGGCAAACGTCGTATGGGAGTCGCTCTCGCTATTGGAGAATCCATCGAGCAAGCCAGAGAAAAAGCTGCGAAAGTCATTGAAAATATTCAAGCAACGCTGTCCTAACTCATTCCAAACACAAATCAATAGTCATTCGGATTTTGGTTCCACTCTTACATCTTATTATTTAGCGGCCACATTCCATAACCTTTAGGAGGTGTTTTAATGCGTTTCTTTTGTGCATGGGTAGGGTTTGAAGGGAAAGCAGGAGGGGAAACATGACCCGCTTGCCATTTTTGGTGAGCATCGATCATACTTCTCACTTTTTCCGGAAATTGAGGCGCTATATTCCTTTCTTCTTTAGGGTCTTTTTTGATATTGAATAGGTTCCAATTTCCTGAAATTTTGTCTTGAATCAAACGAAAATCTTTCCATCGAACCGCGGCAATGTGCCGATGTTTTGAATCGTTAGGATCATTGTTCAGCCAGAATATGTATTCATGCGGATCCTCATTTTTCTTATTTTGCAAGAAAGGAATGAGATTGACCCCGTCGCATTGCTCTGGAGCTTTCAGGCCATTGATTGCAGCAGCCGTTGGAAAGAGATCCAATGTCATTGATAATCCATCAAAGTGCTGTCCTTGAGGAATGACTCCCGGCATGGATAGAATAAGAGGAACATGCACCCATCCCTCAAATTGAGTTCCGTTGAATTTTCCTCCTCGGTATGGGCTAGCCGAACCTTTTTCATTTGGGTTGGGTCCATTGTCACTGGAGAACATAATCAGCGTGTTTTCTCTTAGATTGTATTTGTCTAAGACCGTTAAAATCTTCCCAACTTGATCATCCACGGAGACAAGAGCTCCTGCCAAATAACTTCTTTTACCCGTTGCGTGGGTTCTATTTCTTAATTCAGCGCTTGCCTCCCAATTAAAAGAGTGCAGTGCCTCAGGGGAAAAGTACAAAAAGAAAGGTTTGTCTTTGTGAGTTTCAATAAATTCAACAGCCATATCCCCATCATAATCCGTAAGCCATCCCTCCGTGCCATCTTCTTTGATATAGATATATTTAGAATATTTCTTTTTTTTAGTGAGTTCTTGGAACAATATTCTTTGAACTGGATCACTGGATTCTTTCAGGGCAAGCATCTCCTCCTCACTGTACAGTTTACGAGGAACCTTTTTTTCTTTTTCCATAAAACCAGAATTCAGGGGTGTTTGTGAGTAGGAACCTAAATCCCATTTGCCAATTTGACCCGTTATGAATCCATGGTTTTTAAAGAAATCTGCAATAGTCGGTTTGTCCTCTGGAATTGGCAAACCTCTGGACATCCCATACTTTCCAAAACGTTGCGGATACATACCCATCATCAAACTAGCGCGACTTGGGCTGCAAGGCGGACCCGGAACATATCCTTGGGTAAAGACGACTCCTTCGCGAGCCAAGCGGTCCATGTTGGGAGTTGGAATATCTTTGACTCCGTAGGGGCCCGTATCTCCATAACCAAGATCGTCTATGAAGAGAACCACAATATTTTTAAAACTTTTTTGTCCAAATCCTAAATGGTTGAATAAAATAAGGATGAGTATGATTTGAAGGATAGAGATTATTTTTTTTGTCATAGCTTTTTTGGGTTTTAAATTTTCCACCATTTCTTATCTAGGTTCGGTGGAACTTAGCGTTAATTTCTTTAAATATTCTTTATTCTGGATGGTTTATTCTCCAATAAATTGTGAAATCAATCAAAAGTTCGGGTGTAGATATGAAAGATTCTGCAAACAAAATAGAGTGCATTCATGATTCTATTCGTTCATTTTAACGAACACCTTTTGAGCTTCTACTTGCTTAAGATGATTCATTAAGTTCGCCCTCATTTGTTTCATTTTTTCTGGATACTGAAAAGCAAGATTCCTCTGTTCAGATGGATCTTTGCTGATATCGTACAATTCATCCTTTTTTGTATTTCCATAATAATGAATCATTTTCCAAGACCCGTTAAGGACCACTCCTTGTGGATGAATGTACCCACTTCCTTTTGCCAAAAGGGGTTGATGCCAATAGAGAGTGTCTCTACTCAAATTATTTTTTCCATCAAATAGAGATGCAAAGCTAATGCCGTCCAATTCTGATTGGATCTCTTCAAGTTGTCCCCCACTCAATTCTACAAGGGTAGGAAAAAAGTCAATCCCATGAACCGGTGTTTCAATTACGGACTTGGCATTGGTTCGTCCCGGAACCCGCATTAGCAATGGCACTCTAATTCCTCCCTCATGAAAGAATTTTTTTCCTTTTCTGAAGGGTTGATTTCTAGCCAATCCTTCAATTCCCCCATTGTCTGAAGAGAAAACAAGAATGGTTTTTTCGAAAAGTTTTTCCTTTTCTAAGGTTTGGATTATTCGTCCAAAACTTTCATCCATCGATTGTTTCATAGCGAGAAAAAAGGCGTTTTCTAATCCTTGAGCCCTTTTTCTCCCGAGAACTTCGTATTTTTTTACCATTTCTTCGGGAGCAGAGAAAGGTTTATGAACGTCATAGTGTTGAAGCATTAGAAAAAAAGGCTGTTCTTTGTTCCGCTTTATGAAGTCAATACTTTCATCTGTAAGACGATCACTGATGTATTCTTCCTCAGGTCCGCTCAAGTCTTTAATTTTAGGGTACGGACCGAACCATTGAGAGGATCTACCAGGTCCTGGACCAACAGCAAAGCCTATCACTTCGTTGAATCCATGTTTGGATGGAGAAACAATGTTCCCACCCATGTGCCATTTTCCAACATTGGCAGTCTGGTAGCCTTGGCTTTGGAAGTATTTACCAAGCGTATTGTGACTTTCTGGCAAATGATTCTTTTGGGTCGGAAGTTCTAGGTTTTTAAAAGTTTTGGGTTGTTTGGTTCCAATCCAGCTTGTGATATGCAATCGAGCAGGATATTTGCCTGTCAATATAGCTGCACGACTTGGAGAGCAATGAGGGGATGCAGCGAAGCCATGAGTGAATATTGTATTCTCAGCTGCAAAATCATCAATATTGGGAGTTTGGGCAATTTTAGATCCTGTGTATCCTAGATCTCCATAGCCTAAGTCATCCACAAGGAAAAAGACTACATTCAATCGTTTTGTTTCTGCGTTTGTCCAACTTGTGAGGGAGATTACAATCAAAAAATAGAGAAAGTGAATCGATTGGATTTTTTTTATAAATGGTTTCATCTTTTTGGCGATTGGTGGTTCTTCGAATTTCCTGTTTTTCTAGTAGGATAGCACTGCTTTTCCACTCCATCCGGTTCTTTGCAGAAAATTTTGGAGTTCTTGGTTCATTTCTTTTTTGATTTCTTGGAACTCTGGATTCTTGGCCAGATCTACAGTTTCTCCAGGGTTTTTGTCTATTTTGTATAGAATGTCGAAAGGCTCATCGCTGTAACGAGCATCCTTATTGTCGAGTTTGCTGTAAACCATGTATTTGTATCCTTTCCCCCGGACCATAAAATGGCCTGCCATTTCTGGAAGAACCTGTCTCTCTGCCTTGGGGTTGTTGCTGATTCTCATGCTGAAGGAGTAAGGGTAAGCCTCGTCTTCCTCTTTATCTCCAGTCATGTAGGGCAAGAGACTTTTCCCCTCCACATCTGGCAATTGCTTGCGATTGAGTATATCAAATAGGGTTGGAAAAACATCCACTGTATTGGCAGCCACTTGGCTGACTCCTGGTTTTAAGAGTTTCGGATATCGAAAGATCATTGGAATAGAAACGACTTCCTCATAAAAAGAAACGGTTTCCTTCCATGTCATACCATGTCCTCCATTCATATCTCCATGATCAGAGAAGAAAGCGACAATTGTATTGTCCATCTGTCCGCTTTTCTCCAACGCCTCCAGAACACGGCCCACTTGATCATCTAAGAATTTAACATTGGCATAATAAATACGCATGAATTCCAAAATTCCTGATTCCTCACCATTGGGTCCGCGAGTTTCAACATTTACCTGCCTTGCCCAGTCTCTCTCAAATCGTTTGTGAATTGATTGGAAATTTTCGGGCAATTTTATTTGATTGATCGGAAACATTTCATAATATTTGGCGGGCACAAGGTAGGGATCATGGGGAACATTGAAAGCGCAATTGATCATGAAAGGCTTTTTAGATTTTGCATGTTTTTTAAGGGTTGCGATTGCTTTATTGGCAACGATGTAGTCGTAACAATCCTCCAATTCAAGTTCTAAAGTACCCATTCCAAGGACCATTTTCCCTGCCCAATGATCTTTCCATTTAGTCCACAAATTGTTATGGTCGAGAGCGCTTCTGAGCTCCTTGGAAATTTCTATAGGAAAAATCAAACCATACCAGTCAGAAAATCTACCTGGACCACGGTTTTTATAGGTATCAAATTTATTTTTCATCTGCTCATAAAACTCTGGGAAATAACGATATTGGTCTGGATACCATGAAACTGTTTGCCCTTTTTTCTTAGGTTCCAGATGCCACTTTCCATAATGATGCGTGGCATAACCATCTTCAAATAGAGTGCGCGGGTAAGTGCTCTCATTTGGGTTCATTCCGCGTTGTTTCCAACCCGTGTTTTGAACAACCCCATGTTGATGAGGGTACAACCCAGTTACCAGAGACATTCGAGTGGGTGCGCAGTAAGGAGTCGGACAAGTAGCATCGCTGAAAAGAATTCCCTCCCTTGCAAGGCGGTCGATGTTCGGAGTGTGAACAGGACCACCATAACAGCTCAGCACATCTCTTTGCAGTTGGTCTGGAAAAAATAGAAGCACATTAGGATTTTGTTTGCCTTTTGAAAACAATGTGGAAATTAAAAAAATCGTTGCGAAAAATGTTTTTACTAAAAAATTCATATCGGTGCCATATACAAAGGTTTGACTGATTGATTGTTGCTTACCTAAACAGATCGCATCCAAAACTCTAAATTGTAAAAAAATAAAATTTATTTTTTCTATTTTATAACCCATGAATTCAAACCCATTCAAAGCTCTCTTTGAGTGGTTCCATGCATTCTCTTTGATCACTCAGATTCTCTAGAGTTAGCTAAATGTTTTGAAATAAAATTTTTGGTTTTGAGGATTCAAGCCACAATGATTTCAAAGAATACTCAGAAAACCATTTATTTTTAAAGTCAGAGGCTTGGATGCAATCTGTTTACATTTTCAACTCTGACTGAAGTTGCTCAACTTCTTCAGCTAATTTCAATTTTACTCTTCGAATGTATTTGTAAATGGAGTTGGTTTCAAGAGATAGGCATTGAGCAATAGAATCTACATTTTTTCCTTGTAGGCTTAATTTAAATGCTTTTAGTGCCTTTGAAGAGAAGTGCTTGCTCATATTTTCCATCGCTGTATTAGCAATAAAGATTTCCCATTCACGGTTTATAATATCCTCTACCTCAGGGGCAGTGATTGACTCTAAATAACGAAGGGTTTCGTCCTCTTTCACTTTATCCATTTTTTTGGCATTGGCTACTTGCTTACGGATAAAAGAAATGGTTTGGTTTCTGGTGATCGTTGCAATCCAAGATCGAAATTTAGCTTTTTGGGGATCGTATTCAAACTCAGGCAACTTCTTCCACAATTCAATCACAACTTGTTGCAGAATATCCTCAGCATCGTCCTGTTTGACACCTCTGGATCTTATGATAATGTAAATAAATTTCTCATACACTTCAATGAACTCTTTCCATGCAGAGGAATCGTTTTGTTTTCTGGCACGATCTATCAGGGTATGTCTTGTTGGGTATTTATCTTGCATTAAAAGTTTGTTGAAGAGTGGTTTGTTAAAATAATCGGTATACTGAATGGTTTTTTTATTATTACAAATCAAAAGAAAGTTCCTTTTCCAAAATGAAAAATAGAAACGAAAAGGAAAAATTTTTTAAAAATTTGGATCCTAGCTTAGCCTCCATATCATCCTTTAAAAAAGAGGATTTAACAGTGGAGGAACTGGAAGCGGCTTATCCAATCCAGAACAGTTTAAAAAGAATCGAGGACCCCTACCAGAATATTGAATTGATTGGGCAAGGGGGATTCAAAAAAATCTACAAAGCTAGAGATCTCCGTTCGGGACAAAACATAGGACTGGCCCTTCCTAGCAGTGAATTGAAGAAGGAGACTATTGAAGCTTTTTTGAGAGAAGCTCGACTGACAGCAAGCTTACAGCACCCGAATATAATAACGATTCACGAGATTGGTTTCCGGGATTCCAAGGTTCCTTTTTTCTCGATGGAATTGTTGGGAGGAATGACTCTAGAAGATAAGGCGCACAAATTCCTTTTGAACTCACGGGAAAAGTTAGAAATTTTCTTCAAAATTTGTGATGCAATTGCCTACGCCCATTCTAAAAGTATCCTACACTTAGATTTAAAACCGAAAAATATTCAGATTGGAGATTTTGGAGAGGTTCACGTCTGCGATTGGGGCTTAGCAAAGGTTGCCACCTATGAAAACGAATTTATTTTTGACGACCACTTAGATCCAAACATCGTCAACCATGGCACCTTAATGGGACAAATGAAAGGATCTCCCGGCTTCATGGCACCGGAACAGGCATCTAAAATGTCCACCAAAGACGAAAGAACAGATATTTATTCTTTAGGAGCGATTCTTTATTATCTATACACTTCAGAAGCCCCCATCCATGAAGCTTCTCTAGAATTATTGATAGAAAAAACCAAAGAATCAGAGATTCGACCGATCACCGACTATCCTCAGGTTTTAAAGCCTCTACAATCTATTATTCAAAAATGCCTCCAAAAGGAACCGGATTTGAGATATCAAAAGGTGGTTGATTTGAAAAAAGATTTGGAGAATTTTGTCCATGGTTTTGCAACTATTGCTGAAAATCCAGGACTTTATACCCATCTAAAATTATTAGTTTATCGACAAAAAAAAGCCGTTTTTACCTTCCTTGCATTTGTAATTGCTTTGACCGCAGTTTTGCTAGTTTCCTTTGATCAGATCAATGAAGAGCGGGAATTAGCTGTGACTGCAAAAAACAATGCTATTGAGGCGAAAGTTGAAGCAGAAGAGAATCATCGTCTATATATTGAGAACCAAAGATTGAACCAAGTTCTCGTTCAAGAAACGGAAGGATTGGTGACTCAGATTGCTTCGAGTCAGGACTTACAATCAGCTAAGAATCAAATAAAAACTCTTCTCGATGGTTTGAAGCGAGTTTCTGGAATAGGAAAAAGACGAAAAATCGAACAAAAGCTCGGCCTTCTCTATTTTGTTCTTACGGATTTTCCCAATGCATTGGAATATTTAAAAAGAAATCCTGAAAACAATCAGGATTTATACAAGGCTAGTTTGTGGGCCATTGAAAATCTAAATGTAAAAGCTGCTTATTCCGATTTGGAGATCGCCAAGCTTCTATTAAAAATTTATGACCCCAAGAATCTCAATGCAATCGAAGCCGTCTACTTGACTCATATGAAAAAAGCAGATCTAAATATTCGTACAGCGGATACTTATATTCCTCTCGCATCTGTTGTTCTCAATGCAATCAACAACAAATGGGGAGAATGGGGTAGAGGGAACCTAGCTATGGCATTGAATGGAAAGATACTGAAACTAGCCTCGGAGCCCTACAAATTTTTGAGAATTCCAAAAACAAATGTGAATGTTTTGCAACCTTTGTCATTTGAGGAGTTTGTTGTCGGTGAGGGAGCTTACTTTGATGTTGTGGAACTGGAGGGATTACAATTTCCACGTTTAAATCTTGTTGATAGCAGGCCGTATCCCTTAAATCTCTACAGGATCAAAATCTTGAAAAAAAAGGGGATTCGCCAAATAAGCTACAATAGAAAGTTTTTAACTTCGAATGAGATTCAGCGTTTGAATCAACATTTTCAAACTCAGGAATTTTAAGGATAGGAGTAAAAAGGATCTCAGGTGTGAATTTAAGTAATCTTAAAAACTCGCACGGCAAGGATTGTAGATAAAAGCTTGGATACCAACCTATCTGAATTCTTTATTCCCCTTAAAGTTAAGAGAAACACGCCTTCTCGACCCAAAAAACCGATCTCAACTTTATGTATTTTCAAAATTATCTCCCAGAAACCTGTTAATGGCTAGGATAGATTACCAAAAAGGATCATTTTTAACTATTTTTTTTACTTGTGCAAATTTGTATTATTTTAAATGAAAACATCCAAGATCAAATGATAAACAAAGAGGCAATTGACCCTGTTAAGAGCGTAGACAAAGTTCCTGAAATTAAAGATTTAAAACCAAGTGATATAAATTCATTTTTTCTATTGGGTGCCATGGACTTCAAACCAGCCAATACAATGCCCAAACTAGCAAAGTTTGCAAATCCACACAATGAATAAGTCATTATGACCTTGCTTCTCTTGCAGAGAAGCTCATCCCCAATCAAAGAGAGTTCTTGGTAGGCTAGAAATTCATTCAACACAGTTTTGATTCCAATCAGCTTTCCAGCGTCTAAGCATTCAGACCAAGGAATCCCAGTCAACCATACCACAGGAGCCATCGCATATCCTAATAAGTCTTGTAATTTAACCGTGATTCCTAAGTAAGATCCAAAAGCCGCTAAAATCATATTTATCAATGAAACCAGTGCCACGAAAACAATCAAGATAGCAACTATATTTAACAACAATTTTAGCCCTGCATCCGTCCCTTGTACAATTGCATCCATCGTGCTTGAATATTGATTTTCAAATTTATAATTGGAGACAATCTCCCTCTCATTTCCTTCAGGTACCATCAACAGAGCAAACATAATTGCAGCCGGAGCGCTCATCAAAGAAGCGGTTAGAATATGTCCCAAAGCCGATCCCATAGAACTTTCTAAAAGGTACGCATACAAGACTAAAACGGTTCCTGAAATCGTTGCCATACCACTTGTCATCAGAATAAAGATCTCCGAACGACTCATTCTTGAAATATAGGGCCTGACCAATAACGGAGCTTCAACCATTCCTATGAATACATTAGCAGCGGTAGCTATACTGACGGCACCCCCAACGCCCGTGGTTTTCTCTAAAAGTAAAGAAAGATACTTTATAAGCAAAGGCAACACTTTCCAGTGGTATAGAATTGCCGACAAAGCACTCATCAATAGAACAAGGGGCAAGGCTTGAAAAGCTAATATAAAAGTGGATGCGGAACCCTCCGTATTAAAAGGCAACGCTCCACCCCCTAAATAACCAAAAACCATAACCGCACCTTCAGTAGTGGCTTTTTGTAAGCTTGAAACAAAAGTGTTTAAAGCACTAAAAATCTTTTCAGCGAATTCATTTCCAATCAAAAGAAACGCTAAAAGAAATTGTAATGACAACCCACCAAGAACTGTTCGAAGTTTAAAGTTGGAGCGATTTTCACTGATGCCCCATGCAAATAAAATAAATACAAGAATGCCGAGTATACTTTGAAATATATCCATTGAAGTGGGTTAAACAATAAATGGATT
>CAJWYM010000054.1 GCA_913049555.1 uncultured Opitutia bacterium
AAGGCTACTTTTTACAGATCACAAACATTTATGTAATTTTTATAATTCAAAAAAATTACAACTTATAAATTGAACATTGCTAATAATTGCAGTTCTAAAAATCACTCCTGAAAAAGCATCGTTAATCTTCTAAAAGGATTTGATATACCCTTGAGTTATTAGATTCATTGAATTAAGTTAGAATATTTATATGAAACTTTGTATTAAATTATGCGCATACTAGTTACAGGAGGAGCTGGCTTTTTAGGGAGCCACATTTGCGAAAGATTGTTGTCTGCAGGTGAGGAAGTCATCTGTATGGACAACTATTTCACTGGTAGAAAAGACAATATATTGCACCTGATGGACAACAAGCGCTTTGAACTCGTTCGTCACGACGTAGTAGACCCCTTTAAATTTGAGGTGGATCAGATCTACAATATGGCTTGTCCTGCATCTCCCGTTCATTACCAATACAATCCAATAAAAACAACCAAAACTTCGGTAGTCGGTGCAATCAATTGTCTTGGATTGGCGAAAAGGACAAATGCTCGCATACTCCAAGCATCCACATCTGAAATCTATGGAGATCCTTCCATTCATCCACAGCCGGAAGAATATTGGGGCAACGTTCATACGCTAGGTCCAAGGGCTTGCTACGATGAGGGCAAAAGAGTCGCTGAGACACTTTTTATGGATTACAATCGTCAAAATGGAGTCGATACGCGCATTGTAAGAATTTTTAATACCTACGGGCCAAGAATGCTCCCCGATGATGGGCGCGTAGTTTCAAATTTTATCGTTCAGGCCCTTAAAGGAGAGGACTTAACGATCTATGGAGATGGTTTGCAAACAAGATCTTTTTGTTATGTCGATGATTTAGTGGAAGCAATCCTTAGAACCATGTCACAAGTGGAAACCAATTTACCCATCAACATTGGAAATCCAGGGGAGTTCACGATGATCGAACTTGCCAAAAAGGTGATCCAACTTACCAATACCTCCTCCAAGTTAATTCACGAGGACCTTCCCATGGATGATCCCAAACAAAGACAACCGGATATCAAAAAGGCGAAAGAAGTTCTGGAATGGGAGCCTAAAATTGACCTTGAAACAGGTCTCACAAAAACAATCGAATATTTTAAGAGTCAAATTTAATGATTTCTACAATTCTAAAGAAATTCTCTGGCAGCCATTACAAGCGCTTCATCAAAAAATGCACACCTGTTGTTGCTAAAATCAATGAAATTGAGGAAAAGCTTCAATCTCTTTCTGATGAAGAACTGAAAGCGAAAACCCCTGAATTCATGAAAAGAATAGAAGGGGGAGAAAGTGTAGACTCCATCCTTCCAGAGGCATTTGCGGTTGCTAAAAACGCATCTCGCCGACTCTGTGGAAATACTCTCTCTTTTTGCGATCAAAAAGATCTCTGGAACATGGTTCACTACGATGTTCAATTGATCGGAGGCATGGCTCTCCATGAGGATACGATCGCTGAGATGGCAACCGGTGAGGGAAAAACTTTGGTGGCTACCTGTCCCCTGTATTTAAATGCTTTGACCGGTAAAAACTGCCATGTGGTCACTTCCAATGATTACTTGGCTCTTCGAGATGCAGAGTGGATGGGACATCTATACAAATTCTTGGGATTAACAGTGGGTTGTATCCAAAACAACATGGATCCCACTGAAAGAAGAAAGATGTACAACTGCAATATCACTTATGGAACTGCTTCTGAATTCGGTTTCGACTATCTCCGCGACAACGGCATGGCTAGTGATAAGGAACAACAAGTTCAAAAGGATCATTACTTCTGCATTATTGACGAGGTCGATTCGATTCTTGTGGATGAGGCAAGGACTCCTCTAATTATTTCTGGGCCTATGCAGGATGACAACCCACTCCCCTTTAAAGACTTCAAACCTGCTATCAAAAGAATGTTTTCTGAACAAGTGAAGCTCTGTTCAAAACTCATGCGCAGCGCCAAAGAACTTTTGGAAAAGGAGGGGGAAGAATGCGAGGAGGCGCTTTCCAATTTGTATTTGGTCAAATGCGGTATGCCTCTTAATGACGGACTGCTCAATCTTATGGAACAGGCTCCTTACAGAAGAGCTCTAGACAAATTTGAAGTCAACATCAACAATGATTTCAACAAGGCTAAAAGTTACGAATTAAAAGAACAACTCTACTACGTCATTGAAGAAAAAAATCATCAAGCAGATTTGACTGAGAACGGAAGAGAAACGATTCGCCCAAATAACCCTAATGCCTATGTTTTGCCCGATCTTCCAAGTATTTTCATGGAAATCGACAAGACAGAAGAAAGTGTAGAAGAAAAAGCAGAAAAGAAAAATCAAGCTCAAATATCCTATGAAAAAGTCTCTGAGGAGATTCATACAATCAGTCAACTTTTAAGAGCCTATGCTCTTTATACAAGAGATAAAGAGTATGTGGTCAAAGAGGGCAAAGTCATGATCGTTGATGAAAACACAGGTCGTCTGATGCCGGGACGGAGATGGAGCAATGGACTCCATCAAGCCGTGGAAGCTAAAGAAAGCGTAACGATCGAAAAAGAAACAAGAACCTACGCTACCATAACCATTCAAAACTACTTTCGACTCTACGAAAAATTGTGCGGAATGACTGGTACCGCAGAAACAGAAGCTTCTGAATTCAATGACATTTACCGTTTGGGAGTGATGGTAATCCCAACCAACGAACCCAATATTCGAAAAGATCTGAATGATCAAGTGTACAAAACAAAAAGAGAAAAGTTCAAAGCCGTAGTTGCGGATGTTGCTGAAGTGCATAAAACTGGGCAACCAATACTGATTGGAACGGCCAGTGTTGATGCTTCAGAAGAACTCTCCAGATTGCTAAAAAAAGCGAATATCCGCCATGCTGTTTTGAATGCTAAATTCCACCAACAAGAGGCTGAAATTATTGCTCGCGCCGGTCACAAGGGTTCCATTACCATTGCAACAAACATGGCTGGACGGGGAACAGATATCAAGCTCGAAGAGGGCGTTGATAAACTAGGCGGACTTCAAGTAATTGGCACTGAGCGTCATGAATCTCGCAGAATTGATCGGCAGCTTCGAGGTCGATGTGCTCGGCAAGGAGACGCGGGCGTAACTAAATTTTTCATTTCTTTAGAGGACGATTTGATGCGTTTGTTTGCCAACGCGGGGCCCATTTCCAAAATTCTTGAAAAATCATTGGGTGAAGGAGAGGTTTTAGAGCACAAAGCCTTGAACTGGTCGATTGAAAATGCCCAGAAAAAAGTGGAGCAACAAAACTATTCTATGCGGAAACGCTTGTTGCAATACGATGATGTTCTAAACAAGCAACGCGAGGTCATCTACGGAATTCGCAATGACACCCTTCACAGTGAGAAGCCCAAAGATATTATTTTTGAGCTGATTGAAGAGGAGTTGGGGGAACAATTAGACAAACTACCAGGAACCGTTTTTAAAAATGGAGAGGAAAAAGATTGGGAGCCCTTCTTAAATTGGATCCATGGAACTTTTCCCCTATCCATTAAACTGGAGGAAATTGCCAAACAAAACATCGAAAAGGTAGAGCATCTTTGCTTGGAGAAAATCAAAGATGCCTATGCGATCAAAGAGCAAGTCGAGGATTCGGAGGCGCTGATCGAATTGGAACGCTACGTTATTATCCGATCCATAGATCGTAATTGGCAGGACCATTTGACAGAAATGGAAGAGCTTAGAAGGGCTGTTAGTTTACGAGGTTATGCACAAAAAGACCCGCTCAATGAATACAAAAGCGAGGCTTACGTTTATTTTGAGCAATTGATGGAAACCGTAAGAACAGAAATTTGTACTGGAATTTTCCGTTCTGCAACTCGACCTGAGTCTTTTCAAAGTATGATCAATATCCTAAACAAAAATGTGAATATTTCCGGACCTGCGGATGAAGATCAAAGTCTGATTGGGCAACTAAAGAAAAATGCAAATGCGCAAGCTAGAGCCCAACAAGAAAAGGAACAAGAAAATGTGGAACTTCCAAAAATCACAATTCGTAGAGACGAGCCTAAAATTGGTAGAAACGATCCTTGCCCTTGTGGAAATGGAAAAAAGTACAAAAAATGCTGTGGTAAAGACTTAGTCTAAATCGATTTATCAAAAATTCTTAAAAGAGTCTTAATGAACTCCATAAGTCCCTCTTTCAAATCCATACCCAAGGCGCAGTTTTAATACAAAGAGCGATTTCAAAACTCGCTCTTTTTTTTGATTCAATTTTTTAAGACTCGTCACTGATCCCCAATGTAAAAATTAGGGATCTTGAAATGACTCAATTGGGGCAATGCAAGAAATTAGAGTTGTTTTATCGATCTCTTAACTTCATGAGTAAACGAACAATCTCAATGTATAGCCAAACTAAAGTCACCATCAAACCAAAAGCGGCATACCACTCCATGTGCTTTGGGGCTCCCATTTTAGATCCTTCCTCAATAAAATCAAAATCCAAAACAAGATTTAGAGCTGCAATTACAACCACAAACGCACTGAACCCGATTCCAATGATTCCACCCTCATGGATGAATGGCATATTGATTCCAAAGAAACCCATCACAAAGCTGGCTAAATAAACCAGACCAATGCCTCCCGTGGCGGCAACCACTCCAAGTTTAAAATTCTCAGTAGCCCTTACCATTCCACTTTTATAAGCTGCCAAAAGTCCAAAAAGGGTTCCAAAAGTAAGAACTGTAGCTTGAAAAGCAATTCCCGGGTAATTTACCTCTACGATTGCCGAGATTCCCCCTAGAAAAAACCCTTGCAAGGCCGCATAGATAGGAGCCATATAAGGCGCAGTCTTGTTTGAAAAGATGATCACTAAAGAAAGAATCAATCCCCCTATAGCCCCTATCATCATCCATGGCATTACTGTGGATGGATCTCCAGTTTTTTGGAATTGGTGCCAAGTCAAAGTTGCGGTACAAAATAGGATACCCAACATTATGACTGTTTTGTTAACAGTACCTTGAATACTCATCGCACTAGAACTCTCTTGAGCTCTAGAATTACGGAATGCTTTCTCGTTCAGTGCAGGATTGGATGTTCTCATAAAATTAATAAAATAAATTCTTATTTAAATTTGGACAAATAAAAAAACCTTTTTTATTTCCATTTAAAGGATATATGAATAGATTCACCGTAATCTCTTTTCATGGAAAACAATTGAAGCCATCAAAATCCCCGTAAGCATTCCTTAAAATCCAATTTCTCGCATGAATATTATTGTTACAGGAGCCAATGGCTACATCGGAAGAAGACTGGTAACTTCTCTCCTGAAACAAGGTCACAAGGTCACTGCAATCGTTCGGTCCAAACGAAATTATCGCAAAATTCATGGAGATCCAGAGCATCTTTTGGTTCTTGAAGCTGATTTAGAACATCAAGAAACTTTGAATCGTATTTCTGGAGAGTATGATTGTGCCTACTATTTAGTGCATGCCATGTCCAACACCAAGGGAAATTTCGAGCAAAGAGAAATCGTTGCTGCAAAAAACTTTAGGTCTTTTGCTGAAAGATTGAACCTGAAACAAACGATTTACTTGGGAGGAATCTATAATTCTGAATCACTGAGCCCCCACCTACTCTCTAGGAAATTAGTCGAGGATGAACTCTCTCGAAGTTCTGTCCCACTGACTAGCTTGCGGAGTGCAATTATTGTGGGTTCTGGAAGTTCCTCTTTTGAAATCATCCGGGATTTGTCTGAGAAACTACCTATTATGATTACCCCCAAGTGGTTGGGCACAAAGTGTCAACCCATTGCAATCAGAGATTGTATGCGCTATCTTGTAGGCGTTTTAGGGAAAGAAGAAAGTTATAACAGACATTTTGATATTGGTGGTCCAGACATCCTCACCTACAAGCAACTCTTGCTGACTTATTCTGAAGTCAGACAACTGAAAAGATGTATATGGACCATTCCCATCCTGACTCCTAGACTTTCCTCTTATTGGCTCACTCTTGTGACGGCAGTTCCCTATCCACTCGCGAAAAACTTAGTCGACAGTCTCAAGAACGACGTTGTCATAAAAGACGACTCCATCAAAGAAATTGTTCCCGGAGAATGTATCAGTTATAAAGACTCCATTCGCTTTGCTTTTAAAAGAATTGACTCCAACGATGTTCTTTCCAGTTGGTGTGACAACGATGCAGATATCGATTTCGACAGTCAGGCGGTTCAGGTTCCAAACCACGCTTGTTTTAAAGATGTCCGTATCGTCAATGTTGGAGATTCTAATGTAAAAGCCTTGGAAAGAATTATGAAAATCGGTGGAGACAATGGTTGGTATGCTGGAGATTGGCTCTGGGAGATCAGAGGATATCTGGACAAATTAATTGGAGGGGTTGGACTAAGGCGTGGCAGAAGAAACCCTAGGTCTTTAATCCCGGGTGATACCATCGACTTCTGGAGAGTGCTTGTAGCCAATGAGGATCCAGGCCGACTTTTATTGTACGCAGAAATGAAATTGCCCGGCGAGGCTTGGCTTGAAATAAAGCTTGTCCAAGAAAATGGAGTCTCACAACTAAAACAAGTAGCCACATTTCGACCTAGGGGCCTCCTTGGGAGATTGTATTGGTATTCAGTCCTTCCCTTGCATACATTTATTTTCCCAAATATGGCCAAGAAGCTTGCGAACGCATCCTAAGGTCCAGGTTAGAAAACAGAGCTCTTATAGATTCCCTTAGATTCTTGAACTGTAATTGCTATTTCTGCTTGCTGGATAGAAGTAAATGAAACAGGTCACTAAAACTAGAAACAAAACTGGCAAAGTAAATGAAAACAGCGGCCTTTAGCATAGGTTGAACATGAGTAAGCTCGTCTTTGTTAACAATCCCAAGCTTTAATAAAAGCTGACTCGCTCGTTTGCTTGCATCTATTTCGACCCCTAAAGTCATCCATTGAAGAATAAATAAGATAGAATAAATAAATGCGGTCATTTTAACGACGAAAACTGCCTGCATAAAAAAACCAATAAAGAACAAAATCGGCAGTAATTGCGATAAAATGAGAGTTGTAGGGATCAGCTTCATTCGAAGAACAATCCATCGATACCCTATTTTGTCCTGAAGAGCATGGCCAGCCTCATGTGCGGCAAGGGCCACCGCAGAAATACTAGTTCCGTGAAAACTGTGGGTGCTCAGGATTAAATTCTTTTTGGTTGGATCATAATAATCTCCTAATTCATCCTCAATTTCATCAATGACAACGTCAAAAATACCGACCGATTGTAATATTTGTAAAGCAACCGACTGTCCCTTCACTCCAGAAGTAAGATAGACGTTTTTCAATCTTCTAAACTGAATTTGAACATACAGATGAGCAATCATTCCTAAACTAATAGGGACAAATATTAGGAGAGTAGAAATCAGCATAAAAATCCTAACAAGATTCCATCCAAAAGCCTGCGACTATTAAAATAAGTAGCACGCCTTGAATTTACAGCATACGAAGCAAATTTCTCTTTAAAAAAGATTCTTGTTTCAGGAAGCCTCGCTTGAAAATCCATTGAATTCTCTCTGAACCACACTATTCTCAGAAATCTCAGACCTCTCTAAATAATCTAAAGTAAAGTGGAGGCCTCTGCTTTCTTTTCGCTTCATAGCACAGTCAATGATTAAGTCCGCAACCAATATCAAATTCCTCAATTCCAAAAGTTCAGGATCTACTTTGCAGTGCCAGTAATAATCATCAATTTCTTTTGAAAGATTTTGTATCCTTGTCTTCGCCCTTTTCAATCTTTTGGAGGATCGAACAATGCCAACATAATCCCACATGGTTCGTTGCAATTCATCCCAATTATGTGAAAGGACAACCCGCTCGTCCGAGTTGGCGGTATCACCCTCCTTCCATACTGGCAACTCTACATTTCCGGATGCATTCTTTTTTAAATACTGAATAACAGATACGGCTCCTTTTTGAGCCAATACAACAGCCTCCAGTAGAGAATTGGATGCTAGCCTATTGGCCCCATGCAAGCCTGTACATGCAGCCTCACCGCAAGCAAAAAGTCCCGGCAAGCTCGTTTGGGCATCTATGTCTGTCTTGACTCCTCCACATAGATAATGAGCCGCAGGAACAACAGGAATGTAATCACAACTGATATCGATCTCCTGTTTCATACAATGTTGATAGATGTTTGGGAAGCGATCCATCAACATCTCTTTTGTATGCTTAGTAATATCAAGCCACATATGGTGGGCTCCTGATTTTTTCATTTCTTGATCAATCGCTCTCGCAACCACATCTCTAGGAGCTAAATCAGAACGCTCATCATAATCAGGCATAAAGCGCTTTTTTTCATGATTTCTGAGCACTCCACCCTCTCCACGAACTGCCTCTGTTATTAAAAAACGCTTGTTATCAGGACCATAAAGAGTGGTTGGATGAAATTGGATAAACTCCATGTTCATAACCTTTGCACCCGCTCGATAAGCCATTGCGATTCCATCGCCAGTGGCAATATCTGGATTTGTAGTGAATTGATAAACTTGACCCGCTCCTCCCGAAGCAAGCATGACGACACGAGCCCGAATCACTTCCACTTCTCCGGTCATTACATTCAAGGCATAAAGACCTAGAACTTTATTCTCACCGGAAGGTACTTCTCCATTTTTTTTAGCAATTTTGTAGCTTGTGATCAAATCCATCACAAAAAAGTGCTCAAATAAATCTACAGGGTCTGATCCTGCAACCGTCTCCAGAAGAGCAGTTTCAATAGCATTTCCAGTGGTGTCCTTTACATGAAGAACCCTCCTTTTACTGTGACCACCTTCTTTTCCCAATGAAACTCGGCCGTCAGAAAGTTTCGAAAAATCAACTCCTGATTCGACCAAATCTTGAATTCTATCCGGACCATCTGCAATAATAGCCCGTACTACGGATTCTTTGCAAAGTCCAGCACCGGCCTCTAAAGTGTCTTTTACGTGGGATTCAAAATCGTCCGTATCAGAGGTGACAGATGCGATCCCTCCTTGTGCATAATTGGTGTTTGATTCGGCTCGATCCTTTTTAGTTAAAATAGCAACACGGAAGCCCTCTTTGGCCACATCTCTTGCAAAACTCAAGCCGGCAATTCCACTACCAATGACAATCACATCATATTGATTAAGCATCCTCTTAGAATTCTAAATTATCAATCAACCGGACTTGTTCCACCCAGGCAGCTACGCACAATACACTTCGGCCCTCCACAACCTCTCGCATAGGTTCCATAGTATCCCGATCCACAATAGAGACATAAATCACCCTTAAAATCCGAGTCGTAGACATTTGATGAATCACCTCAGCGATCACTCGATCCGAGTTTAAAAATCCCTTATTAACAAGCTTCCTACCCTCACTCATTGCACGATAGATATTAAGAGCAGCGATTCTTTTGGGCTCATCCAAACGGATATTTCTGGAGCTCATCGCCAATCCATCTGGTTCTCGAACTGTTGGAGAGGTCACAACCTGCAAATTCAGATTCAAGTCGTGGACCATTTTTCGGATCACAGCCACCTGTTGCATGTCTTTGTTTCCAAAAACAGCAAAGTCTGGTTGGATAATATTAAAAAGCTTCATTATGATGGTTGTAACCCCCTTAAAGTGGGTAGGCCTGGAAACACCACACATAACACTGCTTAGTTTATCCTCCTCAACATAAGTAGAAAAATTATCCGGATACATAACTTCATTGCTGGGTTCAAAAACCAAATGAACCCCTCTCTCCTCGCACAAAGTAGCATCACGCTCAAAGTCTTTAGGGTATCCATTAAAATCCTCGCTCAAACCAAACTGAGTGGGATTCACATATACAGAAACCACTATAAAATCAGCAATTTCCTGTGCTTTATCTATCAAACTTAGATGCCCCTCATGCAGAAATCCCATTGTGGGAACAAGGGCAATTTTCTTACCCGCAGATTTGACAAATTCAAGTTCTTTACGAACCTCTTGTATAGATTTTATCCTTTGCATAAATCAAATAGTTTGATAGCTAGTAAATCATTGTTTTAAATATCAATCAATCTTTCAATTTGCATAGATAAATAATGACTGAATCATACATACAAAAATTATTCGCCGAACGAATTGGTGGCGAAAACTACGGTAAAGACACTGCAATTTACAAGTTTGAGAAAATCAAACGAGCTAAAAATGCAGCCAAGGCGGAGAACCCTTCAGTGGATCTCATTGATATGGGTGTAGGGGAACCTGACGAAATGGCCTATCCACAAGTAATCAAAGCTCTGCAAGAAGCTGCAGAGGATCCTGAAAACAGAGGATACGCAGACAACGGTGGAGGTGATTTTAAAGAAGCATCCATTCGATACATGAAAAATGTTTTCGGAGTGGAGGGTCTCAATTCGGACACAAACGTGTGTCACTCAATTGGATCTAAAACAGCCCTTTCCATGCTCCCCGCCTGTTTTGTGAACCCTGGTGAATATGTAATCATGACCACTCCTGGATATCCAGTCCTGGGTACCCACGCCAAATACCTTGGAGGCGAAGTATTCAATCTGGAACTCAAAGAAAAAAATAAATACCTTCCAGATCTAACGGAAATTCCCCCTGAGGTTTTGCAAAAAGCCAAAGTAATTGTAATCAACTACCCCAACAATCCAACAGGTGCCACGGCTACTCTTGAATTTTTCAAAGAACTCGTTGATTTTGCAAAAAAACACAACTTGATTGTCGTTCAAGACGCTGCTTATGCCTCTTTGGTATTTGAGGGGAAACCCACATCTTTTCTTGAGGTAGAGGGCGCTTTAGAGGTAGGCGTTGAACTCCATTCTTTGTCAAAGAGTTACAACATGACTGGTTGGAGAATTGGTTTTGTAGTTGGCAATGAACTGATCGTAAAAGCATACAGCGATATGAAAGACAATTCAGACTCTGGTCAATTCCTTGCCATCCAAAAAGCTGCAGTTGTAGGATTGGACACTCCGGTCATTACCGAGGAAATCACAGCAAAATATTCTCGTCGCATGGATCTGCTCACCCAAGCATTGAATGACAACGGATTCCAAGCCGAAAAACCTGCTGGTAGTTTCTTTCTCTATGTACAAGCTCCGATGAGCGCTGAAAAAGATGGAAATAAAGTTCACTTTCAATCTGGAGAAGAATTCAGTCAATGGCTGATCAAGGAACATTTAATCAGCACAGTTCCATGGGATGATGTTGGCAATTACATCCGTTTCTCTGTCACTTTTGCAGCCAAAGGTGAAGAAGAGGAGAAGGCAATAATCAGTGAAATTCAAAGCAGACTTGCTGGATTCAATTTCTGCTTCTAATTGCTGAAAACACTTGCATGCACAAAGCGCGTATTTTTACGCACTTTGTGCCTGTATCGAAAAAAAATTCAAACTTCTATTCGGTAGGGCTGTTGGGCTTTCTGTAATCTTCTGGCAACTTACGTTCAAATACGAGCTTGTACAAGGCATCGATTGTAGACTGTTCCAGTTCAAAAGTTAAATTTTTCTCCTTACTCGCACCCCCTTGCAAAGAACCGCCCAATCTTCGGGTGAAAAAATACTTTTTCTCAACTAGTTGCGGTTTCTCGGACCCCCCTGATAACAGAACCCCCACAGTAAGTTCAAATTTCCATGGAGAGCGGTTTCCATACTCTCCCTCAAAAATCTCTTCGTAACGATCCGACACGATAGACTCGACTTGGAAGGATCTCATTTCCTCAAGCAAACGATTCAAAGAGCTTAATTGATCCGATCTTAAAGGAGTCTCTTCTTGAACAACCGTTTCATCAGGGTCTTTGACAAGATTAGATTCTTCAGAAAATTTACGATAAAGCACAACTTGGTCTCTATTAATATCAAGGATTTGAATGCTGGAAATTTCAGCTCCTGAGGACAAGGAATCAATGACTCTGTTTCTGTAGTGCAAAGAACCTTGATTCAATACCTCTGAAACAGAATCATCCACACTGTAAACCGCTGATATATCCTCAAATTTCACATAAATTTGGTCTTTTGATACAATAAAATCTCCCAATAATAATTTTTTTGTAGTTCCATCCATGACAGTTACCGTATAAGAGGGAATATCGATTCCATATTTATTTAAATCTTCGACTGTTGGAGCATCCGTTATAAATTCTTCAACCTTAATATCATTCAGCTCTCGAATCAAAGTAGATACAACGGATTCCTCAGCAACCATGCTCACGATTTCATCCTCGCGGTTTTTGTGAATTACTTGCCATTCCCCATTTTCTTTTTTTCGCAAACTTAGTAGATCTACCCCTCCCTTTTGTTCGATATCAATGGAGTGCACTGCATTTTTATTAAACGCAGTTAAAGATCGATCCCTAAGAGACTCTTGAGCGTCTTTAGTAAGCCTCAGGACATCCTGATCTAAAGTAAATAATAAATCCAATCCATCTAACTTGCCGAATAAAATGTTTTTTTCCTTCTGAACACTAGGCACATAACCCAAGGACAGCTTTTCTCGGACTTGATTTCCCTCAACAATAATTTCTGTAATTTCCTCAAAGTCGGCATTTCCGACCTCAGAATCCTTGGAGTAGAAGGTTTGAACTCTTGACATAAGAAGCCTTTGAATCACCCGATCCACTTGATCGTTGTCTGCATTCGCAATAATAGGCAGTTGAATCTTCCAATCCTCCTCGATTCTTTCTATGCGAACTTTTGCAGAAGCACTCTCTTTTTTGCCCTCTATTTGCAAGGCATCAATTTCATAAGGTTGGAGATTAAAAATAGAGGGATCTCTGACATCTTTAGGATTTACGTTTATGCTTGAAAGTAAAGGGCTACCCAATACATAAATGTTCTCCCCTTGAGGTCCCAACATATAAAACTTATCTTCAAGTTCTGTAGGAGCTCCTACTTTAAGGGTCAGCTCTTTATTATTGAATGATACCCGTAAAATCAAACTCGGTAGTTCCAATCCATAATCGGCCAGACTCTGTCCCCGATTCAAAATATCTTCCACCGAAAAGGAAACATCCTTTTGCAAATACTTAATTTGATTGATAATGGAATTGACTGCATGGAAGTTAGCAGGCCAGCGAACTGGGGCCTCCATAAACCAACGATTTCTATTCTTTGATAAAACAATTTTAGAAGTATATTCTTGAGTTCCCAGTTTCAGTTCAGAAATTTCTAATCGGTCTACATCCAAACTTCTAGAACCAATCAACATAAAGTAATCATCCGAATCCGTCATTGGATCCTCTTGGTTGTGTATTCTAATAATTATCACAAATACCACTATATTTGCGATTAGAAGATAGGTTGTAAGTCTCAATCCCATAGCTATTTTTTCCGAATCCAATAAACGACCAAACCAAGTAAAAAGATAAAAAATGGCATGATTGAAAGATAAGCACTGACTTTCCAAAACTCCTCATCTGCCATGGCAATTTGGTATTCCCGAATTTCCTTAGGTGGAATATTTAGGAAACGGTTTCGGTTTAGCATCCAGTTGAACACATTGCCCATCAATAAGTTGTTTCCATGGATTAAAAATTTCGAATTGGATATAAAATCAGAGGATCCCATAACTAGTAGTTTTCCACCCTTAATATTGATGCCCAATTCCGAACCCCCCTTCATCTCAGATAAAATACCAATACTAACAGGCCCCTTAAGATCATAGCGCTCATGGAATTTAGACGTAATACTGGAACGATAATGCTTTTCAGCCCAACTCTCTTTACTAGTCGCCAAAAGTTCCGTAAAAACTCGTCTGTCATCGATTGGAGCTCCAGGATCCTCCCTTACAGGTCTCGCAGGTCCACAAAGAGTTGTCAAACCAAAGGAAGTTAAATACTCCGTCAACTCATGCTTTCCAAAATGGCGAATCACAGTATTGCCGCCACTACTCCGAGCTTTTGCATCCGGGTCTACAATTAACATATCTTGAGCGAGCACTCCCCAATCGCTGAAAAGATCCTCCAATCCATGTTTACGACCTGGATCGACAAAAACCATCAATCTTCCATTGCGCTCGTTTAAATACCGTCTCAATTTTTCAACTTCATACCTAGCAATGGACCCTTGCGGAGAGGCAATCACAATCAAATTTGCATCCTCCGGGATCGATTCATTTCCCGAGATATCCAGATAATTCAAAGAGAGGTTATGGTTCAATAAATGCTGCCTAAGCTCCGACATGCCATAACTGGAATCAACATCCTCTAAAAGCATTTCCCCGTGACCTGTGAGAAAATATACTTTTTGTCTCACAGAAAGTGCGACATCTAAAATTGCAGATAAAAACACTTCCTCACCCTTAAAAAGCTTCTCTACACCCCCCTCAATTTTATACAAATCTTGACCTAAGATTTCTCTCCGCCGATCTCCACAAGTGACTAGGATTACTTTCTCTTTTTTCAAACCATACTTACTCACAAGCTCTTGCGTTTTCAATCGTTCTCGATAGACGTCTACCAGCTCAAAAGAGATCAACTGTTTGTCCCCTCGCTTGCTAGCAAATTCAAAACGCCTCAATAAGTTTTGTAAATCATCAATCACTTTTTTTTGTGAAACATCCTCAGAATCAGGACCCATAGTGATGTATATTTTCACAGGCTTCTCCATCTTACTAAGATATGCAACAGTCACAGGGGCCAAGGATTGTTCGTTATTAAAAGTGATATCCATTCGAGAAAACCGGATTGCAGCCAAATAATTAGCACCAATGAAAAGTAACAAAAAGAGCAAGAACTGAACACATCGATTCGTAAATCGCAATCGACGGATACTTTTAAAATCTTCCAAATACTTCACTCAACTATCCACCTTTGCATCTACAATGATAGTAGACAATGCTAAAAAAACTCCTGCACCTGTAATATAGTAGACAAAAGGGCGAGTGTCCAAAATTCCATGAATAAAATCCTCCAAATGCTGAAACATTCTTAAATACTCAGCAGGACCATCGAGAAAGTCTATACGACCAGGCATATTGTCTGCTAATTTTTCGATCAACCCACCTGAAGCAATAATAAAAAACAGCAAAGTAAAACTGAAGATTGCAGCAACCATAACACTTCGAGTGATACTGCTGGAGAAAATCCCCACTGAGATGATCAGCAGACCACTCAAAGACAAAAATAAAAATCCTCCCACAATTGTAGCAGGATCTAACAATGGAATTTGTTGGCCCAATCCTGGCACAGCAATGGAAACCAATACAGGATAAAGCAGGGTAGAAAGCCAAAGTAACATATAGAGGGCATAGACAGAAAAGAATTTACTGAGAACAAATTGCGTCGTTGTGGTCGGAGTCGTCATCAGTGTTTGTAAAGTTCCTAATCTTCGTTCCTCAGAAATACTCCTCATGGTAAGCAAAGGAGCCACAAACAATGCAACCGTCCAAAACAACCGGAAAAATACGACCATTGGGATGTCCTCTGATGGGATATCCGTGTAATCAGCCAAGATTAAAATATAGAAGGAGGCCGTCAACAAATGAAACAACACAGTAGTCACATAGGTCGCCGGAGAGACGAAGAGCATGAAAAGCTCATTTTTAACTAAAATTCCAAACTGTCTCATGACATCCCTGTTAAGTAAGGTTTAATTTTATTGCCCTCATCGTCCCAACTTCTCTTTGTCGCTGCCATAAAAATATCCTCTAAACTGCTTTCCAAACGAGCGATTTCGTTGATTTTTAATCCCGACGAGTGACTCAACTGTTCCTCCAGCCAAACTCTGAACTGAGTCCAATCAAAAACCTCTAGGGAAATAGAGGCTCCCTCAGAGCTTTGATCCACGATCGAATAAAAGTGAATCAAGTCTTTCTCCCGATTTAAATTCTGCACGAATTTGTGAGCATCTCCCTCCAAAATAAGCTTCACTCCTACGACCGGAATGAATTCTTCCCTCAACTCCCTTGAAGATCCACTGGCAACAATACTCCCCCGATTGATAATAATCACTCGATCACAGACCTTCTCAATCTCAGCCAAAATATGACTGGATATCACAAAAGTCATTTGCCCTTTTAAGCTCTGGATTAATTTTCTCATCAACAACACTTGATGAGGATCTAAGCCAATTGTAGGTTCATCCATGATCACCAACTCTGGTTTCCCTAAAAGAACATCCGCAATTCCTACCCGTTGCCTGAAGCCTTTGGATAAAGTAGAGATAATTTTACTTCTTGCAGTTCTGTAGAGATCACACAATTCAAGAACTTCTTGAACCCTCACTTCTACCTCTTTGCCCCTCAAACCTTTCAATCGAGCCCTGTGAGCTAAATATTCATTGATCCGCATATCCTCTGGCAAAGGATTGTTTTCAGGCATGTAGCCCACTCGGTCTTTGATTTTCTCGGGAAATTGAGCAACTGAAATATCTCCGATTCTCACTCGACCTGAAGTGGCGGCCAATAGACCACATAGAATCTTGATTGTCGTGCTCTTTCCAGCTCCATTAGGTCCTAAGAATCCTACAACCTCTCCCGGAGCCACAGTAAAGCTAATATCACGAACAGCCTCCATGACTCCGAACGATTTGTTCAAGTTTGAAACCTCTATTGAAAAACCACCTGCCATAAAACTAAACTTTCATTTTAGGATCCACAATATCCCGAAGAATGTCCCCAAGAAGATTGAATCCTATCACGGTTACAATAATCATTGCACCAGGAGTCAACATCCACCAAAAACCCATCATAAAGTTTTTAATTTCATTTCCCTGCTTCAGCATCAAACCCCAAGAGGCTGAGGGCTCTTGAACCCCCAATCCGAGAAAGCTAAGTGCTGCCTCACCTAAAATATATCCCGGAATGCTAAGGGTGGCCGCAACAATCAAATAACTCACCAAATTCGGCAATACATGCTTGGTTAAAATTTTAAAAGTAGACTGTCCCATCGATTCTGCAGCATGAACATAAGCCCTGTTTCTAATGGAAAGAGTCATCCCCCGAACCACCCGAGCCGTTCCAGACCAACCAATAAAAGACAGTATCAGAATAATCATAAGATAAACCTGCTCTGACTTTTCGAACTTATCTGACAGAGCCGCTCGAAGAGCCAAAAGTAAATACAAGCTGGGAATAGACATAAGAAATTCAACTGCGCGCATAGCAAAGAAATCCGTTTTACCTCCAAAAAAGCCTGCCATTCCACCCACAAGAAATCCTAATATGAGCGTGATTGTAATTCCCACCAATCCAACGGTTAGCGATATCCGAGCACCGAATAACAATCGAGAAAAAACATCTCTACCCGTGTTGTCACTCCCAAGAAGATAAAACCGCACTTCATCCCCTTCAGTGGCAAACAAATGGCGATCCATAGAGATACCCATAAAACGGTACTCCCAACCCTTTCCGAACAATTGCAGAGGAATCGTCTCCCCTTTTAGCTCTCGATACTCACCGGGACCCACTTTTTCATACTTCTTAGCAGCAAGCCCTCCATCCCAAGTCAATTTCATTGGAGGATGAAAGGCCAATGAAGGAAATTGGGATTCCGTGGAATGCGTAGAAAGGACAGGAGCCAAGAAGGCAGCCAAATACAAAAGGCCAAGCACAAGGACTACAACAATACCTGTTGGCCTACGAAACAGTTCCTTGAGGATATTGAGAAGCAAGTTGTAAACTAGATGGGTAGAAAAATTTAAAAAACTACAAGAGTTCTTTGTACTCGGCATCCGATAGTAATTGTGAACCTTCTGTTGTGATGCTTACTTTCATAATCCAACTTGCATAAGGGTCACTATTTAAATTCTCAGGTTCTGCATCCAAATCCTCATTCACCTCAACGACTTCGCATCCAACCGGTGCATACAAGTCTGAAGCCGCTTTCACAGATTCTACAACCCCAAACGTGTCCCCTTCCTCAAAAGTAGAACCGACCTCAGGCAATTCAACAAAAGTAATATCTCCAAGGCTTTCCTGGGCATAATCTGTAATCCCAACGGTTGCAGAGCCGTCTTCATCGAACTCAATCCATTCGTGATCTTTCGTGTATTTCAAATTTTCAGGTACAATACTCATAACAGTTCAAATAAATTAATAATTCTTAGAACAGTAGACAACTATAGAACCAAATTTTCAATGGCTAATTATAAAAATAACATTTTAGGTTCTTCCTCCAAGCTATGAAATCTAGCAAGTGATTCTCCGAGTGCTATTATCGAGGCAATTTCAAGATTCCTAGTCGAAGAATGCATCCGTTAATGAGACCATCTATCACTCATTCAAGTCATTGAATTAAGAGATCTTCAAAATCCCTTACTGCTCATTTACCAACAAGAGCAGTCATTTTTTAAAGAAAATTTGGATTTTATTTTTTTTAGAAATCAAAAGCTCAAATCGAAGGAGCTTGACAATTCGCTGCTTCCATTAATTTGAATTTCAATCCTATGTTCACCCTCATAAAGAGAACGAACGGATGAAACTTTCATGAAGTGCATTTTCTTCAGTTCAACAAATTGTCCAGGATGGATTGTGAAGCTTTTCCAACGAAACACTTTTTTAGAAATTTTACCTTTCTGTCGAACATAATAGACGCAATAGTCTAACAGAATTGATTGCGAATAATCAGCACTAGATTTGAGCGTCAGATACATTTCCAAAGATTCCCCCAAAAACAATTTCTCTTTTGAGATATTAAAAGTTTGATCTAGGTTTTCAATTGGCTGAAATCCTAAAATTGAGAGGGTCCGAAGATTTCCATCTTTAACCAAAGACCTCAATCCATGTTTTATCAAACGCGTCTGATTTTTATTCGCATTTTGGATCCATTTCTCACTTAGCTCAATTACAAGATCTGGGTGATCTTTTGAAATATCATTCAAACAATTAGCCACAGATTTTCTAACATAAGCTTCTTCATCCTCTCTTAAATATTCCAGAATTGGAATCAATGGACTTGGATCCTCAATAAATAATTCTAGTTTTCTACCCCAAGGCAACCTAGGACGAAATCCCTCAGAACAGAGTCGGCGAACATGAACATTAGGATCTTTCATCCATTCTTGAACTTTCCTCAAAGTTTGAATGGGATACCTTTCATAAAAAGGACGAATCGCAAATTCGGAAGTAAATCTTTTGGTTAGATCAAACAATACATCCATGGACTCGGGCCAATGTTCGAGCCCATAAGTGGCAACAAAATCTCCAAGAGGCCATTGCAAAAATCCTGAATAGCTACCCTCGGACTCTTTTAATTCCTCTGGTAGGCTCTTTTTGATAATTTCCAATGCCAGTGGCACGGAATCAGGCAAACAAATCCGAATCGCTCGCGAGAATACAGCAATTCTTGCTGACATTTCTAATGCATCGATATTATCCGTGGAGATTTGAACAAATTTATCCCGATCCAACTCTGGATAACTGCTTGCTAATTGATCCGATAAAAAATGAGCCGCCTCTGTGTCAAAATAATCTTTAAATGCCCTCTTTGCCAAAGCACCTTTCATTCGGTTTAAAAACCCTTCAATTGTTTTTTAATGTCCATCCGGAATCGATCCACTAAAGACAGGGTAAACCCTTCAAGAGTAAGCGAAGGGTCTCTAAGAAGTGGCATCAAATCAATCGCCCAAGTGAGCTCCGTTTCAGCATCTGCTGCATGAGAATTATAATAAGTTGCATTGGCACGCCTCCTTCCTAATGTTGCGAGGTCATATCTTTTTCCTCCAGCAATCTGGGTCCGAAAGACCTTTAACAATTCAGAGGCTAAATCAGGATACAAACTTGCATCCAAAGCTACCTTATCTTCATCCAACAACCAGTCCAAATCTCTCCAAACCTCACAAGCATACAATTTTTTCGGTTTCATACCTTCAGGGAGCTTTCTCAATGCATCCAAAGATTTCTTTAAAACACCGATATGAGTGGGATGCTTGTCTGCTGGATTGTGCAAATAGATAGTTTCAGCGGAACAGGCAGAAAGCACCTTTAAAATATCATTCGATACATGCAAATTCTCTCCATCTTTCACTTCAGAACTCTCATAGTCCAATTGAACAACGAAAGAATATTTGCCTAGGTCTGCTGCTTTTCGCTGTTCCTCTCTTCTAAGAGCCATCATCCATTTGTCTGAGTGATCTGCAAATTCACCCGTTCTGGAACTACCACTCCCGTTTGTAATCGTAATTCCACCAAAAGATTTAGACTCATGATCAAAACAGCTTGCTATTCCGTGGTAAGCAAAAATTTCCAAATCATCTTGGTGTGCACCAATTGCAAGATGAGTGGTACGATGGGTTGCATCTCGAAATTTGGTTTGATCTGGAATATAGATGTCTGCTTCTTTTTTTGAAAAAATCATAATTTATCACTGTCAAACAAGCAGTAAATGTTCCATTTTCAAAAATCTAAAATACAAATCTACTCATTTACCCTAAGAATGAAACCTACCTCGTTCGGTGAATTGACTAAGTAGCTCACAATAGAAAAGGGTCTAAAAAAGAAATAAACAAATGTTGTATGCAAATTGCATCATTAAGAATTTCTTCCTCTTACATTCATAAATTCTTACATTCCTAATCAAGAAAGGACTTCGAAATAAATTCATTGTCTGCATCCTTTTTTGAGAACATCGATTTTCTCTTTCCGGTTCCATTCAATTATCCTCGTAATTTTATTAAAAAATAGCTCGTAGGATTCCCATTTCAGGACACATCCCATAGGATGATCAGAACTTTATTAAATATATTTAGATCCCGATTTTAGATTGACTTAATGAAAGTCTCTTTCATTGTAAATGAATGGATTTTGAGGTTATAATAGTAGGAGCCGGCCCAGCGGGTATCGGCTGTAGTTTGTCGCTTCGTAGAGCCGGCATTGAAAATGTTCTTATTTTGGATGCCGACAAAATCGGTTCCTCATTTCGCCGCTGGCCAGAGCAAATGAGGCTGATCACACCCTCCTTCCACAGCAACCCCTTTTACATTACCGACCTAAATGCTATCACTCCGACCACAAGCCCTGCTGATTTTGTTCAAAAAGAGCATTTAAGTGGTCATGAGTATGCCGATTATTTAAATGCTGTCTCCGTTTACTATGAATTGAATGTGAGACAAAATGAGAAAGTCTTGCAAATAAACCCTGGTTTGGATTCTTACACTCTAAAAACAGAAAAAAAGGTCTATAAGTGCAAGATCGTTGTTTGGGCCGGTGGAGAATTTTCTCACCCGAAGACTGGCTCCTTCCCTGGTGCTGAACACTGCGTGCACTCCAGTGCTTTTAGAACTTGGGAGGATTATAAAGGAGACGAGGCCCTTATAATTGGAGGCTACGAAAGTGGTATTGACGCTACTTGCCATCTCGCAAATCTAAAAAAACGGATTTTATTATTGTCCAATGGTGAACCTTGGAATGCAGATCACACCGATCCTAGTGAACTCCTCAGTCCCTTTACTAGAGACCGCCTATTAGGTGCCATGAAAAACAATCCAGGCTCGGTCATGCTCCATGGCAATACTACAGTAACCCAAGTAAACCGACTTTCCGATTGCTACATTGTGGAAACCGAGAACGGAGACGTATTTGATACGAAGCACCGCCCTATCATTGCCAACGGTTTTGAATCCGCGCTCACACCAATTAAAGAGTTTTTCGAATGGAAGGGATCGCAACCGCAATTCACGGATGAGGACGAGTCCACTCTTCATCCAGGCATCTTTTACTCCGGCCCATCCCTCGTTCAAAGAGGATCTAAATTCTGTTTTATTTACAAATTTAGAGCTAGATTTGGAGTGATTGCCCTAACGATTGCAAAGCGTTTAGGTTATCCAGAACCTCATCTTGAAGACGATCGGAAACGAGGTTTTCTTGTAGACGATCTGGAGTGCTGCACCAACTGTGAATGTGCAGTAGACTCTGAGGCAGAGACCGTCGGCAGTGAGTCGTGAATTCTGAAGAGGTCCTAAAAAATAAGATCTTACCACATCCTGATTCTCCAAAAGTCGTTGTTTTAGGACTGGAAAGCGTAGGCAAAAGCACCATAATCTCTGCTTTTTTAGGTCGTAAGGACTCATTTCCCTCACCCAATGAACCGACTTTAAAATGTGAAGAATACTCAGACAACCCTTGGAACTGGATAGACACACCGGGTTTGATTGTCGACTCGGATGCCTCAACTGTAAAAGATACCTTAAAAATTTTAGATTCAGCAAGCTCTGTTCTATTGGTCCTCAGAGCCCACAAATCTTTACAAGAATTGAATCTCATTCTTCCATTTATTGGTTCCTGTAAAGTTTCCATTGCCCTTACTTTTAAAGATCATTTGGGTCACTTGGATAAAGCTTTGCAAAAAAACCTTTTGGAACAATGGAGGAATAGACTCGGTATTCCAGTAACCCTCCTAGACAGCAGAAATCCTGATGCCACAGAACTAGCAAACCTACGCCTAGCAATCCTGGGGGCTCAACCCTTGCTCATAGATAGCACAGTGGGTCTAAAGCTTTTTCCCGAAGAAAGTTCATATGGGAAGCTGAAAACTTTAGAAAAGCTTGCGAGCTTTTCCCCGATTAGCTTTCTCCTTTTATTTTTCCCCGCTTGGATTGCTGTCAATCAGGCAAATAAATTGGCAGACCAACTGTACGATCCTTTATATTTTCTTTTGGATCCATTTCTTCATTGGTTAAACCAACTGCCAAAACCTCTGGCTTTAACATTAGCCGGAGATTACGGAGTGTTTGCGATGTTCCCATTTTTGGTTTTGTATGCACTGCCAACGATTCTTATGTTTACTGCACTGATTGCAATTTACAAAAGCACTGGCTTAATCGATCGCATTTCCTATGGTTTGCACACTTGGTTGGTTCCTTTTGGTCTTGGAGGACGAGATCTCGTTCGAGTTATCATGGGATTTGGTTGCAACGTGCCTGCAGTTGTAGCGAGTCGATCCTGTTCTAGTTGTTCTCGTGGCGCTTGTGTATCAGCTATATCATTTGGCTCTGCCTGCTCTTATCAACTCCCAGCCACCTTGGCTGTTTTTTCGGCAGCTGG
>CAJWYM010000055.1 GCA_913049555.1 uncultured Opitutia bacterium
TAGATAAGAGGCCGAGCAACGATTGTTTTGCTTTCAATTGTCCAATTGAAAAGCTTATAGATTGTATGTCAGCCCTCCGCGATCAATTGGATTTTGATCTTTTAGTAGATGCCACTGCAATCGACTGGGATCAGGAAAGTCCAAGATATTCTGTTGTTTATCATTTATATTCCACTTCTAATCGTGAATATATCAGGATCGTATCCAACTGTTCGAATGATACCCATCCACAAGCCCCCTCAGTTTCGGAATTGTACCCAGCTGCAGATTGGCATGAAAGAGAGACTTTTGATTTATTCGGTATTCATTATACTAACCATCCGAATCTCAAAAGAATTTTAATGTGGGATGAGTATCCTTATCACCCACTCAGAAAAGACTTTCCTTTAGCAGGAATACCTACGGATCTTCCTGCTCCAGATGTGGTAGAGGTAACTGGAGCTTCCGTTAAGTCTGCTCCACTCATGGGAGGTCCTTTTGTGTCTTCTCATGGCAATCATACTAGTGGTTCAGAACCAAAAGGAAAAGATCAGAGTTGGACTGAATCCGATGTGAAACCCGCTACCTAAATTTTCTAAAATCTATGGCTATTAAAGAAATTAGTATTGGAGACACAAGCACGCAAGCCTCTGAGGTTGCCGAATTTCAGAGTGAAAAAATGGAGCTTAATCTTGGGCCTTCTCACCCTACGACTCATGGAGTTTTGAGAGTGGTTCTTGAAATGGATGGTGATGTTATTACCAAAGCCGAACCAGTGATTGGTTATCTACACCGCGGGGATGAAAAATTGGCTGAAAATATGACTTACAATCAGTTTGTGCCCTACACGGATCGTCTGGATTATTTGGCTCCTTTGGCTAACAATGTCACTTATGCGATTGCAGTTGAGAAGCTTGCTGGATTAGAGCTTCCACCAAGATGTCAAGCAATACGTGTCCTTATTTCTGAGTTGGCTCGAATCTCATCTCATCTATTGGGACTGGGTGTTTATGGAATGGATACTGGAGCTTGGACTCCATTTATGTATTGTTTTACTGAACGAGAAAAACTCTACACTTTATTTGAGGAACTTACTGGAGCTCGGTTCACTACTTCCTACACTAGAATTGGTGGCGTTGCTCGCGATCTTCCTGACGGTTGGACCGATCGAGTTATCAAATTTTGTGACAATTTACCTTCTGTGATCGAGACCGTTGAGAAATTACTGACTCGCAACAAAATTTTTACCGACCGGACTCAAGGGATAGGTGTAATTTCAAAAGAGGATGCTTTGGCTTATGGAATTACAGGTCCCAACCTGAGAGCTTCAGGGGTCGATCTAGATTTGCGAAAAGACAAGCCTTACAGTGGTTACGAAAATTACGATTTTGACGTCCCTATCGGAACCACTGGAGATTGTTATGACCGATATTTAGTCCGTGTGGAAGAACTTTATCAATCGATTCGAATTGTAAGGCAGGTTATCGATAAGCTTCCAGATGGAGCTTGGTATGCTGAAGAAGCAAAACAAATTTTTTCACCCCCAAAAGATAAAGTTTTGACCTCTATGGAGGAGCTGATTCAGAATTTTATGATTACCACCGAAGGTCCCAAAATGCCTGAAGGTGAAGTCTATTTTGAAGGGGAAAATCCCAAGGGAGCGCTTGGTTTTTTTGTAGTCTCCAAAGGAGGAGGAGTCCCTTACAGACTTAAAATTCGAGGTCCTAGCTTCTGCAATTTAAGTATATTAGAAAAGTTAGTTCCCGGGCACATGATGACCGATATTACAGTAATACTTGGGAGTCTGGACTTTGTTATGGGTGAGTGTGATCGTTAAAATCTATTATAAGCTATTATGGACCTGACTAAAACCGTTCAATTAGAAGAATTTTTTCTTTCAACCAACACGATCGACAAAATTGACAAGCTGGTTCCAAGGTATCCTGACACTAGAAGTGTAGCTTTGCCATTGTGTCATCTGGTTCAGGAAGAAAAAGGTTATATAAGCAAGGCAGCGATTGAGTGGATTGCCTCTCGTTTAGAAATTGAACCGATTCAAGTTTATGAGATTGTTACCTTTTACCCAATGTTACGTGAAAAGCCGATTGGTAAAAAACATATTAAAATTTGTAGAACCTTGTCTTGTGCACTGAACGGTAGTCAAGAAGTCTGTTCCACCTTCCAAAAGGAATTGAATTGTGGTTTGAACCAAACTTCAGACGACGGTGAGTTCACGGTCGAGTTCGTGGAATGCATCGCTAGTTGTGGAACGGCCCCTGTCATCCAGATTGATGACAAATTACATCAATCTGTGACCTTGGATGTAGCGAAAAAAATGGCAAGTGAATTGAAACAAAACGTTTTGCAGTAACATATAATTATAAATTGGAGGTTATTATGGCAGTCAGTGAACATAGATTACTTTTAAAAAACGTAGATCAGCCAGGATACGAAACAGATATAGATTGCTATGTGAAACATGGTGGTTACGAAATGCTCAAAAAAGCCTACACTATGAAACCTGAGGAGATCTGTTCTGAAGTTATGGATTCTGGGGTTCGGGGTCGAGGAGGAGCAGGTTTTCCAGCAGGGTTAAAATGGAAATTTTTGGACAGAAAGTCAGGGAAGCCTATTTATTTAATTTGCAATGCCGACGAGTCGGAACCAGGAACTTTTAAAGATAGGCAAGTTATTTATAAAGATCCCCACCAGCTCATTGAAGGAATGATGATCACCGCTTTTGCAATCCAGGCAAAACTTGCTTTTATCTACATTCGTGGAGAAATGTTTGGAGGTGCTAGGATTTTGGAAAAGGCAATTGAAGAAGCCAGATCTCAAAATTTACTGGGGGATCACATATTAGGCTCTGATTATTCCTGCGATTTGATTGTGCATCGTGGAGCTGGGTCGTACATTTGTGGAGAAGAAACGGGCCTCATTGAGTCGATTGAAGGGAAAAGACCCTATCCAAGAATCAAGCCTCCATTTTTTCCTGCAGTTCTTGGCCTTTATCAATGTCCAACCATTGTCAACAACGTAGAGACGCTGTGCAATGTGAAACACATTGTTGAAATGACTGGCAAAGAATATGCAAAACTTGGAAAACCCAACAACACAGGTACTCGTATTTGGTCCGTATCTGGACATGTTCAAAAACCTGGTTATTATGAGTTTGAATGCGGTGCCTTGACTTATGGTGAGTTGATCTATGATGTTTGTGGAGGTCTCAAGCCTGGTCGCAAACTTTTAGCTTTAATACCAGGCGGCTCTTCCTCTAAAGTTTTAAGAGCCGGTGAAAGATTCAAAGGTAAATTAAAAGACGGGACTGCTTTTGATTGGGCTTTAGAAGACATTCCTTTGGATTTTGATGGGCCTATGGCGGCAGGGTCGATGTCGGGATCAGGGGCAGTAATTATTTTGGATGATTCTGTGGACATCGTCGAAGTTCTTGCCAACATCAATGCTTTCTATGCCCATGAGAGTTGTGGTCAGTGTACTCCTTGTCGAGAAGGATCCCTTTGGTTGAAGAAAGTTACTACTAGGATGTGTGCTGGAAACGCCAGAGAAGAGGACGCGGAGCTGATTGAATCGATCGCTAAACAGATTGATGGAAGAACTATTTGTGCTCATGGGGAGGCTACTGCCTGGCCTGCAATGAGTTTTATTCATAAATTTAGAGATGAATTTAAAGATAAGGCCATCAAACAAGCGGCCAATTTGGACAAAAAGCCTGAAGATTTTATACATTTAGTTTAATATGAGCCAAAACGGAACACAGGAATTAGTCCCGGTAAATATTGACGGGCAGGAGTTTAACTTACCTAAGGGAATGAATTTAGTGGAAGCTGTGAACACAGTGGGTAAAGAAATTCCTCATTATTGTTACCATCCAAAGTTGTCTGTAGCAGGAAACTGTAGGATGTGTTTGATTGATATGGGTATGCCTATGAGAGATCGAGCCACTGGGGATGCAATTTTAGATGAAAACGGAGTTCAAAAAATTGGTTGGATGCCCAAACCCGCAATTGCATGCAATTCGAATGTTTCTCCAGGTTTGCATATTAAATTAGAATCAGAAACGGTCAAGGACTACAGGAATGGGATCATGGAGTTTCTTTTAGTAAATCATCCTTTAGATTGCCCAATCTGTGACCAAGCGGGCGAATGCAGACTTCAGGAATTTTCAGCGGATTATGGTCGAGGTTACAGTCGTTTCATAGAAGATAAAAATGTTAAGCCCAAGAGAACCAAATTGGGCGAACGAGTCACTTTGGATGACGAAAGATGTATCCTTTGTTCTAGATGTGTGAGATTTAGCAGTGAGATTGCTGGAGAAGATGTTCTTGGGTTTGTTGATCGTGGCAGTTATTCCACTTTAACCTGTTATCCAGGAAAATCTTTGGATCATAATTATTCTTTAAATACAGTTGATATTTGCCCTGTCGGAGCTTTAACAAGCACGGATTTTCGTTTTAAGATGAGAGTTTGGTTTTTAAAGGAAGCCAATAGTATTTGTTCCGAAAGCAGTGTCGGTAGCAATACGGTCGTTTCTAGCAGGGAGGGGAAGATCTACAGGATAACTCCCAGAAGGAACGATGCTGTCAACGATACCTGGATGACTGACAGTGCACGAGAACTTTACAAACAAGTGGAAGAGGACACTCGATTGTTAAGTCCTCAGATTTTACAAAAAGAAGCTTCTCTCGACGATGCACTTTCCCAAGCAATTGAGATCTTGAAAAATGACAAGCTTAGAATGGTCGGTTCTTCATTAAGTTCTGTCGAAGAACAGTTTATTCTCAGAAAAATTGCTAAAATAAAAGAGATTGAATGTTATTTTCTAGCTCACCTAGGAGCCGAGGATGGACTTTTACTCTCTGCAGATCGAAGACCGAATACCCGTGGTGCCCTCCTCAACGATTTAATAAGTGACGTTCCTACTTCTCGCCTAGATCGTTTGGAGGAAGAAATAAAATTAGGTTTGGTTGACACCCTTTTGGTAATTCATGAAGATTTATCATTGACAGGTATAGATGCAGAATTACTGAAAGATCTAAAAATTGTCTATTTAGGAACTCATACCAATTCAACTTCTGCTCTAGCAAGTGTGAATCTTCCAACTCTGACTGTATTCGAGAAGAAAGGATCTTTTGTCAACCAAAGCTTTAGATTGCAAAAATTCAATCAAGCTGTCCCGGGACCTGCGGGCTTATTTCCTGACACTTTAATCTTAACCAAATTGCTTTCTGGAATCTCTGGAGAAGAGTTTATTTCTCCGACTGTTGATTTAATCTGGGAAGAGTTGGCTGCATCAACACCTGAATTGAATGACATCACTTTTCATTCAATTGGAACTGATGGAATCGCTTTGAATGCAGACCGTTTCAGAAATCTTCAATTTCCTGAGGTAAAAAGTCTCAAGTTTTCAATCGAAGACTTTAGAGCGACCGAGGATCTTGTCCCTGCTTTATAATAGAAAGTAAAAAATGATTTTAGAAGTTTTACTGCACGTTCTGGCCGCTGTATTAATGATTACCGTCGTTATGACCATGGCCGGTTATTCAGTGTTAGCAGAAAGAAAAGTTTCTAGCTGGATACAGGGTCGAGTAGGTCCTAACAGAACTGCTTTGCCGATTTTATCAAGCATACCCATTGTTGGACCTTTAATTGTTGGCTTGGGATTGTTTCAACCATTGGCAGACGGATTGAAGTTTTTGTTTAAAGAGGAGGTAATGCCTGGACACGTTAATAAATTTTATTATGTTTTAGCCCCAATTATTACTTTAATTCCGGCAATGACAACGATGGTCGTCTTGCCTTTTGGTCAGATGATAGACCCGGAATCTGGCCAAAGGATTCCATTGATTTTAGCGAATATTGACATTGGAATCTTGTTCATTTTTGCAGTTGGGTCACTCGGGGTATATGGGGTTGTTATTGGTGGTTGGGCCTCTAACAACAAATATTCTTTTTTAGGAAGCGTTCGTTCCTCTGCTCAGATGATTTCTTATGAACTTGCTATGGGGATTTCTGTAATTCCTGTTTTACTTTTGGCGAACCCACCCGGGATGGAAGGTGGTTTGAGCCTCGTAAATGTCATTACTTCACAAGATTCTTTGTGGAATTTTGTCCTTATGCCGATTTCTGCGCTTTTGTTTTTAATTTGTTTGTTTGCCGAAACTAATAGAACTCCTTTCGACATGGCAGAATCAGAGACAGACCTTGTAGGTGGATTTCATACGGAGTATGGTAGTTTTAAATTTGGATTGTTTTTTGTATCTGAATACACTCACATCATTGTGGGTTCTGGGGTTTTTGTAGCTTTGTTTTTTGGCGGATCTAATTTTCTTCCTTGGCTTCCTAACCCTTGGCCATCTGGAATCATTGGAGGAGTATTTTCTGTTCTATGGTTCATTGCTAAAGTAGTATGCATGATTTTCTTATTTATTTGGGTCCGATGGACTTTACCAAGATTTAGATATGATCAAGTTATGAATCTTGGTTGGAAAATATTGCTTCCTATTTCCATTGCAAATTTGGTATTTTATATCATCGCATTTGCAGTTTACGAAAAATTGATTAATTAATATGGCTGGAAAAACAAGAGCTATTGAAAGAACGCCCCTCAGTCTGTCGGAGAAAACTTATCTTCCTCAGATCGTGAATGGTTTGAAAACTACTTTCTCAAATATATTAAAGCCGAATGTTACGCTTCAATATCCTGAGGAAAGACCTGTAATCTCTGAAAGTTATCGAGGAGTTCCCACTTTGGTTCGGGACCCGAATGGTAGAGAAAAATGTGTTTCTTGTCAGCTTTGCGAGTTTGTATGTCCACCGAAAGCAATCCGTATTACTCCTGGAGAAATCAGTGATTCTGAAGAAGATCGAGTCCATGTTGAGAAAGGACCAAAGGAATTTGAAATAAATATGTTGCGATGTATTTATTGTGGTTTTTGTCAAGAGGTTTGTCCAGAGGAGGCGATTTGGTTGCAAGAGGATTACTCTGTATCCGGGTATTCTAGAGAAGAGTTTCTTAACAACAAAGATCGCCTTTATGAGCTCGGTGGCACCATGCCTGACAATCATTATAAATGGGACAAAAAGAAGGAAGCGGAGCTTAACGGTCACGAAGGCCATCATTAATTTTTCTTCGACCTATCATGACTGATCTCTTATTTTACATTTTTGCAGGATTTACAATTCTGTCTGCATTTTGTGTCGTAATCAACCAAAACGCTGTCAACTCGGCGATGTTTATGATTCTCACATTCGTCGGGGTTGCCTCTTTATCGATTACGATGCAGGCTTATTTTATGGCTATCCTTCAGGTTCTCGTATACGGGGGCGCGATAATGGTTCTATTTTTATTTATTATTATGCTTCTTGGAGTTGAAGGTGGGGATAAATTAAAGCCAAATATGCTCACTGTTTTAGCAAGTGTCTCTTTCCTAGCGATTGCATTGGTTGGGACAGTGATTGCTTTTTCTTTATTTGATAGCCCCTCATTGGGCAATAAAATTTCAACTTCAATTTCTAGTGAAGCAGATTTTCTTGTATTTAGCAGTCAAACCAGTCAACTAGGATACGGTTTATTCACTAAATACATGCTTCCTGTTCAAGTTGCTGGTTTCTTACTTCTAGTTGCAATGATTGGTGTGATTTATCTTAGCAAAAAGGAAGTTGTCAAAACAAAAACTTTAGATGAATCTATTAAAGGGTCTGTTGCGGGCTCAGAAGTCTCATGAGTGTTGGATTGAATCATTATCTTGTTGTTTCAGGCATGTTATTCGCTATTGGATTTTTCGGAGTCCTACTAAGAAAAAACGTTATTTTTATCTTTATGTGCATCGAGCTTATGTTGACTGCAGTCAATGTTATGCTGATCGCATTTTCAAAGTTTAATGGAGTTGGAGATGGGCTTATTTTTGTTTTTTTTACGATTACAGTCGCTGCTGCAGAGGTCGCCATTGGGCTGGCAATTATTGTAGCATTGTATAAGAAGCGCCAAACGATCATGGTTGATGAAATAAACCAACTAAAAAATTAAGTATGTATACTGAAAGCACTCTCCTTTTAGGGGTCTTATTGACACCCCTAATTTCTGCTGTTGTTATTGCCCTATTTTTACGAAAACAGGGGGATATTGCTGCTTATTTATCTTGTTTTTCAGCTTTGGCAATCGCTTGTTTATCCATTCAGTTATTCTCAATTATTCCTACAGGACAGGAAATTTATATAACGATTTTTAAGGATTATTTTCAAATGGGGACTTTCTCTTTTGATTTGGGATTTTTAATAAATCCAGATACTTTGACATTGCTTTTCGTTGTATCCTTTGTTGGTTTCTGGATTCATATATTTAGTCTTGGCTACATGCGAACGGATGATGGTAAAGCCAGATATTTTGGTGGTCTGTCTGTTTTCATGTTTTCCATGCTTGGGATTGTGATTGCTGACAATTTAATTATGATATTCATATTTTGGGAATTGGTTGGATTTTCATCTTATGCTCTTATCTCCCATTATTTTAAAACTGAAAAAGCTGCGAATGCATCCAAAAAAGCTTTTATTGTCAATCGTGTGGGGGATTTGGGTTTTTTAATTGGGATCGTAATTACTTATTGGCAGTTTGGGACTTCTAATCTACTAGAATTACAAAGTATCATTGGTTTGGAACCTTCCTCCACTAATTGGATTATAGCAGCACTACTGATGTGTGGTTTTATTGGTAAGTCTGCGCAATTTCCCCTCCATGTTTGGTTGCCAGATGCAATGGCTGGACCTACCCCTGTTTCTGCATTGATTCACGCGGCAACTATGGTGGCTGCTGGTATCTTCTTTTTAATAAGAATCGAATTTCTCTTCACGCCAGATGTTTTGAATGTAATTGCATGGATGGGCACTCTAATGGCTGCGTATGGTGGACTTTGTGCGATCACACAAAGTGATATTAAAAAAATTTTAGCATACTCAACTTTATCACAACTTGGATATATGGCTGCGGCCTTTGGTTTAGGTTATCCTGGGCTTGCACTTTTTCATTTAGCAACGCACGCCTTTTTTAAGGGTTTGCTTTTCTTAGGCTCCGCTTCTGTAATTCACGGTTGTCATCACGAGCAAGATATTTTCAAGATGGGCGGCTTGGCTAAGAAAATGCCTTTTACTACGGTTACTTTTGCGATTGGGATTGCAGCTCTCGCAGGTGTTAATTATCTCTCCGGTTATTACAGTAAGGATTCAATACTCGTAGCTGCCTATGCAGAACATACAATGATTTTTTGGATCCTCATGGGTTCCGCACTAGTAACTGCTTTTTACATGGGTCGTTTGTTTTGGATTGCGTTTTTTGGTTCTCCTAAATCTAAGAATGCCAAAAATGCAAAAGAGAGTCCTTTTGTCATGATATTGCCATTGCTTGTCCTGTCTATACTCGCTTTGTTCGGTGGAAAAGTTGCCATGTGGCCTGAAAATCTTTCAATGTCTTTTCTATCCGACTATCGATTGATTAATGGTTTGAGTGATTCCATTTTAGAGGATGCTTACCATCAAGGTCACACTCTCCTAAAATCCATCGGAACCTTGGCTTGGATTTTTGGCATTTTAGGCAGTCTGTTTTTTTATGGTCTTGGTTCTAAGAATGATAATTTAGGGATCCGAATGCCTTCACTTTTTAGATTTTTAGATTCTAAATTACTAATAGATGAGTTCTATTTATGGTATGTAAAAAAGGTTCAGCAAAAACTGGCTGATTTTATACATTTAATGGATTTGCTGCTGATAGGGGGTTTGTGCGTTCGTGGGACCGCAGGATTCATTGGTTTACTTGGTTACATTTCACGTGCTTTGCATACGGGTAGCATTGGAGCATACGTTTTTTGGTTTGCCTCTGGTTTGTTACTGTTTTGGGCCTATGCAATTGGAATATTTAGTTAAGAGTTCATTACAATGAAAAACGTCGACCTTTTATTACCGTTATCAATTATTATACCAGCATTGGCGGGTATATTTATTCTTCTTTCAAAAAAAGAATCCCAGGGTTTTTGGAAATCTTTCACATATATCGGATTTGGGTTTCCTTTATTTTCTGCAATTGTTTTGTATTCTCAATTTGACGAGACGATTCATTATAATTTTAAAATGAAATTTCTCACAGGTCTTGAAGACTTTGGGATTACTTTACATCTTGGCTTGAATGGGATTTCGATGCCCCTATTTTTAATGGCTGGTATTGTAGGTTTTGCATCGGGGATTTACGCGCTTCAAGCGAAAGCAGAACGAATCCGGTTGTACTTATTTCTTTTATTGATTATGCAATCTGGTCTGATGGGGGTATTTTCATCCATAGATATTTTCTTTTTTTACTTTTTCCATGAGTTTGCATTGATTCCCACGTTTGTAATGATTGGTATCTGGGGTGGAGTGGGTAGCCGATCCACAGCCATGGAAATGGCTATATACCTTACTCTCGGAGCTCTTGCATCCCTAGTCGGTTTGTTGGTTATTTATACAAATAGCGGAATGATTAATCATTCTTTCGATTTTATTGCATTGAGTCATCATCTTAGCAATACCCCTCTTGAAACTGTTCTTCAACAAAACATATATGGGATTCTTTTGTTTGGTTTTGGTATTTTAGTTTCGCTATTCCCTTTTCATTCATGGGCCCCGAAGAGTTATTCCGCCGCACCAACTGCAGCTGCAATGCTTCATGCTGGAGTTCTTAAAAAATTTGGATTGTATGGGATTATTCAACTAATTTCTCCTCTTCTACCTGAAGGTGCTGCTCATTGGGCAACGATCTTGGGATGGTTGGCTTTGGGTAATATAGTCGTGATCGGTTTAGCAACTATTAGTCAAACAGATTTGAAACAGATGGTAAGTTATAGTTCTGTAATGCATATGGGATATGCATTCCTAGGGATCGCATCCCTGAACTCAATTGGAACTGGAGGGGCTGTAATGCTCATGTTTGGTCATGGGCTTTCTGTCGCTTTGCTTTTCTTGTTAACCACTTGTATTTACCACAGGACCGACACTTTTGATATGGCTGATATGGGGGGTCTTGCGAGCAAAGCCCCAGTTTTATCTGCATTTTTTATTACTGCTACAATGGCTGGTATCGGATTGCCTGGATTTGCTAATTTTTGGGGTGAATTTGCTGTTTTTATAGGTATTTGGGGCAATGAGTCTATCCAGTGGATGCTTTATCCTGCAGCTTTGGGGATTGTTATATCAGCCATTTATGGTCTTCGGGCAGTTGCTAAAGTTTTTTACGGTCAGCCTTCTGTAAACTTTCAAAAACATATGGAAGCAAATACAGTTCGTGATCTGACAACGAGTGAGAAAATTCCAGCTCTAATTTTGATCTTTTCCTTACTACTAGCTGGATTTTATCCAGGATTTGTCTCCAATTTAATCAATAGAGATATTGATGGATTCAAACCCGATAAGATTGTTGAAGGGATCGAGCAACCTGCAACTTCCATTTATCTGTCTCACATGGAGAGCAAAAACGGTCAGTAAGCATTTGCGACTATGAAAAAACAATTTTAAGAGATGAACATTCAATTTTTAAAAGAATTAGCAGCGACCAACCAATGGCATTGGATCTTGCCTGAAATAATCTTAGCTCTTTTAGGAGTTTCTGTGCTTCTAATGGACTTATTTTTCCGAGGAGATAAAGATAAGAAGATCGCGATCGTCTCTATTGGTGCTCAGTTCTTAGTGTTGTTTTATTTTATAAATAATTTCAGTTTTATGAATTCGCCTGACACGGTTTATGCTTTCTCAGATATGTTGAAGCAAAACGCTTTTGGTAATTGGTGCAGAGTCTTTTTTATCATTTGTAGTATTTTGGTTTCTTCACTGGGTGTTTTGTATTTAAAGAAAAACAAATTACCTTCTACAGAATTTTATAGTTTGGTTCTTATTGCAACTGCATCTTTGATGATCATGGTTCAAAGTTCGCATCTTTTACTTTTATTTATTACATTAGAGACGGCTACTGTAGCTTTCTATGTTTTAATCAGTTATGGAAGAAATAGTTCCCTTTCACTGGAGGCAGGCCTAAAATATTTAATTCTAGGGGGAACGAGTTCAGCGATTTTAATGCTTGGGATCGTTCTTTTATATGGAGTCGCTGGTAACCCTTCCATGACCGGATATTCAACAGATTCCATGAACTTCAAAGAACTTGGACACTTTATTTCTCTAAACCAAGGCAGCAGTTTATTGATTGCTGGGGTTTTGTTGGTGATTGCCGGTTTCTGTTTCAAAATTGCAGTGGTTCCATTCCAAATATGGGTTCCCGATGTTTATCAAGGCGCTCCAACTCCAATTGCAGCATTTTTGGGGGTTGCTTCAAAGGCGAGTGGTTTTTTTGTTCTTATTAATTTGCTCACAGGGCCTTTTGTCCATTTGAAAGAAATATTAGTTCCATTCTTATCTGTGATTGCAATCGGTTCCATTCTATTTGGCAATATCGCTGCGGTGACCCAGAGAAACGTTAAAAGGTTGATGGGCTTGTCTGGTGTCGCTCATGCTGGCTATTTGATGATCGGCTTAGTCGCTTCTTTTTCTGTTGAAACTCATTATATAATATACTTCTACTTGTTGACTTATTTATTGGCTTCCTTTTCTGTTTTTGGGGTTATGTGCTCTGTTTCTGAGTTAGATGCAAGGCAAGAACTTGAAGATTATGAAGATTTAGCCAAGAGCAACACATTCCTTGGTTTTATTCTTATTGTTGGTTTGGGATCCCTAGCAGGAATTCCTCCTTTGGCAGGTTTTATTGCCAAACTGCTATTATTTATCACTGCTATAAAAGTAAAATTATATCTTCTTGTCGCAGTTGCTGTGATTGGGGTAGTGATCTCTATTTATTATTATTTTGGTTGGATTCGAGAGGCGACTTTTCGGATATTTAGAATTGAGGATGAAAACAACAAACACGTGAGCAAAGATTATGAGTCCGATTTATCTGCTTACCACAAAATCCTATTTGGTTTTGTAGCAATTTTGTCCATCGTTTTTGGTCTTTTTCAAACGGTTTTTAGAGGTTTCATTTGGTAAGGGATTCTAAGGATGGGGCAGACGATATTTCAAAATATAATGAATCGAAAGATTCCCGCTGATTTTTTATACGAGGACGAACATTGCATTGTTATTCGAGATATCAATGCTCAAGCTCCTACTCATTGTTTAATAATTCCAAAGAAATTAATTTCTAGAATTGGAGATGCTGCTGAAGAGGACCAAAATCTTCTAGGACATTTGTTACTCACAGCCAAAAAAATGGCTAAAAAATTGAAGTTGGAAGCTGGATTTCGAATTATTATCAACAATGGAAAAGATGGAGGTGAAACAGTTCCACATCTTCATGTTCATTTACTTGGAGGTCGATCCTTGATTTGGCCTCCAGGTTGATTTTAATAAAACTAGTTTCGAGCTTGAAATTTTATTCAAAAAGGTTTCATCTATACACTTAAATTTTATCCAAATCCCTATTATGAAAAAATTACTCAGATCCACCGCTTTGCTTTTAACTTTGTCTCTTTTAATCACTGCTTGTGCGTCCCATTCGACAGGGCCTTTCAATTTAGCTTTGAAATCAGAGGCCAGACAAAATAATAAGAGTTTACTTTTTCTAAAATTGGGGATGACTCCTGATGACGTTTATAAGACTATGGGAACACCGAACGCCTCTGAGGGTTATGATTGGGGAGTTGTTTGGGTTTATAGAACTGGGATGTCTCACAGTGTAACTTTCAAGGGTGCATTGGATGAAAATTTTACTCCTGTGGTGTTCGACAAAGACGGCAAGCTTGTTGGTTGGGGCAGACAGGTCTACATTCAAAAGAACGTAATGCCCGAAAAGTAAGGTTTCTGTAATACCTTTTCGGAATCTCTTAATGTTCCTAATCTTAGTAGGTTCGTCATTTTTGGGTTTATGTTAGTTGTAGATATTTTCAGTGGCCTGAAATCTCTTTACCTCAAAATTACAAACTTAATTTAAGTCTATTTATTGGGTAAAAAAAACTCAATTTTGTATAGATATTTTTATGCAAAGGCATTGGGCTAAGACACAATTTAAAATGGGTTAGTTTGGGAATTTCTCTCATTAAAAGTCGTTGGGTATAGTAGATCTGGACCTAGGGACATAAGCATACAAAATAGTGTCTGTGATCGGCCAATCTAAAGCGAGTTTTGGGGTTTCAGACGACTTTCCTAATTCTTACAATTTTTCTTTGGAATAATATTTATCATAAAGATCGTCGGTGATCTCTTTTTTTAAAAGTTTACTTATTCTATATTTGAAAACGATTTGAATCACAAGTAACAGGTGTTTTTTCCAGTTTTCACTTTGCCATCTTCTGCTTGATGCAAGAATGCCTCCTCCTAAATATGCAGGTGTGCAGGTTTTTTCAATTTGTTCACTGATTTCGACATCTTCCATCAAACTCTGTTTAGGGAAACCTCCAATGGAATCAATAAACTCCCTTCTGAAAAATTGTCCTTGATCGCCAAAACTTTGTTGTAAAAAAAGAGCTCGAAAATCATTGAGGCATTCAATCAGTAAAATCCCAAAATTCTTTTTATCAAAACATTGTCCCAAGGATCCGCCACTACAGTTTACATTAGAATTCAAGTATTTAGTAATTCTTTCAATCACTGATTTTTCGCAAGTACAATCTGCATGGAGCACTAAAATCGTATCCTTGGTAGATGCTTCAATTCCACACGCAATTTGAATGCCTCTACCGTGTGGAGATTGGATCACTTTGATTTTTTCTATGAACTCTTTTGGGATGCTGGAGTTTTTATCTTTCTGGGACTTACTTAGGATTATTTCTGAAGGTTTAGGATCCAGAGCGGTGAGGTTCTTGAGAAGTTTTGGAATATTTGCGTTTTCATTAAAGATAGGAACCACAATGGATACCTCTTTAGAAGAATTCCAATTTTTTGTATATTCCCTGCTAAAATCAAACAGTCGAATTAAATTGTATTTTAATTGCCAGAGAAAAATCGCAAAGAAAGGGATCCACTGAACTGCTTGAATAGAACCAGGGAGATGCCAAAAGCCCATTGTTATTTTATAATGCCAAGTGAGAAAATAGAAAATCATCACAAAGGATAAATACAACCATGCCATCGATGGCATAAAAAAAAGAAATGGCAGAACCCATGAGAGATACCAAAAATGAATGGTGGGTGATAATACAATAAGAATGCACAATGAGAGTGCGACCGCTTCCAGATTTGAGGGAACTCGAATTGCAATTAAAACCAAAGCCACTGCGAGTATAATGACACAAATGAATGATGCAATTTCCGTAGATCCGATTCCAATTTTTAAAAGGTTGTGGATGGATCCATTGTGTGAAAATTGAGAGCCAAAGTGAATCAATCCCTCTATAAAACCGTCGATGTGATTTCTAAAAAATAAGGTTGGAATGAGTAGGACTGGACCCGCTGCCCAAATCGATCGCCACCCTCGATTCCTCATGAAAATCGGGACTAAAATAATAGCAATGACCTTTATTTGAACTGCAAGTGCCAGAAAGAACCACGCACCGTGCACCCATTTTTTTTCCTTTAAAAGTACGGCAATGAATATTGAAAACACTAAGAGAGAGTCAAAATGACCTTCTGCTGCAAAGGAAAATAATATAATGGGGTTGAGTGCATAGAAAAGAACGAGGCGTAAAGGCATTTTTCTTTGATGCAGCAGGTAGAGAATCAAACAAATAATTGCTAGATCGAAACCTACAAAAATAATTTTGTATAATAAAGGAGCATAACTGAAGATACCAATCACTGAAAAGATCAAAATGGCAAGGGGAGGATAGGTGGTGACCGAGTCTTTATGGTTCATTTCCAACCAGTAATGGTCCCTAAATACAGAGTCTGGAGGGGCTTGATTTGCGGTAATCGCATACGGATTTATTCCGTGACGGGTGATTTTGCCTTCCCATAAATATCGATTTACATCATCGGATACTGGGTGGAGGCAAAGAAAAATTCTTATGACTGCAGAAAGAAATAATAAAATGACCACATTCTGAAGTGTATTTAAATTTCTTGGAAACAAGAGTGCAGAAAGTATCCCAGCTATAAATAATACAAAATATTGAACGATCGTTTGTAATGGAGACATCTGTGGATTGCCCCAGAAACCAATCCATAAAGAGGTTAGGGTTAATAATAGTAGAGATAAAACAAATGTGATTTGTTTCATTGTTATCAGTTCAGTAAAACTAGAAGTAGTCTCATTATTGAAGCACGGTTCCGGTCGCTTTATTTATATGAGCAATGGCTATTTGGTTGCTGTAATAAGCTTCTAATTGCTGCGTTCGAGCTTCTGTTAAATTTACTTGAGACTGCAATACATCTAATTGAGTTGTGCTGCCAGCACCATACCTTGCATTTGCAAGTCTCAATGCTTCTTGAGCCTGATCTATTATTTTTCTTGAAGCGGACACTAATTCTTCTGCCTCTTGCCAATCCGTGAAAGCTTGTCGAATTTCAACTTCGATCGCAAATTTTTGGCTGTTTAAATTGATTTCCGCTTGTTTTATTTTTGACTCTGTTTGTCTTATTTGTCCTCGATTCTTATATCCGTCAAAAATATTCCAAGATCCTTCAATCCCTACTTGCCATCCATGTTGAGATGCATCTAGGTCTTGAGAGGAGTAATTTTTTTGAAGAGCATAGGTGCTTACGAAATCTAATTGAGGATGAGAGAGGCTTTTTTTTACTTTTAATTGGGCCCTCTCTTTTTGAATGATGTGTTCTAGATTTCTTAATTCAGCTCGGTTTTGTAGGGAAAGAACAAGCAAATCCTTTAATTGGTATTGTCTTGGTGTGTAGCCTAACTTTCCTCGAAAGTTAGGAATCTTCTCTGAACCCATCCTCTGAAGATTGAAATTCTGGGCGCCGATGGTATGCAACAATCGGTCTGTTGATGTTTTTAAGCGATTTTTGGCTCGAATCAACGGAGGCATCGCACTTGAAAGTAAAACTTCAGCTCGAAGCACTTCAAATTGAGAAACGGCACCCGTTTCAAAGCGTTTTTTAGCATTTTCCAACTCTTCTTCAAGTAAAAGCTTGTTTTGTTTTTCAACCTCAATTTGGTCTTTTGCAAGTATAACATTCCAATAATCTTGACGAACCTTAAAGGTTACCTGATTCACAATTGCTTTTAAATCCATTAAGACGGAGTCTTGAGTTTCTTTTTGTCGATCTACAGCTGCTTGAATTCCGCCCCCTGAAAAAATTGCTTTGCGGAATTCAACTCCGATATGCCAATCCTCCTGACTTGAATCTCCAAAATCATTTTTGTTCAGGAGCCCTGAATCCTTCTTATTGAACAGAGCACTTCCGGTAAGTCTAGGGAGGGCAACACTTTTAATTTCTAAAAGAAGTCCTAATTGTTCGATCGTTTGCTCTTTAGCGAGTTGAATTTTTGAATTATGATCCATCGCAAAGTCCAAACAAGCTCTTAAATCCAAAGAATCTCGGATTTCTGAATGTAAACTTGATTCTTTGACGGATGCAAAAGTCGCTATGAAAGAGAAGAAAAGCAAAATGAAATTGTATTTAAAGTTTTTCATGTTCTTTTGCGATTAGCATATATAGAGAGGGCACAATAAATAAAGTAAATAAAGTTCCAATAGCCATACCCATTACAAGCACGAGGCCAATTGAGTTTCTAGCCTCAGCTCCAGGCCCACTTACAAAAACCAACATCATATGACCGCAAACGGTAGCAGCGGTGGTCATTAAAATGGGTCTCAACCGGGTAGCTGAGGCTTCAGAAACGGCATGGAACTTTTCCTTGCCAGCTCGTTGTAAAACATTCGCGAATTGAACAATCAAAATACTATTTTTAGTAACGAGCCCCATCAGGGTTATCATACCTACTTGAGAATAAATGTTCCAACTTGTGGTCCAACCCCAAGACCCATTAGGGGTCCAAGGATCCCCAGGAGCTCTGAGAGCAACGAATAAAAGTGCTCCAAACATTCCTAATGGAACGGAACCTAATATGATGATCAGTGGATCTCTAAAGCTATTGAATTGTGCGGAGAGAACTAGGTAAACTAAAATGAGGGCCAGCATTAGAGAAGGAAGAAACTTGCTTCCTTCAATTCTTAATTGCCGAGACTCGCTCCCATAGTCTACAACATAACCCGTAGGCATTCTTTTTTCAGCTTCTTGTTCCAATACCTTTAGAGCAGAATCGAGGGGAGCTGCAGGTATTCCTGAGATTTTTACTGCGTTTAATTGATTGAAGCGGTTCAAGGATCTTGGCTCGGTCGTATTTTTCAAAGTCGCAATGCTTGACAATGGAATGAGTTCATTCTCACCCCCTCTAAAATAAAAGTCTTCCAATTGATTTGTAGTCAATCTAGCTTCTCTTGCAATTTGGGGGATCACCTTGTAACTATTGCTGTCAAGAGAGAATCGGTTGACGTAGTTCCCGCCGATCAATGAACCTAAATCTCGGGTTATTTGATGGAGGTTCATGCCGAGATCTGAAATCTTTTCAAAGTCAAAAGAAATCTCAGTCTGAGGTTTGTCATATTTCATATTCAAAGAGGGTGGGAAGGCAAACAATCCACTCTTTGTAGCATTTTTGGCTATTTCTTTGGCAATTTCATACACCTCCTTACTGTCAGCAGTGGATGCAATTATAAATTCAACTGGAAAATTACTGGCTCCCGGTAGGGATGGAGGCAATACACTTATTATTCTCTGACCCGGATTGGAATTTATTTTTGGCACTAGTTCTTGTCGAATTGTAAAAACAGAACGATTTCGTTCCTTCCAAGGTTTTAATAAAACGCCTCCAAATCCCTCTGTGGGTTGGGTAATTTGAAATGAATAGTCGTATTCTGGTAAGCTTGAGAAAGCGCTCTGGGTATGAGTTGCGAAGTGAGCACTGTTTTCAATCGTTGAATTGGATGCGGTATTAACAATCCCAAAAATGACTCCTTGATCCTCAGTGGGAGCCAATTCTTTGGTCATTGAAGAGAATATATAGAGGGGTAGCAATGAAAGAGTAAGAAGAATCCAAATGAAATAGTAAAGGGGTCTGTTTTTTAATGTGCCTTCGATTTTGTTTTGATATTTGTCTTTTAAACGATCAAAAAAACCATTTACTTTGTTTGAAAATCCAGATTTGGAATCAGAGGTCTTTAGAATCTTTGAAGACATCATAGGGGAGAGAGTGAGGGCGACAATACTTGAAATTACTACAGCGCCGGCCAAGGTAATTGTGAATTCCCTAAACAATGTGCCAGTCAATCCCTCCTGAAATGCAATGGGAGCATACACGGCAGCAAGGGTAATTGTGGTTGCAATAATCGGCCCAATCAACTCTCTTGCACCGATGAATGCCGCATCAAAGGGTTTCATCCCCTCCTCTAGGTGCCTTTCTACATTTTCGACAACAACAATCGCATCATCAACAACGAGTCCTACCGCTAAAACAATTGCAAGTAATGTCAGAAGGTTGATGCTAAAGCCAAAAATTTGCATAAGAAAGATGGACCCAATTAAAGAGACCGGAATCACAATAACTGGAACGAGGACAGATCGGAGGGATCCTAAAAATAAAAAAATAACAACAATCACAATCAAGATTGTCTCAATCAAAGTTTTAACTACTTCGTCGATGGCATTGTCTATGTAATGAGTAGAGTCGTATGCAATATTGCCATAAAATCCTGTAGGAAAGTTTTCTTTTAAAAGCTCTGTTTGGTCTCGGACTTTTTCTATTACATTTAAAGAGTTGGCGGTTGGTAAAACCCAAATCCCCATAAAAACCGCATTTTCGCCAGCAAATCGGACATCGATGTCGTAGTTTTCAGCCCCCAATAAAACATTTGCTATTTCACCAAGTTTTACGATGGAATTGTTATTTTCTAAAACCACTAAATTCTTAAATTGTTGAACCGATTTTAAATCAGTATTCGCATTTAAATTGATTTGAATGTAGTTGCCTCTAGTTTTTCCAACGGATGCCAGTGCATTGTTTTGAATAAGCGCGTCTCGAATATCTGAAGGGCTTAGATTGTATGCTGCTAATTTTTTGGGATCCAACCAGATTCTCATCGCAAATGTTCGAGCTCCTAGTATGTCAGCTTTTTGAACACCAGGAATCGCAGTGAAGCTAGGTTGAACGACCCGAACGAGATAATCAGTCACTTCATTGGGTTTTAAAAGGTCTGATTTGAAGCTCAGATAAATAGCCGCAAATCTGGAATCTGCACTCTCGATGTTTAAAACAGGAGCTTGAGATTGAGGAGGTAAATCGGCTCGGATTTGGTCGACTTTTGCAGAGATTTCAGAAAGTGCATCGACAGGATTGTGATTGAGTTTTAGTCGAGCAGTAATTCGGGACAAATTTTGAGAAGAGGTGGATTCGATGTAGTCAATTCCGTCGGCTGAAGCAATAGAACGCTCAATTGGACTCGTTATATAGCCACGGATTAGCTCTGCATTAGCACCTACGTAACTTGTTGTAATTGTAATTGCCGAATTCTCACTTTTTGGGTACTGGCGAACCGTGAAATCCCCTTTGCCTGAGATTGCTGTCATCACTGCTTGAATCCCAGCAATAACGATCACAAGATTGACTACAATTGCAAGAACCGGCCTTTGAATAAAGCGATCTGTGAAATAGCTCTTGGCATCTTTCATTATTGATCCTTGAATTTTGAAACGGTCTTGTAATCAAGGGCCTTTTGGTTATCAATCGATACCGCTCGATTGTTGGAGAGTTTAAAGACGCCTGTCGCTGCAACTTCCTCCCCCTGCTTCAATCCTTCGGAGATTTCAATATAGTCTCCTTTACTTTTTCCTAAGGAAACAAAGCGTTCCTCTACAATCAGACCTTCAGGATTTTGAGGATTTGGCTTTAGAACAAATACGATAGAACCGTAGGATCTGTGGTAAATTGCAGTTGCAGGAATTGCAATAACATTCCGGATGCCTTGAATGACTTCTGCTTTAACAAACATATTCGGTTTTAATTTCCCCTCTGGATTTGGGATTGTTCCGAGTATTTGGAGGCTGCGAGTGGCAATTTTTATTCTTGGTTCAATAACACTTAAATTTCCAGTAAATATTTGATTGGTCCAAGCGTCTGAAAACACTCTAATTTTCTGACCTACTTTTAGAGTGGATAAGTTTTTCTGAGAAGTCGTAAAATGCACGTATACGTTTTCTAGATTTTGTAAACTAACAATCGTGGTTCCTGGTTTCAAATATTCACCTAAGTGAACGGATCGAATCCCAAGCTTGCCTGAAAAAGGAGCACAGATTTGCTTTTTGTCGATAAGCGCCTGAAGTGCCTTAACCTCTGCTTCAGCCGCTTTCGATTCAGCAAGCTTTGTGTCAAATTCAGATCGGGCAATTGTTTTGCTCGAAAGCAACTTTTTTGCCCTGCTCAAATTTATTTTTGAAAGTTCTGCTCTTGCAAGAGCAGATTCAAGCTCTGCTATTTCTGAGCTCGTGTTTAAATCAATCAAGGGAGCCCCTTTTAAAACATCCATTCCAGATTTAAAATGTATCTTGGTTATGATCCCGGAAATCTCTGAACTTACCAGAACTCCTTTGACGGTTTTAATTGTCGCTGGAACCGAAATTACACTTTCCCATTCTTGATTTTCAACCAACGCAGTGGTGATCGACTCTGGAGGAAACTGGAAAGAAATCGGGGTTTCTAGTTGTTTCTTTTTGATAAAAACAAAGCTACCGAAAGCTAGGAGTAGAACCACAGATATAGGTATAATTTTTTTTAACATACTAACAATTAAAGGAAGGAAACAAATGAGAATTAGAGATAAATATTCTCATAGATACAAATCAATATCTAAAAAAAATGGCACAATCAATTAAAGTGCCATTTTCATAAAATTAGGTGGACGAGCGTCTTTCAGACCTCCATTTGTCTCGATGCTTTCTAATCCAATCTAGAAGAGCTTTTTCAAAGCCGATGTCATTGCCGGCTTTTTCAGACTCAATCCATTTGTGCTTTAAGATCTCCTCACGTTCAGCCAAAAATTCTTGGTACAAGTGCGATCTAGCTGCGAAATCTGACTTACCATTCATTTTGTCCTCTTGTTGCGTCATCATTAAAATTAAAATCAATTTAAAGTGTTTGTAAAAATAATCAAGATTCTTTGAGAGTTTTTAGAATTTGTCTTGCAATTTGTTTGAATGCTGTAGAAGAGTCGCTTTCTGGTTGTCCGATAACAATTGGTATACCCCGATCGGATCCTTCCCTAATATTTGGATCTAAAGGAACACCTCCTAAGAATTGAGTTTCTAAATCCTTAGCAGTTGCTGCGCCTCCTCCTTTACCAAAAATAGGGAATTTTTGACCATCTGCTTGTAGTAAATAACTCATATTTTCAGCCACTCCTAAGAGAGGGACATTTACTTTGCCAAACATTTTAGCCCCTCTTTTCGCTACATTCACGGCAGCAGCTTGAGGAGTGGTTACAATCACTGCCCCAGAAAGCGGAACGGTTTGAACCAAAGACAGTTGAGCATCTCCAGTTCCGGGTGGCAGGTCAATTACCAGTATCTCAAGTTTACCCCATTTAACATTTTGGACAAACTGTTGGATCGTTTTCATAATCATGGGACCCCTCCAAACAACCGGAGAGTCTTCATCAATAAGAAAACCCATAGACATGACTTCTATTCCAAAATTACTCAAAGGTAGAAGGTTTTCACCCTCTAATTGGGGCCTTTCATTAATCCCGATTTGAAGTGGAACGGATGGTCCGTAAATATCACAATCCATGATGCCTACTTTTTTCCCCTCTTCTCTTAGAATTTGCTCGAAGGCACAGGCTAGATTGACTGTGAAAGTCGATTTACCCACGCCTCCTTTTCCGCTTGCTACGGCAACCGTATACTT
>CAJWYM010000056.1 GCA_913049555.1 uncultured Opitutia bacterium
CTCTATCTCCAATACAAAATACCCCTACTCGATTTCGAAAAGAGGGCTGATATTTATGGATTTTCAAACTTGCTAAAACAAATCAAATGGATGGCTGACAAACAACAAAATACCTTAGAAAAAAGCCAGCAGTTGAGGATCCATCGGATCCATCCAGATTCATTCCCATTCAACGAACTCTCCTTTGAATCGATTCTTGAAGATCAGACACGATTAAGAAATAAAGCAAATCAGGCAAAAAAAGAATTCACCAAAAAAATAGACGATTTTTTTCCAAACGATTTTTGGCAACATCTCAAAAAAGCCCAAGATGAAATGAACCATGCTCTCGTTTCATTAGAATTGAAAAATTGGGCAAAAGCGATCCCTCACCAAGAATTGTCGCTTCGCTATTTAACTGAAATGCTAATTCGCTTTCAGTCTAAATTGCAAAATCTCTCCAGAGGATCCACTGAGGTAGATAAAAATCCAATTATTCATAGTATCTATCAAATTCAGAACAAAAAGAATTTCCTTTCAACCGTAATTGAGGAACAACAATTTATAAATAATCGCTTGCAATTTATAAACAGTAAATTTCATGAGTGGAACTCAGAAGAGTACAAAAAAGAACTTCAAAGTCTTAGAAAAGACCAACTCAAATTGATCGATTTGACTGAAATTCAATTTAAAAAAGCACCAGCAAGAAGCGACTCGAATCAAGTCCTTGAAAATACAATTTTCATCATGAAACAATTCTTGAAATATTTGAGCAAAGCAAACTTGCCAACCACTCAAATTTTAATTCCAACTCCTATTCCTAAGGAGGCTGAAGATTTGCTGATTTCTCTTAAACAGGGCTTCAATGAGATTCAGAAAGATGAATTGAGTATTCTCGCAAATAATCTCTATGAAATGATAGAATACATCAGTGAATACTTATTTCTAAGTATCTCATCAAGAAATGAAGAAATTCATTCACAATTTAGCAACCACCTATTACTCTACGCAGATATCATTGAAATTATCATCCCTCAAATAAAAGACCCTTTTTTAAAAGTAGAAATTCCTAAACTAAAAGACCATCTTCTCTTTCAATTTAGGTCTTACAATGGTGGATACAGGGATTCAGCAGAAGTTCAGAAACTTCTTTACCAACTGTCCAAATGCTATCGATTGACTCGAGGATTCAAGGATTATCTTTTAGAGATAAAAATAACCATCGAAGAACTCAAAAAGAATACCTTTTATTTTTTAAACAATCCAAACATTCTGGAACCAGATTCCCAAAATTCTTTTTTTTTGTGGTTGGATCATATTATGAAAAGGCAATCTATGATTTTAGAACAAATTAGAGTCATTGGATCTAGTCATGTAGGTTTCTCTCAATTAAACAGTGCATTTTCAGATATAAACTATCTCCTAAACGATCCAAATAAAAAAGAAGTAAATATCAAAAAAAAGGTTCTTAGTCTTCACAAGGCATTCGAAAGAAATCTATTCTATCTAGAAAGCATATTTAACAATCAATTGAGATCCAACAATTCCTAAATCAAAGAAACATGGTTCGCTTAGATAAAGATTTTTAATGCCCTTAATAACAGATAGCACCTTTAGAGCAGGTTTTTTTTTTAAGAATCCACACTTGCAGACCATTTTCCCCTCCATTTTCAGAAAAGTTGGATTTTCCTATCAAAAAAGGAGCTCTCTGACTACCCAGGACAATGACTTTATTGACTTGGATTCTAAATCACACCTTAAAAATTCATCCGCTACTCTTCTTTTACACGGACTTGAATCTTCTTCACAATCCACTTACATAAAAGGCATTGCTCAGAATCTTTATGAGCAAAACAACGACATTTACTGTCTTAATTTTAGAGGATGTTCCGGACGCCCGAATAATCGGATCCGAAGCTATCATTCTGGTGATACAAATGATATTTGCTTAGCATTGGAATACATAAGAAAGGAAAAAGACTATCAAAATATAAACCTTGTCGGCTTCAGTCTTGGAGGGAATGCGTTGCTTAAATATTTAGGCTTAGCCGCTTCTGAGTCTAAAATTCATAAAGCCGTTGCCATCTCAGTTCCATGCGATCTAAAAAGCAGTGCCCATAGTTTATCAAAGTTAAAAAATCGCATTTATATGTCACGCTTCATGAGAATGTTAATAAAAAAAATTTATGAAAAATCGGTTCGATTTCCTGAAAAAATTAAATACTCCCAATTTAAGAAAATGAAGACTTTTGCTGAATTTGACGAACATTACACTGCCAAATATCATGGATTCTCTTCCGCTCTTCATTACTGGGAAAGTTGCAGCGCGAATAATTTCATCCCCAGTATTCAAACCCCTACTCTTCTTATCAACGCATTGGATGATCCATTTCTTGCAAATCCATGTTTCCCAATAGAACTAGCACAAAGAAACAGTCAATTTTATTTAGAGACTCCCAAGCAAGGGGGACACGTTGGATTTCTAAATCAATTGCAACAAAAAAGCTACTGGCATGAATCCAGAATCTGCGACTTTCTCTCTATCTCGAGCTCATAACTGGAGTGTAGAGTTCACTCACCCCCTTTTTCCACCAATCTCCATAGCGTCTTCTTTCCTCAACGGATGTAAAAACGTAGTCCTGTTTAATAGCTCTCAGATATTTCGGCGGATACGTAGGGAATGGATTGTTAAAGAAAAGCTCATGAACCCGCTTGTCTGACAAAAGAACTTTATCCATTAAATTCACCAACCAAAAATTTTGGTGCCAAGGACCCAATGACAAATACCAAAACTGAGAATCTAAACGAGGATTGTGGAAAAACATAAAATACGGTCTACGATAAGTGGATCCAGGCTTCACAAGAAGCTCATAATCTTTCCAAACAAACCCATCCATGCTTCCTTGTATAATTATTTCTTCTCTCTTTCCTTTAACAAGACCTAGTTGGCTGTAAGAATTTATAATCCGAAACGGAGCAATTTTCGTTTCATACAAAGTGCTTACTTTTTGTGGAATCGGCCAATAAGGGTAAAAAGACTTGGCCAAGTTCAAGATAGATCCTGGAAAAATTGCTATTAAAAATAAAGAAGAAATTGCTATTTGAGGAAAGCGCCTTCCTCCTTTTAAAGACGCAGTCCCAAAATTTGGTTCCTTCAAATGAAGCAACTTTTTAATACTAAAATCATCCACTAAAAAAAAGGACAAACCGATTATAAGTAAATGAATGAAACCAGAGGAACCAATTATAAAAAAATAAAACTGAATTAAAGAGATCAGAGAAAACGCAATCCAGCGATAAATTCCACTGCCCAAAATACAAAAAGAACCCACAAGTTGAACCCCCAAAATTGCCAGCGTCGATATTTTGTGTATAGAGTTTGGGAGATTATAAAAAAACCATGCGATCCAATTGGGTTGAGCTTGAGTAAAGTAATAGTAAGACATTCCCATAAACTCAGGGTACCAAATAGGATCCTCAGAAGTTATTTTAATCACACCCGACTCAAACATAACTCGAAATAAAAGCCATCGAAAGAGCCACCGTGCGATCCTTGTAGGTTGGTCCCATTTTCCATAAGGAAGGTAGATTCGCCACGGAGCCACTAAAAGGGAAATTACTGAGACTTCTACCAATAACAAATCACCCATATTAGAGATTAAATTACCCCCTGCATTCACCAAAGAAAGATAAAGGATCCAAGCAATCAATATAGAAAAACCTTGCAACACCCCAATCATAATGAGGATGGAAGCTACAAGCCCGCATCCACAGATCACATGCAGAATCCAGTCCTCATGAAAAAACCAAAGAATTGTAGGAATCCGGTCAACAGAAATCCAACCAATCCGCTCACTCAAGGATTGTAAACCTACATGATAGGGTTCAATCCCATTCTCCCCAATTAAAGGAACAATCTGGAACCATAAATCAACAAAAGCAACGCAATAAATAAAACCTAGAAGACGCAAAAATGCAAAGGAACCAATCCGCCAAGATTTGGGAGTATCCCGATTGTCAAGGTAATCAAATATTCGAAACAAAGATCGCATAAAACCTCATTGATTCATAGAGGAGAACTCAGCAGAGAAAAAACGATGACGACCACTCAAGTCCTTTTTGCAAATCCGTTTGCTTAAAAAACGATTGGGAAAAGACATCAAACGCTCCGCATGTCCGATTCCAGTTTCCAAGAATAGAGATCCACCCACGTTGAGAAACTTTTGAGCATCCTCTAAAATCAAGGCAATATCTTTAAATCCATCCTCATCGCTCACCAATGCCGCGTTTGGTTCATAATTCTTCACCTCAGGCTCTGCAGTCTCTAATTCTTCAACCGTTAAATAGGGGGGATTGGATACAATCAAATCATATTTGCCATGAACCGCCTGATACCAAGATGAGTGAAGAGATTCCACCCGATCCCCAAGTCCATTTAACTTTATATTCTCTTGTATTAAGTCAATAGCATCCCTACTGGAATCTACTGCCACTACCCTCGAATCCTTGTAGAGAATTGCAAGGGCGATTGCAATGGCTCCACTACCCGAACCCAAATCCAAGATTTGCTTAGGTGAATCCGTTAGGGAATCTGAAATCCATCCAACAAGCTCCTCAGTTTCAGGCCTTGGAATCAAACATCGGGCATCTACGTTGAGCGAACAATTATAAAACTCTGTGTTTCCCTCTATATACTGAATAGGTTCTCGATTTCCTCTTCTTCTAACCGCAATTCTCAACCGATCCAACTCCTCCTCGGTCAAAGGCCGATCATGAGATAAGTATACATCCAATCTTTTCAAATTTAATACATGCGCTAGAATTAATTCTGCATTCAGTCTAGGGCTTACAACGCCCTTACTTAAAAAATAAGCCTCTGTCTTTTTAAGAATTTCAATCATTGTTTGCATCATCATCGATCTGAATGTCCGAGGCTTCTAGAAGGATCCATCAAGTCACGAACTTTTTGCTTCAATTCTTTCGCTTCTGGGAATCTTCCTGCTTCCTTGCGTGAGAAAAGAAGAGATTCATTGTATAAAACCTCAAAAACTCCGGCCTCAGAGGGCACAAGAGCCACGGACTCAAAATCCTCAGGAAAAGTAAATAATAATTCTTGAGCAATCCAACTGGCCCTCAAAATCCATCTACACTTTGGACAGTATTTTATTTTTAGAACGGGCTTACCCATAGTTCAATCTGATTTTTTAACTGAAAGAAGGTGCTATTAAAACCCACGACCCCTCCTTTTTAAATACTAATATTGAATTCTCAATAATTTAATTCTATGCTTGAATTATCTTAAAAAAAGAGTTCAATGAAACAACCTGGTTAGTATGGATATTTTTGTATATAAAAACGATGAGCAACAAGGCCCCTTTACTGTTAGTCAAGTCAAGGATTTTGTTACAAATGGAACTTTCTCCAAAGAGGATCTTGCTTGGTATGAAGGCTTAGAAGATTGGCAGGCTATTTCAACGATTACTGCACTCAACACCGTAAAAAAATCCATCGTAACACAAGTTAAGAAAACTGCTAAAAAATCAAAATCCTCTGCATCTTCTTCCTCCTCTGTATCTTCAATTACATCTAAAGTATCGAAAAGCAATTCTTCCGTTACGTCAGCCACAAAGCAAACTGCGGGAGGCTTGTTCCACCTTCTAAGGAACGGAAATTCAATCGGTCCATTTTCAATGGTGCAAATTAAAGCAGGAGTCAAAGCAAGTATTATTAAGAAAACAGACAAGGCCTGCGTTGATGGATCTGAGGACTGGATTCAAATCAAAAAGATTCCAGGTTTTTAATCAGACTGTATCCCCATCTATTTCTCCAATCGCTTTACGTGTAAAACGGAGCGATTTTCATTTTTATATCTTAAAACACTATGCAAGGCATACCAGAAATCGACTCTTTCAAAAAACGTTTCGTAGAGCTTGAAGAACAGATCAATCAACCTGATTTCTATTCCGATCAAAGACGAGCTGCCACGATATCAAGAGAACATCAGCACTTAATGAGCTTAATCCAATCCTACGACTCATTAGTAAAATCAAACAAGGAACTACTTGAAAACAAATCCATGCTCGAAGATCCCGATGAAGATCCAGAGATGATTGAGATGGCCAAAGACGAAATCGCTAAAAGTGAACAAGAAATTGAATTGTTAAAAGATGCGGTCCTCGTTAAAATGATTCCTCCTGAACCTTCCGAAAATCGGAATATTATCATGGAAATTAGAGCGGGTGCTGGCGGAGATGAAGCTTCCTTATTTGCCGCTGAGCTCCATAGGATGTATACTAGGTATGCCGAAATTAAAGGCTGGAGAATTGAACAAATGAATTCAAGCGTCTCTGAATCTGGAGGATTTAAGGAAATCTCATTTATGGTAACAGGCGATGAAGTTTATAAAAATTTAAAACTTGAAAGTGGGGTTCATCGAGTCCAACGAATCCCTGTAACCGAAACAAATGGAAGAATTCACACCTCGACATCGACCGTTGCTGTTCTACCTGAGGCAGAGGAGGTGGATATCGAAATTGATCCTAATGAATTAGAAATTACTGTTACTAGAGCGAGTGGTCCCGGAGGACAAGGGGTCAACACTACGGATTCTGCAGTTCAAATTTTACACAAACCCACTGGACTGATAGTTACCTGCGCAGACGAGCGATCTCAACTTAAGAATAAAATTAAGGCCCTCAAAGTTCTACGCTCTAGGCTTTTAAAACAGAAAGAAGACGTAGAACGAGCAAAACATGCTGCCAACAGAAAAAGCCAAGTTGGAACTGGAGATCGAAGCGAACGAATTCGAACCTACAACTTTCCTCAAAGCCGACTCACAGACCATCGGATAGGATTGACCCTACATAGTCTAAACCAAGTTATGGACGGACAAATAGAGGATATCACCCAAGCCCTTTTAGAAGCAGAAGCTAAGGAAAAGGTGGAAGCCTTATTGGGTTCAAAAAATTAAGCACGAAGCAAGAAATTTTTGTAATTCACATTCATTTGTTTCACAAGATCTTCCAAAGGTAGCTTGTATAATTTTGCAAATTCCTCATAGATCCTCGAAATGATAGCCGGTGGATTGAGAGCATCTATCCAGGACGGACTATTCACTTTTTTATCGTACAAAAAATCGGGCCCTTTCATATCTGGAGCATCCGTCTCCAACAAAATTCTTTCTAAGGGAATTTCCCTAAAGATCTCACGAACAGCACCTTTATGTTCTCTTAAAAAATAAGCTGAAAAAGAAAAATAAGCTCCCTTTTTCAAAAAATTAGAGACGAACTCTTTTGGACCTCCGTAAGAATGTAACAAAAAGCCTGCGGGAATTTTCTCATACCTCCCCAAGAATTTATTTAGATGCCCGAATGCTTTTAAACAATGAACAACAATTGGACATTTTAATTCAATCCCAAGCTCTAATTGTTTCATAAAAAATACTTTCTGCAATTCAAAGTCTGAATCTCGGACCCATTTATCCAAACCAATTTCTCCAATTAAAGCTCGATCATTACTCAAATATCGCTCCAAACAATCCAACCAATTGTCCGGCTGATCCATTACTTTCCAAGGATGCACACCATAAGCAGGAACGATTCTACTGGAGCTAGAACTCAAAATATGTACCGACTCCCAATCCTTTAAACCAGTTCCATTGCAAACGATCGAATCAATTGAAAAAAACTTTAGATAAGCATCCCAGTCATAATTCAATTGATTAGGGAAGTTCTGCAAATGAGCATGCGCATCAACAAACATACAATGAGCCTAAAAAATAAAAAAAAAGAGTCCAAGAATTATATTTCCCTTGCTCTAAATTTAGCATTTATTCATATTAACAATTGAATTTATGCCTGGATGGCGGAATTGGCAGACGCGCCGGACTCAAAATCCGGTTCCTTCGGGAGTGGGGGTTCGACCCCCCCTCCAGGTACCAACACTTCATTATTAATTGTTTAGATTGCAGTTAGCACAATTAGCCTTAGATATTCCACAGAACTATTGTGTGTTGATTGGATGTAGACTGAAAAAAGTCCACATCGTCTCAATGATTGAATGACCCCTTTTGATTCTTTTCTAATTTTATTTTCTATGAGAAGTGGCATAAAGTGAAATTCACATTTTCTGTAAGGAATTTGGCTTATTTCTCTGTAATGAGTTGATTCAATTCTTTTAAAACGACATAGGGACCCACGTATTTTTCACCGACATAGGAATCTGATAAGACCTTTCCTTTTCTGTCCACTAAAACCAAACGAGGGATACCCTTAGATGAATATCTAGTAATTTCGTTTGTATTCTTTATTTTATCAAAATCTAAAGCTGGATAATTCATTTTACCCCAATTCATATACTCTTCCATAGCATCCTCGGTTCTGTCAGAACTTACAAAAATCACTTCGAAGTTATCATGCTTTGGTTTCATCTCGTCGTAGAAAGTAGACAAGTTAGGAGTGAATGTCCTGCAAGGCGGACACCAATGGGCAGAGTAATAAATCGCATAATATTCAGCATCTGGATTGATTCCTACCGAATCTTTTTTTAATTTTTCTCCTTTGAGCCTCATAGTTCTACCCTTCATAGCATCTTCTATGATTGAACCCAACTTAGGGACAATAGACTTCTTCATTGGTTGAGTCCTCTGAGCCACAAAATCCTGATCGGTTTGAGAAAGAGTAGAGATTTTAATCGTGTATTTTCTACCATTGTCAGCACGAATATTTACAGAGTCTCCATGCACTGAGATAAAATCCGCTTCTATTATTTTACCAGCTTGATTCTCCCATGAACGAGCCTGTATAGAAATTGAGAATAGAAATAAGCAGGATGCTTGAAAGAATGCTTTAGTTGTCATTTTGTTTTTTATAGATTTTTGATTAGTCGACCTGTATTTAAAAGTAGATCCAACCTGAATTCCAAGATATGGGAGCGGATTGATGTTTAACAATCATTCTTTGAATCTCTTTTGAATAAGTAAAATTTCTACTTTGAATAAAACAGATTAAAGCTTGGAATTCGGAGGTTTTTTTAACTCTTTTATTCATCCGTTAAATGCGTTAAAAAAAATATTGAAGAGATTTAACAAAGTTTTTCAGATCTCATACTTGAATTTTACTCATAAAGAATTGGTTGAATTTCATCTGCTATCATAACTTTTACTGATGTCTGAGAGATTCAATAGGATCTAATTGAGCGGCTTTCCAAGCTGGGTAAAGACCAAAAATAACGCCGATAAAAACAGAAATCCCAAGTGAAAGTACAATACTGTAAAGAGGGATTTTAGTGGGCATTTTTGCAAAGTATTCTACCACTGAGGGAACAACCACACCAAATCCGATTCCAATCAAGCCTCCTGTAATCGTCAAAATAACGGCCTCAATTAAAAACTGTCGAATGATCATTTTTCTAGTAGCTCCGATGGCTCTTCGAATTCCAATTTCTTTGGTTCTCTCGGTGACCGAAGCAAGCATTATGTTCATAATTCCTATACCACCAACAATCAAACTAATCCCAGCAATCGAACCTAAAACGGTGTTGAAAGTTCTTTTTGTTTTCTCGGTCTGTTTCAGTAACTCTAGAGGAACATCCATCTCATAATCTTTGGTTGTATGAAACATTTTCAGAGTTCTCAATATTGATTTTGCACCCGACAAAACTAGATCTGAATTCTCCAATTGGACAATTATTTGGTGCAATTCCACAAGACTTCTATCTCGAGAGTTTGAGGTGTTTACGACAGCAATGTCTCCGAATACGGCCTGGGCTGTTGTAAGAGGAATGTAGGCATCGATTGGCTGATCTGGGGATTGCATTGAGGAAGAGCCTGCCAACTGATCTTCGGTATTTAAAATACCAACGACTTCAAAAACATTCGACCCAAGATAGACTTGTTGACCGATGGTCGCCTCATTGGCCAATAATTTGTTGGCTCCATAGCGAGTCAGCACACACACATTCTTCCTTTCCAAGGAATCCTCTCTGCTTAAAATACGACCTGCTAACAAAGGGCGAGTGACAACGTCAAACCAATTTGTAGTCGTTCCAACAATCCGAAGATTGATTCGATTGCGGCCCAATCGAGCTTCTTTTTCGAGAGTTTTCATGGAGACAACATTTTTAATTCCTTCGAATCCGAATTCGATCCTAAGTGCATCTTCATAAGTCAATCCGTAAATAGGAAAACGCACTCTGTTTCCCTGATTTTCATCCTCTGACTTGATCGAGCGGATCATAATATTTGAACTACCCAGTCTCTTAATTTGCTCTAGAGTTTGTTGACTCGCCCCTTCCCCTATTGCCAACATGGCCACAACGCTACCCACTCCAAAGACAATACCAAGGATCGTTAGTAAAGATCTAAGTTTATGCAACCACAGGGTTTTAAAACCAGTCGCAATTTCCTCAATCAATCGACTATTCATGATTTAATACGGTCGATTTTACCATCCAACATATGGATTGCCGAGGTTGCATGAGCAGCGATTTCGGAAGTGTGTGTTACCATAATGATTGTCTTTCCTTGACGATTCAACTCCAACAAGACCTCCATGACTTGTCCACCGGTTGCACTGTCTAAATTGCCGGTAGGTTCATCTGCTAAAATAAGCTTTGGATTATTTGCCAGAGAGCGTGCGATCGCAACTCTCTGTTGCTGCCCTCCAGATAACTCAACAGGTCTATGATCCATTCTATCTTTTAAATCTACTAAAGTCGCGAGTTCTCTAGCGCGATCCTCTGATTTATCCTTATTCCAACCTAAATAACTCAAAGGCAATTGGATGTTTTGACTCACAGTCAGTTGAGGGATTAAGTGAAAACTTTGAAAAATAAAACCAATATGTGACAAACGAACTGCACTCAATTGCTCATCGTCCATTTTACTTACATCTTGGCCATTTAAAAAATAACTTCCGCTGGTGGGGCTGTCTAAGCATCCCAACAAATTCAGCATCGTGCTTTTACCAGATCCACTTTGTCCTTGTATCGAACAAAAACAGCCAGATTCAAATGCATAACTAACGCCACTGAGAGCATGAACTACATTGGTGCCTATTTGATAACGTTTGGTTACCTCGGAGAGTTCAACCACAATTTTTTTATCTTTCACAGTAACGATGGCTTACTGTGATTTGAATTGAGTCTTTTCCATTTTCTCACGGAATGCTTTTTTCTGTTCAGGAGTCCAATTTTTAAATTTTTGCATTCGCTCTGATTTCAAGGGGTTGGGTGCAGTCTTTTTAGAAACCTCCATTGTCTTTGCTTGCTCAATCACATCAATATCTAGAGCTGCAGATCTGTTTTGGTTAAACGATGAGGGTGGGAGCTCTCCAAATTCTAATGGAGGATTTAGCTGAATGAGATCTCCTTCTTTAAGGCCTGAAGTCACGGCTAGCATTCTGTTGTTTGAGTAGCCACATTCTAAAACTCTTTGTTCAACACTCGACCCATTTTTAATAAAAACCGTAGGATTTTCATCAATTTTCACAACGCTTTGAACCGGAATATAGGGGATATTATCGTAGTGTTTGATTAAGATTTCAGCACGACAATTCATGCCCGTCCTGAGACCTTGAATCCGATCATCGAGATAAATCTCTGTCTCATAAACCTTGAGATCGGGATTCATCCATAGACTAGACTGATCTGGCAATGGGGCAATTTTGACTACTCTACCAGCAACTTTTAATCCGTTCAATGCATCGACTGTAATTTGTACAGGCATGCCTAATTTGACCACTTGCAAGTCCGTTTCATGAATTTTTATGTCTGCTTTCATCCCGCTATTTGTAGGTAAATAGATCAAATCCTGTCTCTCGCGGACTTCTTGTCCTACTTGCAGGGGTTCTTTATTGTTCCATCTACTTTTATTGACAGAAGTTGCATAAATCACCATCCCGTCTTGAGGGGCTACAATCTTACATTTTTCAATTTGGTCTTTGATCTCATCTTTTTTCTTAGACTGCCGTTTAAATTCAGACTCCTTGGCGCGAAGGGAGGCCTCCGCACGGATCATATCTGCGTTTGCATTTTTTTTGGTGCGAATCAAGGCTTGTTCCGCTTGGTAGACATCACTTTCAAGCAATTCTTTATCTCTTATATAAGTAAATTTCTCAAGGAGGTTCAATTTTGACTTAACAACTTCTAGATTTAACTTCCGTCTCTTTACTTCAAGTCGATCTCCTTCAAGTTCAGATCGAGTGACGAAGCCCTCATCTCCAAGTTTGTCAGACCACTCCAATTTATCCTCAGAACGCTTGAGCTCTTCAGCAGCCAGAGTAATATTATTTTTAGCTTCCTGCAATTTTTGAGGATACTGACCAGATAGGTAATTTTCTAAGTCCATCTTGGCAAACTTCAGGTGTTGTTTGCTTTTTTCAATTTCACTCAAGGTTCTGTTTTTAGTAATTTCTAATTGCTCTCGTTCCTGAATGTAAGAAGCTTCTGAGTTCTCAGCTTGAATCGATCCTTGTTCCAATTCATCCACTAAACCCGAACTGTCCAGTTCTACGAGCAAATCCCCTTTTTGAACCAATGCACCTTCATCGATTAGAAACAAAATCGTTTTTCGACCAAAAACCTTACTTTTAATCCGAACCTCTTCTCGGTTGGCAATCGTTCCAGACTCAGTGACCGTCACGCTCAGTGGCCCTTTTTGAACTGTGTGTAAAACTTCTAATTGAGCTCTAGAGCCTTGGTTAGAATTTTTTGAAATAAACAAAATAGAAATCCCAAGGGACAAAAAAAGCCCCAAAGAAATTATAATTTTTTTTCGATTCTTCATAAAAATTGATTTAAAGACAGTTTGCCTATGTCTCTCTGCAGAGACCATTGATTGATACGGAAATTAACAACGGTGTCCGTCAAAGCATTTTGAGACAAAACGAAAGATTCTTGAGCCTCTAACAAATCTCGTATTTCAATCCGGCCCGCCTTCAATAAAAGATTGGCTCTTTCTACCCTACGTTTTGCTAAATCAAGAGAATTTTTTTGAATTTTATAGTTCTCTAAAACGCGTTCAATACTTCGGATCGCAGAACGCAATGAAAGTTTGAGTTGATCCTCACGTTCTTGATAATTACGGATAGCTTGTTGGAGATTGATGATACTCTCTCTCAAAAACTTTGTCTCTTTCTTTCTATTCAATGGTAAATCAATATGGATCAATCCCTGAAATCTCCCTTTTCCAAAATTTGGAGTACTGTTGGAAGAATCCGCAGTAGACAATCCTCTAGAATCTCCAGCAGAAACACTTCCACCTATAGTAAATTCGGCTCTCATTCCGTCTTGAGCGATAGCAACTGCTCTTTGAGCATCTTCAACTTTGCGATAAAACACTTGCATGTCTTTGCGATTGTCAAAGGCCTCGCGAAATAATCGGGTTTCGTTTTCTTGCCAAATTGGGTTTTCAGGTAAAATAAATTGATTGGCCAAATCAGTAAGCTCTTTTTGATCCAACTTTAATTTTGAATCTACTGGTATCCCCATTGAAATTTTGATTCGATCGAGGCGATCCTGATAACGACTTTTTGCATCGATCAATCTAAGTTTCGCACGATACTCATCCTGTTTGGATTGATCGACTTGATTTTCTGGCATCCTACCGCTCTCGGCAATTGCTGCAACCCGATTCGTTGAATTTTGAAGATTTTTGTAATTTTCCTCAGCATTTTTGATTTGATCAACAGTTTGTAAAATTTCGTAGTACTCTTTAGCTATTTTAACTACAAAATTCCTTCTAAAAAAATCAAAGTTTGCCAATGCATATTCAACGGCTCGCTCAGATTTGGTTAAAGGTTCTCCAGCAATATGTTTTCCTGAACCTCTAAGCAAAGGGATGGTAACAGATGAGTCGCTTACCAATCCAAAAGCGGATGCTGATTTAGACTTCAATAGTTGCACGATGTCTAGAGCTATTGAAGAACGAAAATTAGCCCCTGAAATTGTTTTTTTGTTTACCCCCATTTCAAGAGTATTTGCAATCCCCCGCGAAAGATTGGAACTTGCTTTGTTTTCGGTAAAGGTGCTTTTAAAATCGATCGAATCCATCGGGAACCCAAAATCAAATCGGGTCGAATCTAGAGCCAATGCTGATTTAAAAACAGAATCTTTTTCATTTTGAAATTCTCGATTGTTTTGAGCTGCAATTACAAGAACTTCTTCTAGAGTGAGAGCTTCAGAAAAATCATAAGTTTTGGCTTGATTCGTTGACTCCTTAAAATCTCGATATGCGGAATCTTCTCCGCGAACTGAAACCAAATGTTCTAATCCGAGGGACGCATTGCTTGGAATGAATAAACCTTGGTCCTCATAAATTTTTTGCCTCAGTTTATTCGCATGGGTTTCTACCGAAAAATTGTAGATTTTATAAGAATTTTCCAATCCTTTGTCTTTTAAAATCTTTAAAGCATCTCGATTCATCGAGGAAAGATCAGATCTTGAGTTACAACTGAACACAAATAAAGAAAAGAGTAAAACAATAAAAAGATGAAAGTATTTATGCATAAAAGAGTGTCTATTAAGAGAAATTTCAAAATAGCAATACAATAGGGATCAATCACCTAAAGAAATATTCCGATTAAATTTCATTTAAAATCGTAATTCTTAAACAAGGATTTTAACCCACTCAAGAAAACTTTCGAACCACTCAGAAAAAATACTACATTAAAATCACACAAACAGTGGTTATCACGATTGCTGTGATTAAACTCACAATCGAAAATGTGATTTTTTGTAAAAGTGTTGGCATATTGTTATTTAAAAATACCTACAAAATCAACATCCAGTCAAGTTCTATCAAAAGAAAATATTAAACTAGGCTAATAATACATTTAAGCTTGTTTTATTTTGATTTTAATTCACTGCATATACAAAAATCTAAAATTTACTTGCTCATTTAATAATTTAGATATTCGTCAAAATTTTGGTGTTTTGCTTTTTTTTTAAAAAAAGATTTTGAATTAAAAGGCTTTTTGGATTTTTAAAAATTCCGGTTCCCATCCTTTGACAAATTCTGTTTTTGACAGTATAATTAGATGCAGTCGTTTTTTATTAATCGTTCTTCTATTGATGTTTATGAGAACTGTATCCCCTCTCGCACTCGACTTATTTTAACTAAACTCCTTTTGCCCATGACTACAATTAAATACACTCTGGATGATTATCTTAAACATTTGAAAGCGGGTGAGCATCGCTATGAAAATGTTTATGAATCGGTATGTAGAATGATCCTCGATGGAGCTGATGCTGTTTCTAAAGTGAACGTCAATGGGAAAACTACTTATGACTATCGTTTGTTTCGAGAAAATGGAAAGGCGTTGGTTGGGCTTTATTCAGAAATTAACAGTTTTGTCTCTTTTATAAAGGATGCAGCTGAAGGAGGCTCCTCATCTGAAATGGCTTTTGTTTTAGTAGGAGAACCAGGAAATGGAAAGACCTTTTTTGTCGAATATTTATGCCGTGCTTATCGAGATTTTCTTAGAATGAAAGAAAATAAAAAATACACTTTTCGATTCACTAATCTCAACCAAATAGGAAGTTACGGAAAAATCAAAGAGATTGAATCTCAAACCTTTGAAGACCCAGTAATTTTGGCTCTAAACCTTTTCGGCGATTTAGACAAAAGCCTTGCTTATCTAAAAAAATTGAGATTTACCAAAACACAAATTGCAACCTTAGCAGCTCGTTATAAACCGTTAGGTGCCTGTTCCGATTATATAATTTCAGAGATCAGAGACCTTTGTGGAGGCAATCTTTTAAAGATGCAGACCTTCTTAAATATTGTTCCAGTTCCAATGAGTGAAACTTTAGGAACGGTCACTGGCAAATACTCTGCTCGAGATAAAATCACCTCCTCCGCCCGTGATTTAATAGGAGAAGAATCCGTCCAAAGACTTCTTCACATAGCGGATACAAACAATCCCTACAGAATTGATTTGAGGGTTGGAGCTTTGGCTAGAGTTGGAGGAGGAGGCATTCATTTTAGTGACGAATTGTTTAAGAATAAAAAGGATCTTATACAAGTTTACTTGGGAGTAATCCAAAATAGAGAAATCGAAATGGATGGATACAAGTGGCCTATTGATAGCCTCATTGTTGCTACAAGTAACAATGAGGAATTCAACCGTTTTTTGAATGAAAAAGAGGAAGCTCCCATTGTGGATCGATGTCGAGTTTGTTATATTGGACACAATACAGATTATAAACTTCAGTCTAAATTGACTCGATACGCCCTCGGGTCCTCAGGTAAAACTACAATATTTGGCGAAAAGCTGCATTTGGATCCAAATCTCAACTTTTCTTTATCCAATGCTGTCGTTCTCAGTCGAATTCCAAAATCTGATAAACTAACCCCATTAGAAATAAGGAAGTTGTCAGCAGGTGAAATTGCAGGAGACAAAAGCATCAAAGCATTGATTGAACTGATTGATGATCTGCAGCGTGAACCTGATGTTACGAAGCGCTTTGGGCAGCGGGGTATAGGTCACCGAAATTTAGGGAGAGCGGTGCAATTACTGGCAGAAGATTCGGATTCTCAAGAAGGTCGATGCATGTTTGCTGGAAATGTCTTCAAATGTCTGGAGCAGGTCATATTAGATTATGTGACAGACTCCACTTTAAGAAGGAAATACCTAGACGATCTTAAAATTGCGAAATCATTGTATAGAGAAAGTGTCAGCACAAGTATGTTCAATGCTTACATGGACGAACCTATGGCAATCAAAAAAGAAGTCATGAATTATGTAAACATGGTCATCGCAATCGACTCTCATGAGATTGGTCCTGACCAAATGTGGAGATATATGGACCCCGCAACCAAAAAGATGAAAGCAATTAAAATTGATGAAACCTACATAAAAAGTGTTGAAGATCGAATGGGTTTAAAAAACCAGGAACAAAAAGAATCCTTTCGGACTATGATTCGAAGAATCTATGGAAGAAAAGCCCATACAGACCCAACCTATGATTTCATGGATAACAACGATCTGGTAAAAGCGGTTACCGATGTTCGCTTACAATCAGATGTTGCTGGGGCGGCAAGCTTGGTGGGTGCTTTAGCAAATCGGACCAATGACGAGAATGAAACCCTTTACAATAAAATCTTATTAACCATGACAGATAAGCTCGATTATTGTCCCACTTGCGCCCAAAAAACCATCGATTATTTCTGCACCCGACAAGATGAAACTTGAATAGATAGATCGGCCTATTTTGCCGAGATGTTTGTTTGAATTTTTAAAGCCTAACCAAGATTTTCTACAGGGATCCAATGTCTAATAAAAAAACAACCGAGTCTAAAATTATAAGAGCGGAAAGTTCCCTTCCATCCCTCTATGAAGATTTGTATATGCAATCAGATCAAGAGAGATTTATGGACTTAGAGCATAGGCTTCCAATGCATTCTCAGAATCTCAAAACATTGGATGAACTTTTAGACAGAGATGAACAAAGAGAGGAGGATGGCTTTCATAGAAAAATACGAGTGGGTCGAATAATACGCCCCGGAAGCGGAAATAACAAAGTCGTCATCGTGCCTACAACTACAGAGGAGAAGTTCTACCACGATACTCGTAAGCAAAAAGAGGATGAGGAAAAGGATTCCTCTGGAGAATCCAATGAAATCGGACAAACCACTGGAACTGCTGATGGAAATGAGGGGGATATTATTGGAGAAGTTCCAGTAGAAACCGAAGAAGGGCAACAAGGAAAAGAAGGTGGTGAGGGAGAGGGAGCCAACCATGAAGTAGGATCCTCAGCTTATGAGCTGGGTGAAGTGCTCACAAAAAAGTTTCAATTGCCAAATTTAGAGGACAAAGGCAAAAAGAAATCTTTCACCCGATTTGTGTATGAATTGACAGATCAAAACCGAGGTGAGGGACAAGTTTTAGATAAAAGAAGGACTTTGGTTGAAGTTCTCAAAACAAATATTAATCTTGGCAAGCTTGATCCTGATAAAGATCTGGAACCCTCTAATCTTGTTATCAATCCCCGGGATTTCATCTACAGAACCATGTCTCGAGAAAGAGATGTGGAAGCCCAAGCCGTTGTCTTCTTTGCCCGAGATTACTCGGGCTCCATGCATGGAAAGCCTACAGAAGTAGTTGGAGCTCAACATGTGATGATCTACAGCTGGCTCGTCTTCCAATACCATGAAAATGTTCAAACTCGATTTATTCTTCATGACACCGATGCCAAGGAGGTGAAGAATTTCCACACCTACCACAACAGCCATGTTGCAGGAGGAACGCAAATTCGCTCCGCATTCAAAAAAATCAATGAAATTATTAAAAAGGAAGATTTGTTTCGAGACTACAACATCTACGTTTTTTATGGGGGCGATGGCGATGATTGGAATAACAATGAAGACGAATTCAAAGAGGAGTTTGAAGAATTATCCAACTCTGTAAACCGTCTAGGCATCACTATTGTCAAAACTCGATCTGGAAATCAAACGATCTTCGAGAAATTCATTCATACCCACAAATTTTTAGAAAAATTTAAGGGCAAAGTGCAACTAGACCTTCTGGGAGAAAATGCAGATGACAAAAAAATCATTCATAGTATTAAGAATTTAGTCCGCTAGGAATCGAATGGAACTTATCAGCCAACATGCCAAGAAAATCATGGAGGAATGCAAATCCAGAGCTCGGGACGCTGGACTGAGCTTTGATGATGAAAGTCTAGAGTATATTGTCACCAATCAAGATATGCTTGAACTAAGCCCTAAGGTGATGATCCCAACTCTGTATGATTTTTGGGTTCATGACCTAGAGTTGATAAAAGGGAAAAAAGAATATGAACTCTATCCCCACAATCCCTATGAAACGGTGATCAACTCTCGTCCAGCCATCTCTTTCTACAATGACAACAATCCAGACTGGCTCAATGTAATGATCTTCTATCATGTATTAGGACACATAGACTTTTTTCAGAATAATAGCTATTTTGAGCACACTTGGGACGATGATTTTGTTGGTGTTGCATTGTCAGACAAAAGATTGCTCTCACAATTGAAGACTGAGCATGGAAGATGGGTCGATTATGTAATCGAATTTTCTCGGTCTCTTGACAATTTAGTAGGTTATTTTTCAGAACTCTCGAATTTACACCTAAAAAAAGATAAAAAATCCAAATTTGATTATTATTTTGACTTATTTCTTCAGCACGAGAAAAAGGTTGAAACACCCGAGTATCTCAAGGACTTAGAGGAGTACAATCAATGCTTGCTAAATCCTGAAAGAAACGCAAAAAAGATTTTCTTGCAACATGTGAAGCTAAAGTTTCCTGAGTTTGAAGCTGCTTATAAAAAATACAAAGAGACGGAATCCAAACCGAAAAAAGACCTTCTTACTTACATTCACGACCACTCCCCTATTCTTGCTCAGGAAAAAAATAGCTGGATGAAATCCGTCATTCAAATTATCAGAAATACAGCTCTTTACTTCGCGCCCCAAATGAGAACCAAGGTCATGAATGAAGGCTGGGCAAGCTATTGGCACCAAGAGCTCTTTTTAAAAGATTCGAGAATTGAGGGTTATGAAGCCAACTTTGCTAAAATCAATGCATATGTCACTTCTATTCCTAAAGTAGGTTTCAATCCTTATGCGATCGGATTGCGACTATTTGAGCATATTGAAAAAGAGGCGAATCAAGGCAAATTAGACTTAGAGTTTGAGCATGTTTTAGATAGAGAAGATCGTAAGCACTACAATAAAAAAACCGGGAAAGGAAGAGCGTTTATGTTCTCTCTCAGGGAAAAGTTCACAGATTTTACTTTTCTCAACACTTATATCACTCAAGATTTTGTAGATGCTCATAAACTGAGTGTGATTGGAGAGCGATTCAATCCTTCTAAAATGGTCCGAGAATATTACATTAAAAGTAAACAGGCAGTAGACTACAAAAATATGTTGCTCGATCGCTTGGTTCATCCTCCCTCAATAGAAGTAGAAATCAATAAAACTTCTGAAGATCGCCTCTATTTAAAACATATTTTTGAAGGAAAACCTCTTGTTGAGGAATACATACAAAATGTAATGATTGGACTTGAATTTTTATGGGGAAATCCGGTCACTCTAGAAACAATCCGAAGTGTGAAAGGAAAACCCATTTCCTATCTTTACACGATCCAAAACAAAGAACTGGTTAAAAATGAATTCCATCAAAAAAATGAATCAGTTTCTCAGTGAAATTTCTGGAGATCTGAAGCAAGAGCATCACATTGAGTTGATTCCTTTTGCGAATTTTTTACAGGAAATTGCAAAGAATCCTAAACATATATTCCGCAATATAAATCAAATGGTGCATGATATGATCAACCATTATATCCCTCAAGGAATCAATGAATATCCCAATGACCCTGAGTCGATTAATTTTATAAAATACAATACAAACAAGCTTTTTGTTGAAGGCTTAGAAACGCCTTTTTTTGCAGATCGATTGTTGGCCAACCAACTGATTCAAGTGATTCGATCCCTTCGTCAAGGAGTCATGAAAAATAAAATGCTTGTTTTTGTAGGTCCACCCGGAAGCGGAAAGAGCACATTCTTAAACAATTTTATAGAAAAATTGGAACATTATTCCAGAACAGAGAAGGGTGTCATGTTCGACACAGCATGGAAAATTAACATCCAAAAATTAGGGGTCAATTGGAAAAACCTTCTGGATGAAAATCCCGAAAGCCCGATTATTCCAAAAGATAAAAATTTGTATATGGTTTGCCCAGGGCATGATCATCCGATTATTCACATCCCTAAATCTGCACGGAAAAATTTACTCTCCTCAATCATTGAAGACAAAGATGTTTTAGATGAAATCTATAACAAGAAAGAGTTTTCTTGGGTATTAGAATCAGAATCATGCCCGATTTGTTCTAGTTTAATACGCCAATTACTCAAATCGATTTCTCCCAAAGAAGTCTGGTCGATGCTTTATGCTAGACATTATGAATTTGCTAGAAAACTCGGAGAAGGGATTTCTGTATACAACTCTGGCGATCCGGTGAATCATACTCCAAAAGGGAATCGAGAACTACAAAGAAGACTGGAACTTCTTTTCCACAGCAGCAATGCCGTTCGCTACCAGTTTTCAGACATAGCACTTACAAACAATGGGGTTATGGCTATTATGGACGTAAAATCCCATAATATTGAAAGGCTTGAAAACCTTCATGGCGTCATTAGTGATGGCATTCATAAAGTGGGAAATATGGAAGAAAAAATCAATTCGCTCTTTGTGACCTTAATCAATCCAGAGGATTTGTCCGTTATTATAAACCACAAATCATTTCGGGATCGCGTATCCATTATTCAAATTCCCTATGTTAGAGATTATAAAACCGAGGCAGATATTTACAAAAATGGTTATGGTCATAATGTAGAAGATAAATTCCTACCTAATATTCTTGAATCTTTCGCTAAAGTAGTCGTGTCCAGTCGTTTGTCAAAAAATTCGAAAGAAATCATACACTGGATAAAAGATCCCAAAAAATATCAGCATCTTTGTGATGATCATCTTAAAATTTTAAGAATGGAACTTTACAGTGGAAACCTTCCACAATGGTTGCACGCCAAAGATCTGTCTGCTCTCGACAAAGAGTCAAGAAGAGCCATTATTGGTGAGGGAGAGAGTCAAGGCCAAAGTGGTCTTTCAGGTCGAGAGTCCCTGCGGATTTTCGATTCCTTTTATCGACAATATCGAGTTCAGCAAAACTACATTACGATAGACAATGTAATTACTTTTTTTAGGGATTCCGTGTTCAAATCTTCAGTCACTTCTAATTTTTTGGACTCTCTGAAGAATTATTACGATTACAACCTTTTGCAAGAAATCAAAGAGGCCATGTATTACTACAATGACACCCAGATATCAAAAGAGATCATGAACTACCTCTTTGCCGTGAATGTAGAAATGGACAGTGTTGTAGAATGCCCATACACGAAAGAAAAAATTAAAGTCAACTTAGATTTTTTGATTCATATAGAAAAGCAATTAATTCCTGAAAAAATAAGCGCCTACGAAAGAATGACTTACAGAAAAGAAACCCAGATGATTTACATCACCCAGACCCTGAACGAAATCCGATCTGGAAAAAAAATCCAAGATACAAAACAGTTTATGGCCTTGCTGGCTGATTATAATATAAGCATCAAACAATTTGTTCTGGAACCTTTTGCAAACAACAAAAACTTCAGGAGAGCGATTCAAGATTACGAGACTCCTAATTTTAAATCCTATGACAAGCGATTGACTGAAGAGGTAAATTACCTCATTCAAAATTTAGTTGAAAAATACAACTACTCTCTAGAAGGAGCGAAGCAAGTCACGATTTATTGCCTAGACGAAGAACTGATGAAAAAATTTCCCAATAATTAATGACTCTTTAAAATTTGGATCTTCAAGAAGAGAATTCTCGAGGACAAATTCTTTATTCTACTCTAAAAAGAGTCTCATCGATTTCAGTTAGGCACTAATAGAACAGCAGTCTACATCGATCTTTAAACAAATAAAGAGATTGGAATTCCAAATAGATTCCATTTTAGAAATATCCTAAAAATCGCTTCCTTCGCTGGTTTTCTAACCCTAGGTTTTTCTGCACTTCATTGCCTACAGCTTTCAATCATTAAAAAATAATTTCTTATTTTAGCTTGAATCAAATGGCAG
>CAJWYM010000057.1 GCA_913049555.1 uncultured Opitutia bacterium
ATGGCGGAGAGAGGGGGATTCGAACCCCCGGAGGGAATTACTTCCCTCACCAGTTTAGCAAACTAGCGCGTTAGACCACTCCGCCACCTCTCCAACAATTAAATTTTCGTAGACCTAAACAAGATCAAGAGTTTAATAACATAGATTGTTGATTGTCCTGTCAATGTTGAGATTTCTAAATTTTCAATTTTTTACTTCTGAGCCTCATCTATTTTCATACGGAAATAAAAACCTCCAGCAAGAAGAAATGTTGATAAGAGTACAACCAATCCAGCTAGGATCGATTTTAAGGTCATGCCGCTCTCTTCGCATCTACAGGAGGCACCAGATTTGCAGTCTTTGCAAGTGTAAGCAGAGCCTTTGGGGCATTCATCACATCCTCCATCGCTTTTGCAAGTACAACCAGAAACACTTGTTCCCTCTTTCATATTTACAGAATTGATCTGTCCCAATGGGACGGAACTACTAAAATCAAGGGCCAAACAATTACTGAAGGTTGTTAAGCTAATAAATAAAATTATTAAACTTTTCATGGTCGGTTCAATGGGGATTTAAAGAATTTAGCCGAATCCTTTTTTCTTGAGTTCTTCTTGTAATTTTGTCTGAAATTCTTTCACGTCTTCCTCATCGGGTTGGTATCCTTCTTGAGCTGGAACAAGACCCAAACGTCCCATCTGATCCAACTGCCAATCACAGGTTTGACCATCACTGAAAGTTACATTTCCACTTACAACCGTTCCTGGCTTGGTAATCACATCGACTTCAAGAACCACAGAACCAGCAGTGGAGACTTCCTCTAATTTGTCTTCTTGATCGGATTCCTCTGGATCCTCAGGATCGCATTGTAGATCTAAATCAAGATCATCTACTAAAAAGCGAACATCCATGTAGGTCATGGAGATTTCAAGCTCTGATTCAATGTTTTTTTGGATTTGAGAGAGGTTCAGTCCTTCTCGGATCCAAACTGCAACTTTTTTGTTTTGTTCTTCTGTAAGTGCCATATTAATGAGAGAGTTGCTTGATTAAATATTCTACTTTTCTCTTCACCGAAACATCGGTCTCCATCCTGTTGGTAACCGCTTTGCATGCGTGAATGACGGTTCCGTGATCTCTACCGCCAAATTCTTGTCCAATCTCTTGTTGAGATAGGTTGGTCATACTACGACTTAAAAACATAGCAATCTGGCGGGGGAAAGCGATCTTCGCAGGTCGTTTTTTTCCGGTCAATTCTGAGACTCTTAATGAGAAAGTTTCTGCCACTTTTCGCTGAATTTTATCAATAGTAACTTGATGAAGAATCGCTTCTTTCAACAAATCGTAAAGGAGTTTCTCGGCTACCGCTAAGGTGATCTCGGCGTGAGAAAGAGTGTTGTAATTGGAAAGTCGGTTCAGGGCACCTTCAATCGTCCTGATATTTGTGGAAATAGAAGAGGCGACAAATTCTAAAACTTCGTCACAAAGTTCTAGTTTCAATTCCTCCGTTTTTTTGCCAATAATTGCGTAACGGGTTTCATAATCCGGAGCTTGAATATCAACGGGCAGTCCACATTGAAATCTTGAAACAAGCCTACTTTCAAGTTTGGAAATTTCATTTACTGGGCGATCACTGGTTAAAATAATCTGTTTTTGAGACTCAAATAAATCATTGAAAGTGTGGAAGAACTCTTCTTGTATACGCTCTTTGCCTGCGAGAAAATGAATGTCGTCAATCAAGAGGATGTCTAGGCTTCTATATTTCTTTCGAAATTTTGTGAGTGCATTTTGTTGAATCGCCTCAATAAATTGATTTAAAAATTTTTCGGAGGAAATATAAGAGATTTTAGCCTCCGGATTTCTTTTTAAGACCTCATGAGCCACTGCATGCATCAAGTGGGTTTTACCCAAGCCCGTTTCCCCGTAAATAAAAAGAGGGTTGTATGCGGTTGCAGGTGCGGCGGATACAGCCATGGATGCTGCATGGGCCATCTGATTCCCGGGACCTATAATAAAATTGTCGAAGGTGTACTTCTCATTCAAGACGAGGTTAGACCGCGAGTAATTTGGTTTCTTGACCCGAGTGGCTGGCATTGGAGCCTGAGAGGTGGGGCACATCCGATTCACGACTGAGGAATGGGCGTCAACTGGGTGACTGTTGCTTCGAACGTTGGAGGCTTGGATGTTGGAGGGGGACTGAGAATCTCTGTTATTTTGAGTGGAAACAATCAATTTTACAGATACTGGATGATCCAAAAGATGGGAAATCGTCTTCTTGATCATATCGAGGTAATTGTCGGAAATCCAAATAACAGCAAAAGAGGTGGGAACCTCAAGAAATACTGTGTTGTCCTGCTGCCAGATACTTTCGATTGGTTTCAACCAACTATGGTAGATATCAGATGGGAATATTGCCTGTAACTCTTTCTTAACAAGTGGGTAAAAATCGGTGGCTTCTTCGCTTTGGGTCATGGGTTGTAATTTGTAATTATTCACAATAAATTTATCTCTATCTGTTGCCGAGACAAATATTAATTATTCTTGGCTGTAGAGCCAAAATCAACACCCAATAGCCGCGAAGGGAAAGTGGACAGGGGGATGCGGGGTTTATATACTTTTATAAAAATGCAAATCATTGACTTATAATATTTTATAGAATTATAAATCTTCTTTAATTTGCTAACTAATTGCTGAGCAATTCCTTTCAAATTTATAATTAAAATATTTTTTATATGTAGCATTAGTAAAGATTAACTCCATGTTTTTCATTGGATGCAAGGGCAACTTTTTCACAAGTTATTCACAATAGAAATTGGATAAGTTTTTTCCTTATATTTACGTAATCGTAACAAAAAACAAAAATTTGCTTATCATTGAATTTGTATGATTTCTGAAATCTCAAATCCAATTAAGAAATCATAACTTTACTTGCAGACTGATTGAAAAGAGGTTTAAAAAAAAATTTTGTTGCCAAATAAAAATTTTGACTCAATCACATTCCCTGTTTTGCTTCCATATGTCGTATCAAGTTGTCATTAAAGTCTTTAGCTCCGTTATAGCCCATCACCTTACTAGCATGCACCAAAGCAGAAACTTCCACTAGTTTGGCCATGTCCCGACCGGGCCTGACTGGAATTTCATACAAGGGCACATCGACTCCAAGAATATCTACCGTTTGCGTGTCTAATCCGGTCCGATCTTCAGCAATATCTACCGAGGCTTCCCGAAACTTTGCTACTAAATCAATTTTCTTGTCTTTGCGGACTGCATGAATTCCAAAAAGCTGAGCAATATTAATAATTCCGATGCCTCGACATTCCATATATCCTCGGCTCAACTCTGAACAGGTACCAATTGGTGGATTGTTGCCAATTCTTTTCACATAAACTAAATCATCAGCGATCAAGCTGTGCCCATTCTTGATGAGGGCCAACGCACATTCCGACTTCCCTATACCACTTTCTCCTAAGATCAAGACTCCCATCCCATTGACATCCATCAAGGTTCCATAAATGCTCACTTTTGGAGCTAGAATATCTCGAATTTGTAAGGTTGCTGAAGTTGTAAAGTCATTGGAATTGAGCTCTGTCTTGAAAACTGGCGTAGCATGAGAACGACATACATCCATCATGGGATGGGTGGGCTCTTGTCCTTTTGAAATCACAATACCGGGCACACTTTTAGCGACTAATATTTCAAAAACCTCATATTGATGGGAGGGCGGCATTTCATAAATAAAAGCCATCTCCCCTGCACCTAGTAATTGTAAACGCGTGTTGGCGAAGTATGCAAAATGTCCCATAAGTGCCAGTGCAGGTCGATTGATTGAATAATCTCCAACCTCTCTGGTAAGATCAGAGCCACTGTTTACTAACTCCATTTTTAAGGGCTCTCTTAAAATTTGAAAAAGTTCCCCTACTGTAATTTCATCTTTTTCTTGAGTCTTTGAAATTTTCATGTCGAATTGCCTACTTTTTACATATTAAAATCTTCCCCAAGATAAAATTTACGACTTTGAGGGTCGTTGACTAAAAACTCTCGGTCGCCTGAGGCCAAGATCTTTCCATCATACAACATATAAGCTCGATCTACAATTTTGAGAGTCTCTCGCACATTGTGATCCGTGATTAAGATGCCGATCCCCTTTTGTTTTAAAGAGAGGACGATCGATTGAACTTCATTGACAGAGATCGGGTCCACACCACTGAAAGGCTCATCCATCAAAAGAAACTTTGGGTTAGTAATGAGTGCTCGAGTGATTTCTAATCTTCTGCGCTCTCCACCACTTAGAGTGAATGCTCGCTGAGTGGCAACATGCTCTAAACTCAATTCTTGCAAGTGTTTTTCAATTAAATTTTTTTGCTCACTACGACTGACACCGAGTGTCTCGACAATGGCTTGGATATTTTCTCTTACGGTCAATTTACGAAAAACAGAGGCTTCTTGAGGCAGATATCCGATGCCCATTCGAGCCCTTTTATACATTGCTTTTTTAGTGATATCTTGATTGTTGAATGAAACAACTCCTTTGGATACGGGGACGAGCCCGACAATCATATAAAATGTAGTGGTTTTGCCAGCACCATTGGGTCCTAGTAAACCGACAACTTCACCAGAATTCACCTCAATGCTAACGTCGCGAACGACCTCTCTTTTACCATAAGCTTTTACCAAGCTCTTTCCCTCTATACGATCTATCATCTTTAAAATCCAAGATCTTCAATCATCGGAAGGGTGACCGTAGGTCGTTCACCCTCAGCTCCTTCAACGATTGCTTTGCGTTCGCCTTTTAATAAGATCATACGGTGTCCTCGAACGGTGCTCCCTCCATCGATAACCGTGGGTGAATCTTCTAAAATAACTTTGTCTTCTCGAGGAAGAATCTCAGCTCTTCCAGCCATTGCTACTCGATCCCCCTGTTCAATTCGGACATTTCCCAATGCAATTACGCTGTTGATATTTCCAATTTCACCAACGGTAGCTTCTTTATCTCCGGATCGGCGTGAAATCACATACATTTTCTCACAGCTAACATAGAGGTTGTTGCCATGAATCTCAACATTGCCTGTAAAAGTGAACTGACTGAGAAAATCAGAACTTTCTAGAGTGATCTGATCGCTGTTTATGATGGTTTGACCCTTGAGTTTCTTAACTGGCAGTGAGAACCCAGAATTTGGTTCTCCCTGTAGAAATGCAGCCGTTAAAAATATAGAAAAAAGAATACAATAGGCGATTTTGATCATTTTAAAAATCCTTTTAGTTCTTCATAGAAAACAACAGATCCCTCTTTTTCTATAATTATCTTTTTCGTAGCTTGAGTCCCATCCCACTTCCATTGACGCCCGGTAATTTGAAAATTAGGTCCTCTAATTTCAATACTTTCCTTGCTCTTTGCTTTGTTGTTCTTCAATAAAAAAAAGGCATGCGGGCTTCTCATCTCCATTGTCAGCTCTTGAGAATCATTGGGTGACAAGATCTGTAAGTACATATCCTGTACGAAGGCCAAATCCTCACTTTTATATTCTAGCTCCCGACCTTTCAGAATCCACTCTGTATAGCCCTCTTGAGAGAAGCCGGGGACCATGAAGTTCTTTATAGGCGCATTGGGCATCATTTGAGTCCAGGAAGTGCAAGAGGTGATTAAAAATAGAAGAATGGAGAACCGTTTCATATTGTTTGATTGTTATATTATTCACACAAACAAAAAGCTCAAGATTATACGAAGAGCTAGGTTTAGAGGGAAAAGAAGCCTTTCATATAAAATCAAATAAGAGTCCTTTACAAAATTAAAAACTAGGGCTAAGAGTTGGTTTGAACAACGAAATTAAAACATGAACAATTCGAAACATATAGACAATCCAGATGTAATTTTAATAGGGAGTGGGATCATGTCCTCCAACTTGGGCGCATTGCTAAAGAAAGTAAACCCAGAATTTAAGATACAACTTTATGAGGTCACTGAAGGCTTTGGTCTAGAAAGTTCGGACGGCTGGAATAATGCTGGCACAGGACATGCAGGAATGTGTGAGCTGAGTTACACTCCAGATCGTGGGCCAGACGGTAAAGTTGAAGTTCACAAGGCATTTGAGATTTTTGAGCAATTTGAACAATCCAAACAATTTTGGGGCTACGCGATTCGAAGCGGTATGATTGAAAACCCAAGTGATTTTATCAATCCAGTGCCTCATCTTAGTTTTGTTTACGGCCAAGATCAGGTAGACTTTCTTAGAGACCGCCATGAGAGTCTCACCAAGCATCATTTTTTTAAAGACATGGAGTATACCGAGGACCTGGAACTCATGAAAAAGTGGGCTCCCCTTCTAGTGGATGACAGAGATTCAACTCCAATTGCGGCAACAAAAATGGACAAAGGTACGGACATCAATTTTGGAGAGGCGAGTAGAAAGCTGGTCGACTGGCTTGACAAACAACCCAATTGTTCCGCTTTAAGCCAACATAGAGTCACAGACCTTGACAAAACATCCGATGGTTGGAATGTCTCGATAAGAGACACTCAAACTGGGAGAAGCTTTACCAACCAAGCGAAATTTGTCTTTATCGGCGCAGGTGGTGGAAGCTTGCCGTTATTACAAAAATCTGGAATTCAAGAAAGTAAAGGCTTTGGTGGTTTTCCAATTGGAGGTCAGTGGCTCATCTGTGAGAAACCTGAAGTGGTAGAAAAACACCAAGCCAAAGTCTATGGAATGAGCCCTGGGGCTGCTCCTACAATGGCGGTTCCACACCTTGATACTCGAATTATTGACGGCAAAAAAGCAATCCTATTTGGTCCTTATGCCTCTTGGACTACCAAATTTCTACATAATGGAGGGAATTTCTTGGATCTCCCTGGGTCGATAAAATGTGACAATCTTCTGTCCTTACTTAAGGTGGGTGCTTGCAATTTACCACTGGTCCGTTATCTAATCCAGCAGGGAACTCAAAGCATGGAGGATAGAATGAGAGAACTTAGAAACTTTTATCCTGGTGCCCAAACCAAAGATTGGAAACTCATAGATGCTGGTATAAGAGTTCAAGCAATTAAGAAGGAAGATGGAGATGCTGGAATTGTTCACTTTGGGACTGAAGTGGTCACTTCCGCAGACAAATCGATCTCTGCACTCTTGGGAGCCTCTCCGGGAGCTTCTGTAAGTGTGAACATCGTTTTAGAAGTTATTCTAAAATGTTTCAGCGAAATGATGTCTAAGGAGGATGCCCAAGCACGCTTGAAAGAGATGATTCCTAGCTACAACGAAAGTCTAATCGATGAATCCATGGAAAATAAAAGGAATGAATGGAGTGATCAGGCTGAGAAATCTCTACAACTCATTCATGAGAAAAATCTCTCTCCTTGCTAAATTCTCCGAGCAAGTTTTGTAGACCCCGATTGAGTCTTTACAATGAATCCTAGAGGATGGAACTAATTTTTGTGCCGTCCTCTGGAACCTTCACGTATTTTTTCGTAAATAGGCACTAACATTTTGTCTAGTAATTCGTGCAAACGAATCGATTCGTTTTGTAAATGTTCTTTGGATTTAGCACTGGTAACAAATTCCATCTTCTTACCACTCTCAATTTCCTCAAGAACACATTTACAGCAAAGAGGTTCACCGTCCGAAGAGAGCTGAACGAGGGTCACTTTACCAACGGTTTCTGGATCCTCTCCATCTGGAGATAAACTTTGGACACAAAAACGAATTTGATTGTCATAAAAGTTCAAAATCCGGGTAAAAGAAAGGTCTATATTCTCTTTTTCTTGAGTTTTGATTGTGAAGTTCGCCTCGATAATCGAGATCATGTCTAGAATTTGAATCATTGCTAGGGTCTATGAGATAGTTGTAATAAAATATACTTTTAGAACACAATTCTTCAAACTAATTCAATGCAATTGTCTTTTTATTTCATTGGGGATTGGAATCGAGTTGTTCTTCAATTGCATTTTGTTGCCTTGCGATATCATGGAGCGTAATAATCCCAATCATTCGAGCTGGGTTTTTTGCCTGAACGATAGGCATTTGCATGACATCTTCAACCACAAGAACTCGAGCAGCCTCCCGGATGGATTTTTCGGGGGTGACTTTGATTAATTTCCTATTTTTAAAATCAAATAAAACCCCGATCGATTCATTCCGATGTTCTGGGCCGACTTCTAACAGTTCGTGACGGGTTATAATTCCAATAAGTTCCCTATTAATATTACGAATCGGATAAGCATGCTTTGGCTCATTGGATGATTTTTCAATGCATTCTTGAACCGTCCAGTGATCAGTAAAAAAGGAGACATCATAAGTTGCAATTGTTGAAACGGGTAAAGAGCGCCAGTCTTGTGCGCCTTGATAACCAGGCAACTTTCTTAAATTGATCTTATCTTGCAACAGCAAGGCATCATAGATTGAGATTGGGAATAAGCGGTTTGAAATATAGTAGGCAATCATATTACCGACCATAAGGGGCAAAATAATTTCATAATTCAGGGTCATTTCAAACATGATCAAAATAGACGTTATCGGACATCTTATAACCGCTGCAAACATCCCCCCCATTCCAAGCAGCGCAATTGCACCCACTTCCGAGGAAGACCAATTGAAAAAGAAAGAACCAGTGAGACCGACCATCCCTCCCAGCATTCCACCCATAAATAAGACGGGACCAAATAAACCTCCACTAGCTCCCCCAGAGTAAGAGAGTAAACTAGCAATAAATTTACCAAGAAAGAGCAAGCAGGCAAAAGAGAGCACCAAGTTACCGCTCAACATTGTAGATAGGTCATGATAACCGATACTGAAGACTCCATGGTGTTGTTTGCCAGAGAGTTTGTAAACCAAAGTTCCAATCAATCCGACTAATAAACCAGCAATTGCAGGCCGTATGAAAGCTGGAACCTTACTCTCTCGGATTTTCTCTCTTGAGTAAAGTAGAAGTTTACAAAATGCAACTCCGAGAAAACCTGCGAGCACTCCTACAATTGGGCTGATAAAAATCCACTCATAAGATACAAAATCATAGGCCTCAACAGTAAAAGCTGGATTCTCCCCTAGCAAAGCTCTAGACAATGCGGCTGCAATGACAACCGAGAGTAAAATACCTCCTAATGCTTTACTATTAAAATCGCCGAGTAGTTCTTCAAAAACAAAGGTAATTGCAGACAATGGAGTATTGAAAGCAGCGGCAACCCCTGCTCCAACTCCGACTGGAACCATCGCTTGAACCCTCGACTGAGCCAAACCAAAAGTCCGTCCCATCCAAGAGGCAATGGAAGCACAAATATGAACGGTAGGCCCCTCCCTTCCTAAGCTGGAACCCGTTCCAACAGACAAGGTGCAAACCACAAAACGAGTGATTCCCTGTCGCAAACGAATCCTACCAAATTGATTGTAAAAGGCTGCTTTTGTTTGAGGAATGCCGCTTCCAGCAGCGGCAGGTGCTAAAAAATGGATAATCAGACCGACGAGAAAACCGCCTATTGCGGGCATCAAAATCATCCAAAGGTACCAATACTTGCCCGAGTTATTTACATTCCCCCAAAGATAATGAAACAGTCCGTGAATCGAAACGTGAAAAAGGACTGCGACTACTCCACACAAACATCCGACACAGACACAAAGAATCAAAAAACGTTGTGAATCAGAAAAGTAAGTCAATATCAAAGCCGAAACCTTGGTACCGACCCGGTCAATCAAAGTAGTCTTGCCTCGACTCATCGAATGAAATGATAGATTGAGAACGATTCGTTCTCATCAATCAGTTCGTGAATCTTAAAGTCCATTTCAAACTCTGGAAAAAAGGTGTCGCCCTCGAATTTCCCCTTTACTTGAGTCAAGTAAAGTTCTTTACATTGAGGCAATGCCATTCTGTAAATCTCACTGCCTCCTGCAATGTACAGATTCCCTATAATTTGAATCGAGTCCAATTCCTCTAATTGATGAATTACTTCTACTCCAGGAATCTCCAGTCCGCTTTGACGACTCAGAACGACTGTTTTCCTATTTGGAAGCGGTTTGCCTATGGAATCAAAGGTTTTTCGCCCCATAAGTAGGGTGTTTCCAATGGTTCTCTTTTTGAACCATTTAAAGTCAGCGGGTAAATGCCAAGGAATCTGGTTGCCGAGCCCAATCACTCGATTTTCGGCCATGGCTGCAATCGCTATCCAGTTTTTCATATGGCGATAGGAGCCTTTATGTTTGGATGGGGATCGTAATCACGAATCTCAAAATCGTCGTATTTAAAATCTGTAATTTCTTTTTGATCTCCATGAATAATCAATTTTGGTAAAGGTTTAGGAGCTCGTGCAAGTTGTTTCTTAGCTTGCTCAACGTGATTGGAGTAAAGGTGTAGATCCCCAAAGGTGTGAACGAATTCCTTCGCTTTTAAACCTGTAATTTTGGCTACCATCCGAGTTAAAATAGCGTACGATGCTACATTATAAGGAACGCCCAAGAAAATATCAGCGCTTCTTTGGTAGAGTTGACAGCTAAGCTCACCTTTGGATACATAAAACTGAAAAAGACTATGACATGGAGGCAGGGCCATCTCCTCAATCTCGGCTGGATTCCATGCAGAAACGATATGGCGTCTGCTGTTAGGATTGTTTCTCAGTCCATCAATGAGTATTTCAATTTGATTGATGGACTCTCCATCAGTGCCTTTCCAATCCGTCCATTGAGCTCCATAGACTCGGCCTAAATCTCCATTTTCATCTGCCCACTCATCCCAAATACTCACCCCGTTGTCATTCAAATATTTTATATTAGTATCTCCACTTAGAAACCAAATCAATTCATGTAAAATAGACTTCCAATGAAGTTTTTTAGTGGTTAACAATGGGAAGTTGTCTTCCAAAGAATACCTGACTTGAGCCCCGAAAACTCCATAGGTTCCGGTTCCTGTTCGGTCCTGCCGATACGTTCCTCGGTTCAAAACCATTTCCAAAAGATCTAAATATGTTTTCATAGAATTGAATAGTCTAAAGAAACTCCGCTTTTTCAGCAATAGGGAATTCCAATAATTAGTTCGCTTTTAACTGGATTTGGGGCGAAAGACTTTCATCTGATCGGCGTTTGTTTCTATACGAGCCCCTTCAATCAAATCCACGCAATATGGAATTGCTGGAAAAACAACTTCCATACATTCTAAGATAGCCTTGGGTTTTCCGGGCAAATTCACAATCAAACATTTTCCTCGAATCCCTGCAGTTTGTCTGGATAAGATAGCAGTTGGCACAATCTCCATCGATTTAGCTCGCATCCACTCTCCAAATCCGGGCATTGATTTCGAACACACAGAGTCGGTAGCCTCTGGGGTAACATCTCTGACTGCAGGACCGGTTCCTCCAGTTGTGAAAATCAGGCTGCATTTTTGATTGTCTGAAAAGTCCACCAAGGTTTGCTCAATCAGATTCTGTTCATCGGGTATGACCGCGTAGGCTTCTTGCCAGTCGACGGAGAGCCATTGGTTTAGCACTTTCCTGACTTCTTGACCTGGGAGATCCTCATAGACTCCAAAACTGGCTCGGTCAGATACATTTATAATTCCTATTTTTAACATTTTTAAAAGATCCACGAAATATAAGCAGCCCCAAACATCTGCCCATCATTTTGTTTTTTATATTCTCTCGTTCTTACCGCCTGAGAGTAAGTGAGCTTCAATCTTTTCCCGATTCGAGCACTGGTCCCTGCAACCAAATCTCCAACTAAGGGTTCTTTGTCGACCTTTGGGCTATCCACAAAAGTATTGCCATCCAAGAAAATATTTCTAGCTACAAATCGACCATCTACCCCAGTAAAAAGATACCATGAAAAACCTTGGTCCCACCGCAACTCTCCCTCTGAGTTTGGAGCACTGGTATTGCCAGAACGCCCTAACAAACTCTCTCCAAAATCTTTGGGGATATTCCAACCAAAACGAAATTCCATCCCCAAATTTATTTGAGTCAGAATATTGCCGAGTGAAAATCCGTAGTGGGTGATAAGGTCCAATCCCAATTTAGACGAATCTTGATTGAGACTCAGGAGTCGATCCTTGTTCTCCATAACAATTCCAATGCCAAGCTCATTTTTTAATTGATAGTCCCAACCTTGAGCTTTTTCGATCTTTCTCATACCGTGTATAAAATTTTGAGTTTGTCTGGCAAAAGATGCAGGTCCAACAAAACCAAAATTCAACTCAATTAAATTCAAGCCACGATTGGTTTTTCGATGCAATCCAATTCCACCATACAACCATCCAGCATAAGGTCTTTGCTGAGGTAAAAATGAGGGGGATTCTATATTTTCAGGAGTGTACATCTGCTGACCGATCACAAATTCTACATTGTAACTGACACCTGAAACATTCTCATCCCAACCGATTCCAAAATTTTGAAGCAAACGATCCTTGGCTCTTGAAATTGGGGCTAAGTGTTGAACAAAAGTTCTACTTATTAGAGAAAGCTCTGTCCCCTCACCACTCAAGATCTCCCGATTCCAATCAATATCCGGTGAAACTAAGGAAAACTTGGTTCCATTGGTATATTCTCGATCTGTATTCGCAAACAAATCATTTTCAAAATAAACGCTTAGAGTGCTTCCATCCTGAATAGAAAAAACAGCCGAATTCAACCCTAAAAATGAAAGAACCAGAAGGGTCACTGACTGAAACTTACTCTTTTTCATAATAAGGTGCCATCGGTCCATAGAGGGGCATAATGGTCTGCCAAAAAACAATGACTGAAACCATGATCATCGGTCCAATCAAAAACCCCTTGATACCAAAGCTTAGAATTCCTCCTACAATACTCATAAAAATCATGAATCCAGTCCAAGGGCTTTGCTCATGAAGCCTATTTCCTAAACGTTTTTTTCCAAATCCAATCAAAAAGTTAAGCGCAATGGACAAAATTGCCAAAAAAGTGGCCTCTGTAAAATCTCCTTTAGACCACATGACTGAGGCAAATGGCAACCAAACCATGGTCATCCCTACAAATGGGATTAAGCTGATTAAAGTTCCAATGAAGGCAACAATAAAAAAATTAAAACCGGTAAACGTCCATACAAGAAACCCTAAACCAATTCCTTGAGCCAGTGCGGTTCCCCCAATATCTAAAAGAAGCCTTAAAATAATAGCGCGATGCGTAGACAACAATCGCTGTCCTTCATCTGGAGGTAGAGGAGAAAAACGAAGAATCGATCGAACCATAACGTCCCCCTGCGCATACATAAAACAGAGTAAAATAATGGCCAATCCTAATTGAACTGCAAAGCCCCCGGTTCCCTTAAACAAAAAAGTCATATAAGAGGTGGCAAATCCAAGCACATCTTTCAAAAAATCACTTGCATATAAAAGGATTTGCTCCTTATCAATAGGGATCGTTGGGTAGAGTGTCAAAACCTCTTCGATGAGTGTATCCACATGCTTAAATAAGAGACCAATCTGATCCTTATCTTGTGTGACGAGTCCTCGAATCAAATCGCCAATATCCTTGATAGGACCGACTGTGTTGATAATTAGAATTACAAAAGGTGCAGAACCGATAATAATTAAAAAAATGGTAGCGGCAATCCCGCTGAAGAATTTAGCCGAGTGATTCTCTAAAAAGGGCAAATACTGTCTCACAAATCGCAATATTGGCTGGTATAAAATTGGATAAGTTAAAGAGGCAATTGCAGCTCCTAGAAAGATCGCTTCTGTCAAAGGTTTAAAAACAACAAGCATCAAAAAAACAACAATTGCCAGAACTCCCATCCACATAAAATGAGGCAACCAGCTTCTTAAAATACCAAGTGGATCGTACTTATCTTCCATATTTCAGTCCCTCTTCCTCAGCTTTTCTGGACTTTACATAATTTCTTAATTGAGGAATTAAAAGAGCATCCGCCTGAGCAAAAGCGATCGATCCCAAATCTTCTACGAAAACCCATCTGGAGGTTTCATGCTCTAACAATTCAATGGTGAAGGGCTCAGGGATTAAATCTATATAGGGAATCAGACGAATCGTTGCAAAATCGTATTGGTGGGTAACCGCATCCAAACCAATCAATTCCTCTGACAAAGTATACTGAAGCTCCTCATCTATTTCCCTTCGGATTGCATCGACCTGTGATTCCCCCTTCTCGACTTTCCCGCCAGGAAACTCCCAGTGACCCCCTAAAGACTTGGAGGGAGGTCTTTGAGCACAAAAAACTTGGTTCCCATCAGTGAGCAGAAGAATACAAACTACTTCTAAAATGGAGTCTTTCACACTTTTTTATAGAAATAAAAAGTTTCTTAGCATTTCTTTTCCACCCTCGGTAGCAAAGGATTCTGGATGAAATTGAATCCCATAGATAGGAAATTCTTTATGCTTGATACCCATAATTTCTTTGGCTGATCCTTCTTGTTCTACCCGAGCAGTAATTTCTAAAACCTCAGATGGAAAAGAGTCTTCATCAGCAATCAAAGAATGATATCGCATTACATCCACATGGTTAGGGATTCCTGTAAATAGACCCGCTCCTTGATGACTGATCGGACTAATTTTACCATGCATGGGCAAATTTGCTTTCTTGATTTTGCCTCCGAAAGCATGGACGATCCCCTGCATTCCTAGGCAAACCCCTAATAGTGGGGTGTGTGGGCCTATTTCTTGGATCACTTTAGAACACACCCCAAAATATTCTTCCATTTCTGGAGAGCCGGGGCCTGGTGAAATAATAATCCGGTCCGGGTGTGCAATTTTGATATCCTCAATAGAGATTTCATCATTCCTGCGAACTACAACCGAAAAATCTGAAACAGTTCCTGAACCAGAACCAGACTCTAAAATCTCTCCAATGAACTGGTATAAATTGTAAGTGAATGAATCGTAATTATCTACTATATAAACCTTCATTGGGAAGTTTCCTCAACGACTAAAAAATGATCCAAAACTTTCTTAGTCCCGGCAAATTTTCTCTGAATCTCTTCGTACTCATCTTCAGGGTTAGAATCAAAAACATTGCCCCCACAAGTTTGAACATATGCGTTTTCTCCATTGGCGAACAGAGTTCTTATCGGGATTGCAAAGGTACAATCACCGTTGAAAGAAAAATAACCGACAGCTCCTCCGTAGGGTCCTCGGCCATCTACCTCCATGCTGTCTATAATTTTCATGGCTTCAATTTTAGGGGCCCCTGTTAAAGTTCCTGCAGGAAAATTACTTGCTAAGGCAGAAAACATATCTTCCTCTTCACTCATAATTCCAACAATTTCACTGGAGATATGCTGCACATGGCTAAAACGCTTGATATCCATTAGATTTCTAACCTTTACGGTGCCAAACTTAGCAACACGGCCAATGTCATTGCGATGGAGATCCACAATCATATTGTGCTCTGCGATCTCCTTTGGATCCCTCAAAAGACAGCGCGCATATCCGGTGTCCTCCTCAGAGTTTGTTCCTCTTTTGGTTGTACCCGCAAGTGGATAGGTCTCCATTTCTCCTTGCCGGAGACGAAAAAGCAACTCAGGGCTAGCCCCAATCACCTTTTGTTCCCCAAATTTTATAAAAAACATCTGCGGTGAAGGATTCTCCTCGCGCATTTTTTCATAGATGTTCAATGGATCTCCCTTCAATAAGAAGCGCTTTTTAAAACCCACTTCACACTGAAAAATTTTACCTTCAATGATATTCTTTTTGACTTTTTTAACGGCTTCTGAGTGCTGGCCTTTTGTCATAGTCTCCCCGACAAATTCAACCTTGAGATCCCCGCTTGGTACCGATTTCTGATGGGTTAAATCGGAGATCATATCCATGCGATTCTCATCGTAATAAAAATAAATCATCTCCCCCGTCATTTTATCAAAAATAATGCCATCTTTGTATAAACCGAAACGAAACGCATTGAAATCATCTCTAGATTGCAAATCCAATGTGGGCTCAAAGTAGTTCATCGAATCGTAACCAATATAACCAGTCAAACCCCCCGCATACCTCCGTGAAATTACATCTTGGGGCATGATCTCTCTGAGTAAATAATACGGATTCTCGCTGGGGTATCTCTCTTCGTGACCGGAACGATCTTTGACAATCAATTCCTTGCCATCCGCGTAATATATTTTTTCAGGATCAAAACCTAGTATGGAATAACGGGAGATGTGACTCTCCTCGCCTAGCGACTCAAAAATAAAACAATCTTCAAACTGCTTTTCAACTTTTCGAAAAAGATCTAATAAATCGCAATCAGTAGCAATCGTTTTGTAAGTAGGTTTTCTGAATAATTGAATTGGAGGTGGTTTCTTATCGCTCATATTTAAGCATTCTATTTGCCTAGTATATCCTTTGCTTTATCTAAAGTAGCCTTCTCCTCGTCATTTAGCGCTCCAAATCCCTCCGCATTGATTTTATCTAAAATACGATCCACTTCTTTTTGGAGCTTTTTCTTGTCCATGGAAAAATTGACTGTGAACTTTTTTGGGGCTTTGTTTTTTTTCTTCATCCAACTAGGTGCATGAATCGAAACCCCCGATTGACCAAACATACTTTTCATAGACACACTTTGTCCTTGGTAAGATCGACCCCAAAGAAATCCAACTAACATCCCCCCTAAATGAGCTGAGTGGGCCACATTGGAACCTTCTCCACCTGGCAATTCATTGGTTAAAAATAGGAACATTTGCAATCCCAAGAGGAACCACCCAAGCCATTTTGGCTTTACTTCAACAGGAGGAAAGATGAGCATCACTTTCTCATCCGCCCGAGTGACACATATAAAGATAATCAATCCATAACAAGCTGCCGAGGCCCCAACCAAAGTTGGAGAGAAAAATCCACTGAAGTCCTGTATAAAATACCAAAACAAAGCACCTATTACAGCAGCGGTAAAATACAGTTGATAAAATACTTTATCTCCAAGCATTTGAACAACCCCTCCCCCAACAAAATACAGCATCAACATATTGAAAAAAATATGCATTAAATTGCCGGTATCATGAAAAAAGCTGTAGGTAATCAGTGTCCATACTTTTGCTCCAAAAATAGTATCTTTTGAGACTTCAAAAAGATCGATTGGGAAAGTGCTCCCAAACATTTTTGGAAGCCCTTGTATGATAAAGAAAACCAAATTAGCAACAATCAAAAGCAAGACTGGATTGACCGATTTCTTGCCATCAGGGGACTGTCTCATATAACTCCGATCATAGATCATAATAAATATATTACAACAGACTGCTAAAACTAGCAAGATTTCATAATGCAAATTAAGCTGCAAATTAGATATTTTTTATTTTTTTCAACCCTTAAACCCTTAGAATGCATCAGGAAATAGGAATAGCGATCAACAGAACTCCATAAACCTTAACCTCATGTTCAAGAGGATTTACAGGAATAACAAACTGTTTGATTTGTATTTCTAGAGTTAGAAAATTCTAACGGAGCAATTTTTGATAAAACTTCGATAATAGAATCCTTTCTACCCTCCTACCGCAAACTACGAGCAAGAACCTCATACTCATGCACCGCATGACCCAAACCAGCAAAGAGTTGATCCTTGTCGATACCGACAATCTCTAGATATTCTTGGTTTGGATGGTAAGAATGAAAAAGCCTCTTGGCTTCTTTCTTGATGGAATTTCTAGAGAGATCTTGAATTGCGTGACTGCAGATATTGACCAATGCAATAATCTGCAAATCGCCTCCTACCTGAATACTGTCACTGGGTCTTTCTTGATAATGAATCGGCACTGTAATTTCCTGACTAAAATTCCACTTTTCCAGAAGGGCCGCACAGGCTTCAAAATTATCAAAGCCAAACAATTCCTTTTCTTTTGAGGGGGTCAGTTTGTCATTAAAACCTTTCAAACATCCAAAAGGAGACTCTTTGTGGTAATGATTGATCAGAATAAGTCCCACTTGTCGAAGAAGGCCAATCGTATAAGAAACCCCTGCGATGGGTATGGAATACTGTTTAGAAGTTTTAACAAGAGGAGACAAATATTGCATTAAATTTGCTGTCAGGACACAAGTTTCCCAAAGATCCTCAGAGCGAATCCCATAGAGCTCCAAGTCTCCTTCTAAAACTTGACCGGTCGCAGCAAGACCCACCATTTTATAAGCTTCGGTAAAACCGATTCTATTCATAGCCTCCCCGACCGTCATGCAGTAGGTAGAAGAGGAATAATAAGCACTGTTACTCAACTTTATAATCTGAGAAACCAATGAGGGGTCTTTTTCGATCAGCCGAATAATATCGATCATACTAGAATTGATATTTCCTAGGAGCTCTTGTAGCTTAGGCAGAATTTGCAAAGAGGCCGGAATGGAATCAATCGACTCAATTACATGCTGAAGGCCAATTGGAGGTTGTTCCAACTTTCCCTGACATATAAAGCAATTAAAATGGAGACTTTTTGCAGCTTCTGGAGGCAAGGCTGCATTGTGATTTACACATTCTTTATTCTCACATCGATAACTCACGGGATCATTTAATTAAACAGGGTTGAGTGTATGTGATAGCATTCATTTATTAATAAAAATCAACAAAATAAGTACTTTTGTGTATAAATTTAATCTTATAATTTTAAAAAACTACCCTCCTGTGGATCGAAATTTAAATAATTGAAGCCCAAAAAACTGAGATTCGTTTTAAGGAAACCCACAAGCCAAAATAATCCTAACTAAAAACCTGAAAATTACTGAAAATCAGCGTATTTCACAAATCCACAAACTTTCCACTATTTAAAAAGCGACCAAAAAATAGGATTAAACTCTTTGATTTATTCTAAATCTTGCACCCAATAAACAAAAATTTAGAAAAATCTTGTAGAATCTAAAGATTGAAAGATCTCGAGTGTCTCAAAACAATGAAATCTAAACCCACTATAGAGCTTTTTTGACAGCGTAAGCCATCGCATCCGCAATTTTCTCTAAATCCTCATCTGTATGTCTTGCAGAGATCGAAGTTCGAACCAAATCTTTTTTGGGAGGAACAGCTGGGGCCACAGAAAGAACTGCAAAAACCCCTTGCTCTCTAAGAGCTTTCCAAAAACGATAAGCTCGGTCTTTGTCTCCAATAACAATTGGAATCGCAGGGGTTTCACTGTCCCAAGTATTCAAATTTAAATTTTGTAAAATAGACAGGTATTTTTTCCGGTTTCTTTCTAATCGCTGATGATGCTCTGGTTCCGTTTTTAGAATTCGCAAAGAGGCCAGAGCACATGCAGCAGAAGAAGGACCCAATGCTGCACTAAAAATAGTTTGCTTAGAATGGGTTCTCATGTAATCCATCACAACTTTACTTCCGGCCACATATCCGCCAACGCTAGAGAGCGCTTTAGAAAAACTACCACAGACTACATCGACCTCTTCCTCGCATCCAAAATGCCTTGGTGTTCCTTGACCTACGTCTCCGACAACTCCGAGACCATGAGCATCGTCCAGAATTAGAAAGCAGTTCTCTTCCTGACAAACATCTACAATCTCTGGCAAGCGACATACATGGCCTTCCATTGAGTAGACACCCTCGACCACGACAAACTTAGCAGATTTATCCGACTCGTAAGAGATCTCTTTGCGTAAACTATCCGGATCGTTGTGCAAGAATTTCTCATAATTTGCACCAGAGAGATGAATTCCTGACCATAGAGAAGAATGAACATTTTTATCAACAAAAATCATGTCCCCTCGCTCAGCAAAAGACTGGATTGAAGACACACAGCTCAGATAACCCGCTGAATGCACATGACAAGCTTCTTTGCCAAGAAAATCAGCCAGTTCCTCCTCAAGTTCTGTGTGAAAGGCGCGGCTACCATTGGCCAATCTGGCACCTGTAGTACTGGCACCCCATTGGTCCAGAGCGGCTCTACCTGCTTCTAATACTTTTGGATGCTCTCCTAAGCCAAGATAATCATTGCTAGCAAGCATAACCATCTCTTCTCCATCGAGCCAAACATGTGAGCCCCTGTGTTTCTCAAAAGTGTGATAGTAAGGGTTGTATTTCAAACGCATCTTAGTGACTTTATCACTTTCGATTCTAGCTAATACTTTGTTCTTACTTTTTATATTAAATCCAAAGGCCATAAATATAACAAAAATAGCACATTTATCTGTGAGGGCAAATGTATTTATCTATCTTTAATAGAGTAGAAATATCCCAAGTCTTAAAAATAAGAAAAAGCCTGCAATATCAGTGAATGCAGTCAAAAAGATAGAGGCACTTTGAGCTGGGTCCAATCCTAATCTTCGCAACATCATTGGCACAAAGACTCCAGTAAAACTAGACAATGCCATAGAAAGTTGCATGGACAATAAAAGTGCAATTCCTAGACGAAAACTATAATCAAACGTAAAGTTGGCATATATCGCTAAGCCAATGCCCAGTAAAGAGGCAACGATACTGACTGGTAGACCACTTATTAATCCTTTAATTGACTCCTTAAAACATATGGAGAACAGACGCTCTGGTCCATTCAAAATAGCCTCAGTAGAGACACTGCGAATAGAAACTGCCAATGTCTGAGATCCAGTATTGCCTGCAATATTAGCAACCACTGGTAAAAAAACAGCGAGCAGTGTAAATTGTGAAATGACCGCTTGATAATGATAAATAACAGCGGCTGCAAAACAACTTGTTAAAAGATTCACAAGCAACCAAGGGGCTCTTTTTTTAAAAGCATAAGAGACAGAATCACTCAATTGCTCATCGCCTCCGGCACCTAGAAGTTTTTGAAGGTCTTCTGTAGCTTCATCCTGAATAACATCTAAAATATCATCATGAGTAACAATTCCTAAGAGTTCATTTCGATCGCCTACAACAGGAAGAGCTAAAAGATTGTGCAGACCCATTTGCCGAGCGACTTCCTCTTTATCCATATCCACTTGGCAAACCCCCAAAAGATCTCGCACCATAATTTGGTCGATTTTTTGGTCTTGATTTGCGAGCACAAGCTGCCTCATGGAAACCACTCCGTGCAAACATTGATTGGCATCTAAAATATAAATGTAATAAAAGGTTTCTAATTTTTCATTTAAAATTCGAATTTTGGCAATGGCTTGATCAACAGTCATATCTCCAGTCATACCTGCAAACTCTGGAGTCATAATCCCTCCTGCAGTATCAGGACCAAAGGTCAATAAATGCTCTATAGATTCGGCTATTTCACCATCTAGTTTACCAAACAATCTAGATTTGTTTCCTTCATCTAATTCAAAAACAATATCCGCTGCGTCATCAGGATCAAATTCTTCAATGACATCCAAAGCTCGTATCTCTCTCATTTGGGAAAGAATATCAGCCGCCAAATCATTTGGCATTTCAGACATAACTGCAGCTGCAGATGAGTTGTCTAACAATCGAAGTACCGAACGACAATGATTGGCATCCAGATCATAGATTGCGGAGGCGATATTGGATTCAGAACTCTCCGCTAAAAGAGCAGGATCTAAAGCCGAAGCACCGGAAGCCTTGATAAGTTTTACAATCTCTGATGTGGTGTATCCCATAAAAAATGATAATACTATTATGTTGACAGAGCAGATCTAAATTGTCACTTTTATATTCTTTGATAGGCACCCTTAGCTCAATTGGATAGAGCGCCTGACTACGGATCAGGAGGTTGGGGGTTCGACTCCCTCAGGGTGTGCCATTTAGATTTAATTACCCTTTATTACCCTATAAATCTGTTTATTTTTGGTTGTTTATAGGTATTTATTGCCCAGCATAGATGGAATTATCAAATTCACAAAACGGCACCACCACAACTGGAACCACTCCCCGCAGTGCAACCAAAACAATGCTCCCCTGTCTTTATTGACCGATCCTTCAAAGAATCGGTGTCTATATCCCAAACTTTTAATGGAAAGCCACTTAAATCCTCCAACTGTAAGCGAAGCATCTGATTGAAATCACAGTCAAAAACATCTCCAGTCCAACTGACATTTATAGTATTTTTACACATCAAACCAGAAATTGTGTGGGGATTGAAAGCATCTTTTAAAAGTTCAAGGTAACTTCTATATTGCCCTCGTCTTTTTAGATAAGATGCAAACCTAGAGACAGGTAGATTGGCAAGCGCAAAAAGACGATTGAATACAATTCCAAAATTAGATTTTAAGGCCTCTTTATAATCTGACTCCAAAACTTTCTGGTCTGGAGGTAAAAAAGCTCCACTAGGGTTGTAAACTAGATGCAAATTCAAACCAGATCCTTCTTTTCCATAGCCAGCACGGTTTAATAATCTTAAAGCTTTTATGCTGCTTTCAAACACCCCATTTCCTCTTTGTTTGTTTACATTTTCAGGCTCATAACATGGCATGGATGCGATCACCTCTATTTCATGCTTGAGGTAAAAAGGCACAATCCAATCGTATCCTTCCTCCAACAATATAGTTGCATTGCATCGAGTCATTAGGTGCACAGAAGACCGAATTTCTCTGAGAGATTCCATTAAATATCTGAAATCGGGGATCATCTCTGGAGTTCCCCCGGTGAGATCTACAACTTCTATAGGAGTTCCCTCAAACCAATTGAGAATCTTATCAACTGTATCTCTAGTGATAATTTCTTTACGACTGGGTCCTGCATTGACATGGCAATGAACGCAAGTGAGGTTACAGAGTTTTCCCACATTAATCTGGAGAATTTCTGGTATTGTTCTTTTTAAACTTAATTCGT
>CAJWYM010000058.1 GCA_913049555.1 uncultured Opitutia bacterium
AGTGCTTTCACAACGGCCTCATAGATTTCTTTTTCCTTAATATCTACTTTACCATCCGCTTGGATTACTTTTTTAATCCACATCAAAGCATTCTGAATATTCGCTTCATCCAAAAATGAATCCTGCATACGCCTCAAAAGAGAAATCAGCTCAGATTGGGAAAGTGGAGCTTCAAAATAGAGAGCGATCCCTAATTTATCTTCATGACTGATTTCTTTGTTTTTTCCAATTAAAAGTTCTACCGCTTTTCTTTCTAGTGGATGAACATCCATATCAGACCACACCACTCCCACCATCATTTTGGCCAATAGTATTGTTTGATATGAATTTATAACAATTTGAGAAAGAGGGATTCTCTTATAAATAAGATTAGAAATTAATAGTCAAACGAATAGCAAGTGGATTGAACTGAAAGGGGAAGTTGTATAGGAGGAACTAATTTGTCCTCTTTCTTTTCCTGTGGCCAATAAAAAAACTTGCAGGAAATCGATTTGATTTCATTTTCTAAAAATTCTAAAACGAGAATCCTTACCTATGCATTCCTAAATTTTGAAGGATTGAACCTTGCTGATTCTAAAAGTCAATGTCACTCCATGGATTCTAGTTCTAAAAAATAGAAACTGTTTTTTAGGAGGCATCGAACTAATAAGATTTTAACAAAGTAAGCTTAGCTCGGTTTCCATCCCATGGCCTCCCAGTAATCATCCCCATAATCAAAAAACAATTCTTCGCCAATTCGAATTCTTCTTAAGGTTGAGAAACGGGCTGTTTTCCAACGGAATGAAGTGACTAACTCGACATTTGGATTGTTGCTATGATTGATATATCGGGTATAATTAGAATCCTCCCCTTCTCCATAGATCCAATGATCTTTACAAACCCAAAGGAGATATAAAGAGCTGATATAAGGTTCCTCCTCTACTTCTTTATCCGATAAAATTCGACCTTTATAAAATCCAATGGTGTCTCCAATATTCATTCTTTTTTTCGAAAAAAGGCCGAACCCAATCTCGGGAATCGTGGAGGTTTTTATCTCAAAATTCTCTTCATCAAAGATCGTTTTTTTGCGAAAATTCATAACTATAAAAATAGGAAAATCATGTGATTAAGATCAACTCATATTTTTGTTGATTTCACGAATTTTATTCTATTTTCTCAAAACTTTATGCAAAACTTAAAATCAGCAATCAGTTTATGCCTTGTATCGGCTATGTTTGTTGCCAGTGGACTCCATTTGGTAGTTTTGCAGGGATATGCGTGGACAAATATGTACAATCAATTCAATCAGTCACTCTCTCATAAAGAGTCCCTGAGCAAAACTTTTCATAGACACCAATTTTGTGGGACCTGTCAGATTGTAAAAAAACTACAGAGTCAAAGCAACTTGGGCAATGAATTGGAAAAATGGTTTTCCAGCAAAGTAAATTTAATATTAATTTCTGACGAAATCTTCTGCAATTTCATCAAAAAACCTATAAAGTTCCTTTTTGAATTCAGCTTACTCTACACCTCTGTCCTTATTCTTGGAGAATCTCCACCCCCCAAATTTAAATTTTAAGTTCTACTGAATCCTAAATTTAAAGTCCCTATCTACATTTTCAATAATAGGTTGAAGAAGGGATGAAGCTCTATTGAACAAACAATATTGCTTCTATTTACCACTCTAAATTCAAAAAATAAGTGGTTACTAAAATCATGCTAAATTCAAAAAAATATGAAATCTTTTAAACTAAAATCAATTCTTACAATTTCGATTATTCTCTCCCAATCTTTCCCTATTATGGGACATGGAAATAAATGGGAAGCGAATCGACCCGATGCACACGCTCCTATATCAGTGATGCAAGACCACACTCACAATCAGCAAGAATGGATGCTTTCCTATCGCCTCATGAACATGGACATGAGAGGAATGCGTCAAGGCAGCCATAAGCTGAGCAACGCAGACGTTTTTGCAAAAGGATTTATGGTGTCACCCGTAGAAATGTCTATGAATATGCATATGTTCGGCTTCATGTACGCTCCCAACAATCAATTCACGCTTATGGCTATGGGGCATTACACCGAAATTGAAATGGAGCTCTCGGCTATGCCAGGATCCATGGCTCAAATGAATAATGGCTCTTACTTCAAGAGGGAATCTAAAGGATGGGGAGACACCACTTTGGCAGCCCTGATTAATCTTGGGGAATTTGCAAATCATAAAATCCATGCGAATGCAGGAATTTCTCTTCCCACAGGGAGTATTGATAAAACAGACAACGGGCATTTGCCTTACCCGATGCAAACGGGATCCGGGAGTTATGAATTGAAACCGGGTCTTACCTACAGTGGACAAGCATCCAAAATCTCTTGGGGCGCACAAATCATGACAAAGTTTGCGATTGATAAAAACGACGCTGCTTACTCAAAAGGCAATTCAACGGAGGGAAAGATATGGGGCGCATTTAAACTCTCCAACTGGATCAGTCTATCGAGCCAAATTTCTTATCTGAATCAATCTTCCATGGATGGGAATGATGTCCGGATCCAATCCAAAATGAGCCCGACAATGGATCCTGCAAATTCTGGGGGTCAAACTTACTTTTGGAGCTTGGGAGCTAATTTTCTAATCTTTAAGGGGCCTTTGGAGGGTCATAGATTCGCCATTGATTACAGCGCCCCTCTCGACCAAGATCTAAATGGTATTCAAATGCAAACAGCAGATACAGTAACCATTGGTTGGCAAAAATCTTTTTAGAACCTAAAGATTCATTTCTAGGTAGATTATTTGGCTTTAAAAGAAAATGAACCCTTTAAAACTGCATTCGACTGAAGCTCCTTGCGGTGGCTTCAGTTTGAATGCAGAACATGGGCCCTATTTGTTACAAATGCCGATGCAATGAGCTGAAGTAAACCCAGCCATTGTAAGCAATTGCTACCAGAATTGTTATAAACCCTAAAGATTCCCAAAAGTTCCAAATTGGAATTCTATCGCTCAAAAAGAGAGCGGAAACCACAGGAAGTAGAGCTAGATCATAGGGGTCTGGACTTTCCCAAATATGGCTTATTTTTTCGATCAACCATTTCATGTTTCAATATACACTGATAGGCTAACAGAGTCAAATTTGCTTTTTTTCAACAAAAACATTCTACCCTAACTTTTCTGTAAAAAAGGTCGGGGACTTGGTGAAAATTTAAGAAACCTAATTTTTAGGATACAACTCAAACCAGTCTAAATCGTCTGTAGAGTACATTCGACGAGTAGGAAGAGGAAGGATGGCAATCTCGACCCTGACTTCTTTAGTCTCAGAAGCTGAAATTCGTTTGAAATAATCAAAATTTGAATCACTTCCAACATAATACCAAGAGACTTTGATCTTATCTAAATCTCCCAACACTTGGGATTGAAAAGCTGCCAACTCCAAAGTTGGAACATGAGCACAACTGCTAAAAAATAACAACGCAATGAGAGAAAAACATACAGGTAAAATCGGCACATTCATTTTAACAAAAAAACGCTCCCTTGAACGTTATTTGTGCATAGGCGGAGAAACTAAAATAAGAGGGAATTGTTTTTCTCTTAATTCAACCGCTAGGGCTTTTTTTTCTTTTAAAACATCGGAGTTTATCAATGCAGATCCAATTGGGGAACTGAGAACCGGAGAAAAACTTCCGGATAGAACCTTGCCCACTATTTTGTGATTAGATACGATCGTGGCTCCTTCACGAGAGATACGCCTTCCTTCCAATTTAAAAAAGACTACTCTTTGGTTGGGGCCCTTTTCTCTCTCTTTAAGGAGTGCAATTCGTCCAATGAAATCCGCCGATTTTTTAAATCTTACAGCCCAATTCAATCCAGCGGTAATTGGAGAGATTGTTTCACTTATTTCGTGCCCATAAAGAGGAAAACCAGCTTCTAATCGCAAGCTGTCTCTAGCTCCTAGACCACATAATTTTAAGCCACTTTCTTTCCCAAAATCATAGACAGTATTGGCTACCTTCTCTGCAATTGAAGATGGAATATACAATTCAAAGCCATCTTCACCCGTGTAGCCAGTTCTACTGATGAGAATTTCTCCGCCTTCAAAATGAACTTTTTTAAAATGAAATCGTTTGATAGAAGAAACCTCCTCGATGAGTTCCATCAAAATACTCTCGGCTCGAGGACCTTGGATTGCAATTTGAGCATATTGATCTGAAACATTTTTTACCTTGCAATCATAATCCAATAGATGACTTTGCATCCATTCGATGTCTTTTTTTGCGTTGGATGCATTCAAACAAATAAAATATTCCTCTTTGCTGATTTGATATAAAATGATGTCATCGACAACCCCTCCATCTGGCATACATAGTAAGCTGTATATCGCTTGACCAGGCTCAATTCTGCTAAGGTTATTGGTGATTATCGAATTTAAAAAAGCCTCCGTATCTGGTCCAGAAACCAAAACTTCTCCCATATGACTTACATCAAAGAAACCGGCTTTCTCTCGGACTGCCAAGTGCTCTTCTAGGATACTAGTAAAACTAACCGGCATTTCCCAACCTGCAAATGGGACAAACTTAGGAGAATATTGGGCGTTAAAAGGATGCAATGGAGTACGTTTTAGATCGGACATTGGAACACTTTCTAAAAGTTACACTTGAATTTCAATGAATTTCGTTTAGTTTTAAAAATAATGTATTCATTTTATTTTTCATCTAAAGAAGCGGTTCGATCTTAAATGAACGAATTTTCCTGCTTTCAATTATTCAAAATAATTAACTTACTTTTCGGGAATCTGTGTGGACAGCTTCCCATACTATGAGCGCATTATTTTTTTCAGCAATTGCATTAACAATTGGACTCTCTGCACTTTGTTCAATTTTAGAAGCTATGATATTAAGCTCGACTGTAGCTGAAATCGAGTCTCTGAAAATAAAACGCAAACAAGCGGGTTTCCTTTTAGAAAAATTTAAAACAGAAATGGAAGAAACTTCTTCTGCGATTTTAAGTTTAAACACAATTGCCAACACAGCGGGAACAGCAATTATAGCCTTTCTTGCAACTAAAAATTATGAAACCTTAGCTCCTTGGATTATACCAACCGCTCTCACTCTAGGGGTTCTTATCTTTTCGGAAATCATACCCAAAAATTTAGGGGTCATTTACAGAGCTCCATTGCAACCAATCCTTGTTTATCCACTTTGGCTCATTTGTTTCATTATGAACCCATTGAGTAAGCTATGCAAAATTACGATTCGAATGATTGTTTCCGATCAGGAAGAGGATGAGGAAACCGCCAAAGAAAAAAGCGAAGAAGAGATTTTACTATTGGCTGAGAAAAGTGCTAAAGACGGCAACCTTTCCATTGAGGAAAAAGATATAATAAACAACGCCCTGCAACTCGATGATATTGAAGTCAAAGATCTCATGACTCCAAGAACCGTTGTTACTGCTTTGGACCAAAATTCAACCGTAGAGGAAGTCTGCAATGACTTTCACAACATTCCCTTTGCTCGTATACCAGTATACAAAGAAAATATTGACAATGTTATTGGCATTGTCCGTCGTCGTGACCTGCTAACAGCCAAAGCCAATGACGAGGATACAAAAGCCGTTGTAGAACTCACTACAGATGCATTGTTTCTCCCAGAGAATGGTAAGCTCTCAGATGCATTGAAAGAATTCCTGAAAAAACAGCAGCAATTAGGGGTTGTTGTCGATGAATTTGGGTCTGTATCCGGAGTGATTAGTATGGAAGACATTATAGAACACATTATCGGTCAGGAAATTTTTGAGAAAGACGACCCTGCGATCGATATGAGAGAGCTAGCTCGTAAAAAACAAATCGCTACCAAAAAACGATTGAATCGAAAAAACCCGAGCCAAGCTGCCTAAAATTTAAATTTCACAATAGAACGGACCTAACAAATCCAATCGATCATAAATCAAGCATGATATTCATGATTGTTCTATCATAATAAACACAAAACAAATAATAAAAATGGCAAAAGCCTCAGCACGTCACATCCTTGTTCAAACAGAAGCAGAATGCATCGATTTAAAAGAGAAAATCTCTAAAGGCTCCGATTTTGCAGATCTTGCTAAAGATCATTCCAAGTGCCCGTCGGGTCAAAAAGGAGGCGATTTAGGAGAGTTTGGTCCAGGTCAAATGGTTCCTGAATTTGATAAAGTAGTCTTTTCTGCAGAGGTAGGGAGCGTAGAGGGTCCTGTAAAAACCCAGTTCGGTTACCACCTACTGGAAGTAACAAGCCGCAGCTAAGTAAAAGAAATTTTAAATATTTATACCAACAGGCGATTCATAAATAATGAATCGCCTATTTTATGCCCACTAACAAGAACTAAGGGATGTCACAATCCTTTTTGATCGTCCTACGAACTTACGACTTACCTATTCGTAATTTCAATCAATGCTGTAAATTTGCTGAGTGAATGCTTGGTGGACACTCTTGGGTGTCCATCCACAATTTTTCCATTTATCAACAATGGAATCTTGATTCGCTTTTGATGAAATTATTTCTGGGTAATTAGAAAAGCCTAGGAAGAGGTTACGCACCCATTACTCAAGCTCTCGTGCATTCCCAGGCCAACAATATTCATTTGGCATTTTTTTATAAATCCATGCTAAACATTCTCTTGCAATAGAACTCTCATTTTCTTTTCCAGCAACCTTCTTTGAAATAGGACACAAAAAGCGTCACAATTCATCCTCATTATTCTGAATCATTTCTTGCAAAGGAGGGGTTTTTATTCGATCTGCACTGAGGCAATAGTAAAAATCCTATCGAAAATTACCATCAGCAACCATCTTTCCCAAGTCACGGTTCGTTGGTGCGATCCATTTGCTTCTAAACTGCAGTAAATAAGATTCGCACAATCTTTGATATAGTTTGACCTGAAGGGCAAGTAATAGCTTTCACAGAACCCCTAACGGAGTCTCGCCTACTTCATCTAAAAAAACAACTCCATATAAAACCACAATTCCTTTCTAATGGTGGCTCTCAGGAATGGATCCTGCATTGTTCCTATTTGTAATTGGGATTTTCATAAAGAAAGCAAAACGAGCGCAAAAATCAGTAACTCCCTACTTTCTGATGGCTTTGGGACTCTTCATTAAAACAATCATTGAGCTACAGAGCCAACAAACTCCTTTGGTCAATGAACTCCAATAGAATATATTAAATATGCCAGAAATTCATATTATAGGAGCTCTAGTAGGAGTAGTTGTTCTTTTATATCCTTTTGAATTCAGGCGGATGCACAGTCAGTCATTCATTCATTTTATACTCGAAATTTGTCCAAGTTGACGGAACGGAGTAAAGGATTGCATTTCTATGAAACAAAGGATCAAAAGAACCCGCTCCATCGAAAACTAGAGCAACTCCGTTTGCTTATTAATCGGGAGTGCTCTTTTTTTATAATGTAAAGTCAGTCAACTTTGAACTTTTCCGATCGTTTTTAAACCCGTTCGATCTTGTAACACCTCAGGAACCAAAGCAGTCCCATCATCTTGTAAATTATTTTCTAAAATAGCAGCCAATACTCTAGGAATTGCCAATGCAGAACCATTTAAAGTGTGGACTGCCTGAACTTTGCCATCATGATTTCTAAAGCGAATTCCAGCACGGCGAGCTTGAAAGTCCGTAAAATTACTACAACTTGAAACCTCTAACCATCTCTCTTGACCGGCCGCCCATACCTCTATGTCGTATTGCTTAGAATGAGGAAAACCAATATCGCCAGCACACATTAACAGGGTTCTAAATGGAAGCCCCAATTGCTTGAGTAATCCTTCAGAATGGGTCCTAATCGCCTCTAATTCATCCATACTCGTTGAGGGTTCTACCCATTTGACTACTTCTACTTTATCAAACTGGTGCAATCGATTCAATCCACGGACTTCTTTTCCCCAGCTTCCAGCTTCTCTCCGAAAACACGGAGTGTATGCGCAATGCTTGATTGGCAGTTCCTTGATATCTAAGATTTCATCTCGATAGTAATTTGTTACAGGAACTTCAGCCGTGGGAATCAAATAGAGCTCATCCGAAGGTGAAAAATACATTTGCCCCTCTTTATCGGGTAATTGACCTGTCGCAGTAGCACTAGCAGCATTGACTAAAATCGGAGGAGCAAACTCTATAAATCCAGCATCATTGGCTTCATCTAAAAAAAACTGAATCATTCCTCGAACTAATTTAGCAATGTCTCCAATGTAAAAAGGAAATCCAGCACCCGTTACTTTTGTACCCTTTGAAAACTGAACTCCTTCATCAAACCACGGGATATCGTAGTGTGGAATTGCATATCTATTCACCTCTTCACAAGAACCGAATCGATTTACCTCTAGATTATCGTTTTCTTTAAATCCATCAGGAATAGAAGGGTCAGGAAGATTGGGAAGTTCTATAAATGCAAGTTGAAATGCTTGATCAGACTTTTTTGCAAGCTGTTCCAACTCCTTTGTTTTTAAAGCAAGCGATTTCATTTCTTGGATCTTTTCTCTAAAAGCATCTGACTTTTTGTCCAGAGAACTCATTTGCTTATTCGCTTGGTTTTGATGGGCCTTGGCAGACTCCGCATCGGTGATTAAGGCCCGTCTTCTTTCATCTAACTCAAGAACAGCATCCACATCCACTTTAAATTTCTTGCGCTTCAATGCCTCTTTAACAAGTTCTGTATTTTCTCGGAGAAAGTTTATATCGATCATAGGAAGTTTATTACATTTATAGCCAAGCTGGTGGCAATCACAATTTTACAGGAAGTAAGAATGCTAAGATTAAATTGGCTTCAAAAAGATTAAAACTTAAGATCTAGAAAGTTTTTGGACAGCTTTTTCAATTCGCTCAATCCCATCTTTTATAATGCCTCGGGGGACATCCAAATGGATGGCAATGTCATTTAAAAGATCTTTTTCACAAGGATGGACAATTCCATCCGCAATAATAACTTCGAACAGTAACTCAACAAAAGTACGTCTTTCAACGATAGTTGTAAGTTCTGTATAACTTTTGACAATCGATTGAGTGAAGAAAAACTCCGACTCTAAATTCAGTGCCATTTCAAAAATAGCTGCCACTTGTCTGGGGTTTAAATCCATGTTTACACTTAAAATATCTAAAATAACGTCCTTTTCATCCTGATGAACATTCTCATCCGCTTGTGCAACTCTTGCGATAAGAGAAAACTCAGAGCATACCTTTCTCAAAGTACGGTCAGAAATCCGATTGATTAAATCCTTATGATGCCAATGAAATCTATAATAGATAGGGTTGGATAAAAAGGGTTCAATCAAGTCTTCTCTGCGAGACTGATTCAAATCAACAGCATATACATCTTCTGAAGCAACTTTCCAATTCTCCATTAGTAAGACAAATAGCCCAGACTTTTGATAATCTTCTTTCCCAAAATCTGAACAAACCATTTTCTTGAGCCAGAAGCATGCCAGCTCCTTCTTTGAAGGATCTTTAAATTCTCCAGAGGCCTCTTCGATAATAAGGTTTTGCTCTTCTCCTGTAATGGGATATTCAAAATATAATTTAACAGACAATCTTTCTAGAACTGACAGATTTGTTTGGGAAAATACAAAATCATCTAAAATTTTTTGCTCCTCTTCGTTAATGGAATTGTCCGCCCATGCAAAAGTTGCGAGTAATTTTCCAAGGAGTAATGCATCTAGGGTTTTCATGATTGGTATGACTCTAGCAATTTAGTTACCATTTTCGATGAGAAAAATTAAAAAATGTAAATTTTAAATTTTATCCCTTGATTTAGCCTGAGTTTCAATACAATGGTAACTATGGATTTGAAACATATTTTTAACGAGTTGCACTACGAAATTGTTAGGAAAATTGCTGAGGGCGGAATGGGAGTCGTTTGTGAGGCTCAACAACGTGGAATCGGCGGCTTTACAAAGGTAGTTGCAATTAAGTTGATCAAAGAGGAGTTTTCAGCCATTGAAGAATTTAAAAACAATTTTATCGGTGAAGCGAAACTGGTTGCAGACTTGATCCACACAAATATTGTCCAGATGTATCACCTCGGTCAAATCGGAGAGCAATATTTTATGACCATGGAATACGTAAAAGGATGCAACTTAGATGACTTTATTCTAAAACATCGTGAAACAAATCAAAAAATCCCGATTGATTTGGCTGTATTCATTGTATCTAGATTGACCCGTGGACTCGCTTATGCCCATGACAAATGCGATACTAAAGGTAATAATCTCGGCATTGTTCATCGAGACATCAACCCAAAGAATGTTATGATTGCCCAGGAGGGAGATGTTAAAATCACCGATTTCGGGATTGCAAAAGCTTTTGAAGAAGACAACTCAGGAGATTTGAAAGATCTGATGTATAATGAAGAAGGCTACTCTATAGCTGGAAAAGATGAATACCTTTCCCCTGAGCAAGCAAGATGCGAAGTCACCGACAATCGGGCGGATCTATTTGCCTGCGGCATTATTATGGCAGAGCTTATACTCGGAGAAAACATCTTTGAAGGCAATGACTCTGAGGAAACGATTCAGTTTATTTTAGAAAAACCAATTCCCGACTTTGGAACATTGAGAACTGATTTAGATGAGAAATTGAATGTTATTTTACACAATGCACTTCAGCGAGATCGAGAAGCTCGCTATCAAACAGCTCAAGAAATGCTAGGACACCTAGAATTCTATATCTATGGAGGAGGTTACGGTCCTACCAATGAAAAACTCGCGGTTTATATTAAAGATCTGATGGGACCGGATGGTGAAAACGCAGCAGAGCGTTGGGCCTATGGGGATACTCCAGGATTGTAAGATTCCCTTTATTTTTTCAGGGTGAGCAACCAAGGATTACATCAATCACAAAAACAAGCTCAAAGTCTTGTTTTAGCACCACAGTTAAGACAATCTCTTAAAATTCTTCAAGTGTCTGCTCTGGAACTCAACAATACAATTCTAGAGGAGTTGCAAACTAATCCAACTTTGGAGGAGTCTTCTATGGAGGTAGATTCCGTGGATGATATTCAGGCTTCTGGAAGTGATGAGGATAATGAATTCGATGATTCAGAATTGGACTTCAAAGAAGACTTTGAAATCTTAAATAAAATCGATCAAGACTGGAAAGAATACTTCGCTGAAGAATCGGGTTCACAGCAATTTTCAAAAGAAGATGAAGATAGCAGGAAGCATTTTTTTGATTCCATCGAAAGTGAGACCTCAATCCAAGAGCATTTAATGCAACAAGCGGAACTTGCTGAATGCACAGAAAAAGAACTAATAGCCATTGAGTACCTAATAGGATCTCTTGACAATCGAGGATATCTTAAGAACAAAATTTCTGAAATTGCATTGATGGCAAAACTACCGCTTGAGGATGTTCAAAGAGCCCATACAACTCTTAAATCCTTTGATCCCTTGGGGATCGGTTCTTCAGACTTGCAAGAATGTTTGCTTACTCAAATGGACATGGGACCCAAAGGAGAAAACCAATTAGCTAGAGAAATAGTTAAAAATGACTTACAGTTACTTTTGCGTAGAAGAATTCCAGAACTTTCTCGTAAAAGAGGTTGTACCGTTGCAGATATTCAATCGGCAATTGAATATATATCAAGTTTAGACCCCACTCCGGGCAGACAATTTATGGAAGATACCAATCGAACTGTATCTCCCGATGTGAAGGTTGAAAAAAATGGAGGAGATTGGAATGTCATTGTAAACAATGATTATATTCCAAGACTCCGTATTAGTAGTACCTATAAGACACTCCTCGCTAAAAAAACACTTTCTAAAGAAGAAAAAGAATACCTTAGAAATCAAATACGCTCTGGCAAATCGCTTATTAGTTCCATTGAACAAAGACAACAAACAATTGAGCGGATCACAAATGAACTCTTAGACTTACAAAAAAAATTCTTTGAAGAGGGGGTTTCTGCACTCAAACCACTCATAATGAATGTGCTCGCTGAAAGACTAGGAGTTCACGAAACGACAATCAGTCGGGCAATTGCAAATAAGTATATTGACACTCCTCACGGAATTTTTGAATTTAAATTCTTTTTCACATTTGGATTCAGTAAAGAAGGGGGTGAAAAGGTTTCTAATACAAGTATCAAAGAAATCATCGTTGATTTTGTGGATAAAGAAAATCCCTCAAAACCAATTAGTGACAGCACCATTGTAAAGATGCTTGCGGATAAAGAAATTAAACTAGCAAGAAGGACCGTAGCTAAATATAGGGAGGAACTTGGAATCCTCCCAACCCACCTAAGAAGAGAGTACTCCTAGGAGATCGAACTTAGATTAGAGAACCGCAGAAATCTGATATTAAAAATTAGTATTTTGAATGGAGCTGTCAAAACATTTATAGGGTGAAAAATCTCTACTTCTTTTTGGAAATTCAGACCGGTTTGACCGAATCAAAGGAGTCCATTAAAAGAATCAATTGGTGCCCGGGGAGGGACTCGAACCCTCACGTCCTAAGGACAATGGATTTTAAGTCCACAGCGTCTACCATTCCGCCACCCGGGCAACTAAAGATAAAGTATAGAGCATTGCTATTTATAAAAATAAATCAAATCTATTTTTAATTAGAATCTTTTTTATCATCCATCCAACTTCCAAAAAGTTTTGAATTCGATCTTTTCAACAAGAAAATGCTCTTTTCATTACTCAACAAGAATTCCACCAAAAAATAAGATTTCTTGAGGATTGCCAATCGCATAGACTGCATCATTCTCACAAAGGAGCATATCTGGATCCATATGCTCAATCGTATCATTGCCCCGAATCATATATAAGATACTGATTTGCTTTTTTTTTCTTAAATCTAAATGAACCAATGACTGATTCAAAAATGGATGCTCTTTGACTATTAAAATGCGATGCAGTTGCAGAGTTAGAGGAGCCTCTAATTCTTTATCGTTCTCTTCTTTAGGAGTTTTTAAGTATTCAAGGCACTCTTTTATGTTCCTACTTTTTCCAGTAACAATCAGGTGATCTTTAGGAAATATATAACTATTGGGATCTGGATTGAATCGAATAGATCCCCCGCGAATTGTTCCAAGGACAGTAACCCCAAAAAATTTTCTAATATTCAACTCAGCAATACTTTTAGCTCCATGCTTCGTGTTTGAAGGCACTTCGAATTCCCGAATAACTGCGCTTGATTGAGTCTTCCTTTCAATTTCATTCAAACGCTTTTTTCTTTCTTTTTTAACAAGCTCATCCGCGCATTCATAAAAACTAGAAAGAAACGCTTTTTCAATTTTAGAATCAAAGTGAAGGATTTGATGCCTGAAAAATAAAAATAGAATACCTATAAAAACAACTGAAAACAAAATGACTAAAAAGGTTGGCACAAAAGCACTGGCTACCCCTAGATAAATCAACCCTGAAATAATTGAAATTGAAGTCGTAAGGACTATTTTGATGAGATTTTCAATATAAGGTTTTTGTTTGTCATTTTTGAAGATGATTGGAGACTTAATCAGATCCAAACTATTTCTTATAATTCCTCGAACAGGAAACAAAACCATTATGAAACAAAAGCTCCAGACTATTGAATAAAACCAATGAATCTCTACTCGCTCAAATAATACAATTTGAGCTGATTTTTTAGACAAAATAGAAGCGATCAGAACAAATCCAAAAAATAAAAAACAATAACACACAATCTTTAAGATTGAAGAGAATCGAAGTTGCAAGCGTTTAGACTGAAAAGCGAAAATGAACTGCTCTACAACTCTTTTATGAACTTTCAAGATCGTTTTACTGTATTGCGGAGTTCCCCTATTTATATAAGAGTAAATCTTATTGCGCGCCCGAAATAGCAAAGGAGTTAGGATCATGCTCAGCATAGCGGCCCCCGTAATAATATTGATGATATCTCCCTCAAAGATATCCATCGAAATTCCAAGGGCTGCGATTACAAATGCAAACTCTCCTAATTGAGATTTTACAATCGCGGTGTTGACAGAATCGCGAGGATTAATACCCGATAACAATAGCCCCGAGGAGCAAGAAATTAAAGTTCCTAAAATTTTAGTAGCTCCTAAGAATAAAATTACCCAAAAATGTTCTCCCATCCTTGAAGGTTCAATGAGCATACCAATAGATACAAAAAAGATTGCGATAAAAATATCCCTTAAAGGCTGGGTCGCCTTTTCAATCTCATCAAAAAGTTTACTTTGAACAAGAATAGAGCCCGCCAAAAAGGCTCCTAAAGCCCCGGAAAAATGAAGACTTTCAGCCAACAAACTGAACGCCATCAAGTGGGCAAATGCAAAAATAGTTACATAGTTCTTAACCTTGTCTTTCGGGATCCAATCTATAATTCGAGTGATTAGTAATCGTCCGAAATAATAAGCACAGACAATGAAAATAGCGATCAGACCGCTTATCCTAAGAACCTTGGAAAGATTGGCTCCCTCCTCCGAGTTTTCCATTCCAGATAGAAGAACGAGCAACAAAATCGCCAAAATATCTTCAAATACTAGAATCCCAATCGCTAAATTTCCACTCAAAGCACGATCCATCCTAGAATCTTTCAAGACTGCAATCGCAACCATCGTTGAGGAAAGTGCCATCATTGCGGCTAAAAAGATTCCTTGTAAAGAATCCCATCCCAACATTTTAGCTACTTGCAAACCAACAAATGAAAGAAAGACCGTTTGAAAAACAACCGCAACGAAACATGGAAATAGAATTTTTCTTACTCGCTCAATATGAAACTCCATACCAATCGAGAACATTAAAAATAAGATTCCCAACTCACTCAGTTGCTGAACTGAATCCCTTCCAGATATCGGTGAAAATTCAGGAAAAGTGTGAGGGCCTAACAAAATTCCCGCTAATAAAAAACCAAAGATAGAGGGTAACTTGAGTTTGTCGAAAAGAACAGATACAACAAACGAAACAACAATTACAAAACCTAGGTCATGGATTAATAAAGAAAAGCCCATGACTAAAGGTCAAAGATCAACCCATTTCTTCAAGGGATCTAAGTTGTATACTTTCAATAGTTCCTCCGCGATTGAACAAATTAGTCATAGTAACAATATATTCATCTTGTTGAATCCAATTTTTAGCGGTTAAAATTTCAATCGCTTGATGCACCGTTCTCTCAGGGTTTTCATCATCAAAATCGATCAAAAAAGGCTCAATTCCCCATTGAATGTGCATACTTTTGTAAATATGAGGCACGTCTGTAAATGCAAAAACAGGTACTTTATTCGGTCTTAAAGAAGAAATCGTTCTTGGAAGATAGCCACTTCGAGTGAATAACAAAATACTCGTATTCTTTAAATCCATTGCGAGCGTGGCTGCAGACCGAAGCATCATAGCCTTGGGGTGTTTCAAGTCTAAGCCCTCAGTAAGTTTTGGAGTCATCAATGCCTCCATACGACCAGATATTTTATTGATTACCCGAACACATTCTAGAGGGTACTTACCCGTAGTAGTTTCGCCAGACAACATAACACAATCTGATTGCTCGAGAATCGCATTCGCAATATCACTCACCTCTGCTCGAGTCGGAACAGGAGCATGAATCATCGACTCTAACATATGAGTAGCCACAATGACAAATTTCCCCTCAAGGATTGCACCCTTGATCATTTTGTGCTGAATAATAGGCAATTCTTCAAGAGGACATTCGATCCCAAGATCTCCTCTAGCAACCATAACTCCATCAGAAGCTTTTGTAATTGCCTCCAAGTTTTTCAGGCCCTGCTGCTCTTCAATCTTGGCGATAATTTTTGCTCTTGATTGATGCTCATTTAAAAAACTGCGAAGTAAATCAATATCATCGGGTTCTCTGACAAATGACAAGGCAACAAAATCTATATTTTCCTCAAAAGCTACTTTTAAATCCGCAAGATCTTTTTGGGTAAGCGAAGGCAAATTGACTCTTACACCAGGTAAATTAATATGCCTTTTACTCCCTAGAGGTCCCCCTTCTTTCACGGTTGCAAAAACGCGATTTTCCACAATTTGATCCACGTGTAAACCAATCAGTCCATTATCGACTAAAACAATGTCTTTAACAGAAATATCCTCATGAAAGAGGGGATAATTAATCCCTATAACCAAACCATCCTCTTTAGAAACTTTTATTTCTGGATCATTTTCATAGAGAAGCTCCACTTTGTCCCCTACTTTCAATTCAATCACATCTTCTCTACTGTTTGTTCGAATCTCTGGACCCTTGACATCCATCAAAAGAGCGATGTCTCTACCCACTTCTTTACAAACTTTTCGAATCCTTCGACAAATCGTTTTAGTCCATTCATGAGTCGCATGAGCCATATTGATACGACAAATATCTACCCCTTCAAGAATCAAGCGCCGAAGCATTTCCTCACTCTCAGTTGTAGGACCAATCGTAAATATTATTTTAGTTTGTCTATGTGGTTTCATGATAAGATTAAAAGGTTTTAATAACCGCCGACCCATTTTGTGGATCAATGATATCGAAGTTTAAGTTTTTCATTTTACGGAAAAGTTCGTCAAATGCAGAACGAACACAATCAATCGAGTTACAATCTTTACTTAGATGGGATAAAATTAAATGCTTCCAATTTGGATTTTCAATACTACTCAACTCTTTAGCAGCAATCTTATTAGATAAATGTCCATGCCGACTTCGGATTCTTTGTTTGGTTACCCAAGGTCGTCTTTCGTCAGCGTCTAACAATGAATCCTCATAATTAGATTCGAATATTAAAATGTCTGCGTCTCTGATTTGTTTTTTGGCACCCATAGGCATGTAACCCAGGTCTGTAAGAACTGCAAGTTTTCTCCGAGGATTGAATAGGTCATAACCGCCCCAAACGAATGTAAACCCTACAGGATCATAAGCATCATGAGGAATCGTAAAAGAGGAAACTTCAAAATCTTGGAACCTAAAGGAGTCTCCAGTCTCAAATAATTTCCAATTGGGTTGAGAAGATAATTTTTTCTGAATAGCCTCGGAAGTAGCTTGATTGGCAAATATTGGGATATTCAATCTCCTAGAAATACCTCGAACACCGATCGCATGATCGCTGTGCTCATGAGTAATAAAAAGAGCGTCTAAATCTTCGGGGTTTTCACCTTGGTCTAATAATCTTGCGAAAATTTGCTTTGCCGAGAAACCCGCATCTATCAGAATGCGACTCTCGTTGGTTTTTAAAAAATAGCAATTGCCGGAGCTGCTAGACCCTAGAACTTTTAAATCAAATGACACATTCCCAAGTTAAACGATTCTTTAGAGATTGCTAGATTTAAATGACATTGAAAAAGGGGCGTCAATTATTTTCATTGGCCCATTCTCTAAAAGAAAGGCCAATGACAGTGAGAGCAACGATCATACCTGCCAACTTCATAACAACCGCACCGCTGATTTGATCTTCAAGCGGAGTTATATCGAAAACGCGCGGTGCATACTCATAAGTTTTGTAAAGAACGTCAGAAGAAAAAGCAAGACAAGCAAAGACAGGGGTTTGACCCACCATGATAAAAAACATTTGTAACATCCTTGCACCCGGCGGCAATTTAGGAATGAGTTTGGAATGGGTAGATATATTCCACCAAACAAGAATAGATGGCGCAAACATAGTCAAGTGCTCCAAAATATGGATGGGCTTGGATCTGAGGGCCCACTCATAAAGATAAGGGAGGTGCCATATAGAGAAGATCAATGTGAACAAAAGAGAAGAAACCAAGGGATGAAGGAGAAATTTGAGCAATTTCCTAGAAATACCTAATTTTAAAATTAAATAGTCAGACAACCATGTTGGAATTCCCAAAATAAAAAATAGAGGGCATAAATACATCAACATATTGTGCTGAAGCATATGAGCAGAAAAAAGAAAATTTTCTCCCAAAGCGTCCAAAGGGGAACCAATCGCAATATAAAAAGTAGCAACTGCTACTATTTGCCATAATAAACATTTAACAGGATATTTGAAAGAACCTAGCTTGATTCTAAAAGGCCCTATTAATACTAAATAAAACCAGAGATAAAGAACAATAGAACCGACTAACAAAGGTTCATTGTGCCAGTGCCAAAATGAAATCATTTATGAAAAATCAATTGAAGTAAAAGATTGTCTGAAAATAAATGTGTTGGGACTGATTACTTTTCTTGAGCAGGTTCCTCTTTAAATTTGGTATGATCGATCATAATAAACTGCAAAGCTGTAAAGGTAGCACCGGCAACGATGAGGCCACTTATGAACATGAGAGTATTGAAAGCTTTGTCCCACTTAAGATGCATAAACCACCAAATAACGGCAAGAAATTTGATGATAGAAGCGACTGCTAGAACAACGAAGAGACTTGTGGAGGAAAAAGTTCGTATATAAATAATCACAACCTCAACCCCAGTTACTGCTACGAGAAGCAGTGAAACATAAAAAAAAAGAAAAAACTTCTTACTCTCAGCAGATAAAATATTTTTATTATTACTCATGTATTAAAACAGTTTATATATACTCTATTAAATAAACCACAGGAAAGATGATGATCCAAACCACATCCACAAAGTGCCAATACAAACCTGCAACCTCAACATCTTCAGCATTTTCAGGTTTCATTTTGCCGGTATAAGAGTAGATCAACCAACTAATCAACCAAAAGACCCCAAGGGCAACGTGAACCCCGTGGGTTCCTGTCAGAACATAGAATGTAGTTCCAAATAAATTGTAGTCCCCTCTAAAGGTAGAGAGTGTTAATTCTAGGCCGACAGCAAAGTGATAAAACTCATACACCTGGCAGGCTAAAAAAATGAGACCGAAGAAAATAGTGCCCGCTAGCATTTTTCGCATGGATTGCATACTAGACTTGTGAGCAGCACTGACTGCAAGAGCCATAAATAAAGAACTTCCAAGCAAAATGAAAGTACTAAAAGAAGTAAGTTCAATGTCAAAGATTTCTCTAATATTGATGTTGTCCGCGATTTTTCTGTAAATCAAATGCGTAGAAATCAGAGTCCCGAAAAACATGCAATCTGAGGCTAGAAAAGCCCACATCGCTAATTTTTTATTTGGAATTCCAGTGGAAGTTTGAACTGCGTGTCCAGACATATTATAGGCCTTTATTAATTAGAAATTTTAGTTTGATCCTCTTCAGGGTGGAGATGGTAACCTCCTGGACCTTCTAAAGCCCACTTAATGATTGAAAAAAGCAAAATGACACCCCCTAAAATAGGGATTTCAAAACCATGATCAAAAGTAGAACCAAAAACAGTGATCTCAGAGCGATTGAATATCATGCCTAGGGCTGCAATAAAAATTCCTACAGAGCAATAAAACGGCCACCATGAATTGTCGGGCATGTGAACGCCATGACTTTCAGCAGGTTCGAAATCCATGCTGTTCTCTTTCGCACCATGCTTGTTTTCCCAAATTTGGTCACGAACCTTGATGATTGGGGTTCTAGCAAAATTGTAACTCTTCGGAGGATTAGCTGTAGCCCACTCGAGAGTTCTGCTATCCCATGGATCTTCTTTGCAGCGCTTGCCTTTGAAAAATGTGTAAAGCGTTTGTAAGAAGAAAATAAATAGAAAGGCACCAAGTGTTAAGGCTCCAACGCTCGACCAAAAATTCCAATGATCCCAACCCATTTCGCTTTTATACGTATGAGTTCTTCTAGGCATACCAGTCATCCCAAGGTAGTGCATTGGAAAAAATGCAAGATTGAAACCTACGAATACTCCAAGCCAAATAACCTTCCCTAAAGTCTCATTCATCTGACGACCAGAGAACTTAGGCATCCAATAATAGATACCCCCTAAAATACCAAATATATTTCCACCAATGAGAACATAATGAAAGTGTGCTATCACAAAATAGGAGTCTTGTTGTTGAGCGTCAACGGGAACAGAAGAGTGCATGATACCAGTAAAACCTCCCAACATAAACAAAGAAATAAATCCGATAGAAAACAACATTGGAGTTGAGAATTTTACACGGCCACCCCAGATAGTTCCAATCCAGTTAAAGATTTTGACCCCGGTAGGAATGGCAATGAGCATAGTCATGATAGAAAAAGCGGAGGTTGCAATCACACCCATTCCAGTTGTGAACATGTGGTGACTCCATACCGAAAAACCTAAAAATCCGATAATTGCGCCTGAAAAAACAATCAAGCCATAACCAAAGAGAGGCTTTCTAGAAAAAACAGGTAATATTTCAGATACAATTCCCATAACAGGCAAAATCAAAATATAAACTTCTGGATGACCAAAGATCCAAAACAAATGTTGCCACAAAATCGGTTTACCCCCTGCCTCTACTTCGAAAAAATGAGTTCCAAATTGACGGTCAAACATAAGCTGCACAAGAGCAACTGTGATAGCAGGAAATGCCATGATGATCAAAAAGGAAGTGATTAAAGTCATCCAAGTGAAGACCGGAAGTCTCATCATCTTTAAGCCGGGTGCCCTCATGTTTAAAATCGTAGTAATGAAATTAAACGAAGCAAGCAGTGAGGCTAGTCCCAAAATCTGCAAACCCATAATCCAGAAGTCTGTTCCCAAACCAGCATCGTAGGACTTGCTTGTTAGAGGCGCATACCCAAACCAACCAATCGCAGGGGCAGAACCAACACCTGCACCGTCCACTGAAGGAAAGAGCCAACTTAAATTGATGAAAATTGCTCCAAATACAAAAGCCCACAGAGAAAAAGTATTCATCCTAGGAAAAGCGACATCTCGAGCTCCTATTTGTAAAGGCATTATAAAATTAAAAAATGCAGCGCTGAGTGGCATGATTGCCAAGAAAACCATGGTAGTTCCGTGCATAGTGAACATTTGATTGTAAGTCCTAGCATCGATAAAATTATTCTCAGGATACATCAATTGCACTCTTATAAATAAGGCTTCAAGACCACCAATCATCAAGAATGTGAGGGCAAAAAAACCATACATCATCCCTATTTTTTTATGATCAATGGTCGTTAACAAATCCACCAAGCCTTTGTCATGTTGAGTAGGCCTACGGAACCAAGCAGAAAGCTTGCTAGGACTTTTTGTTTCAGGTGGTTTGTCTAATATGAAACTTTCGGTTGGATTCGTAGCCATGATTTACTCCCAGTGTAGATTTCGTTATTTTAAAGTCTGTAGATAAGCAACCATCGCATCGACATCCTCTTCAGTCAAATTCATTTGCTCAACGCTTCGGTACATAAGATTTCCTGGTTTGACCTGATCTGATTTCCAAATCCATTTTTTAAGATTTTCAGTGTTATTATCCATCCAACCAGCAGCGAGTGTTCCTCTTGATGCAAATTTTGTTAGGTTGGGCGCTATAATCCCTCCAACATCACCAATCATGTGACATTGTAGACAACCCACCCGGTTGAGTGTTTCTTCACCCTTTGAGGCGAGTGATTTGAAGTGCGAATCATGAATTGTAGAGTTTTCAGCGACTTTAGTGGGATCTTTAAGCATGTTACTGACCCAATTTTCATATTCTTCTTGAGGTTTAGCAATTGCTCTAAAAAGCATATAAGCATGAGAATCTCCGCAATATTCAGCGCATTGACCATAAAATTCACCTGCTTCGTCGGCTAAAACCCACATAAAATTCTCTTGGCCGGGAATTAAATCTGTTTTTCCAGACAATTTAGGGATCCAAAAACTGTGAATCACATCATTGGATACTAAATTTATTTTGACAGCTTTTCCAACGGGGAAAACAAACTCATTCGCAGTTGTGAATCCAAGATCGGGATATTCAAATTCAAACCACCATTGATAACCCTTAACATTCACTGTAATTGCATCCTTTTCATATTCTTCAGGAAGTTCTTTCATCATTTTAATCCCTTTGAGGGTAGGGATTGCTAAGATTACCAAAACAACTGCGAAAGCAATCACTAATAAACCCTCTATGAGGGGATTGCCGTGGCTCTGCTTTGGCATGGGTTTGTTTTCATCTCCAGGACGTTCACGGTATTTAAACAAGGCATAAAGAAGAGCACCCCCTACAAGAATAAATAAAATAACTGTAATCCACAAAGAAAGCTCAAAAGTTTTAAACTGATCTTTGGCAAGAGGTCCTTTGGGATCTAGAGCAGATTGATTGGTATCATAATCGCACCCAGACAAAAACAAAAATGAGAAAACAAGAATAGAATATATCTTACGCTCTAGTTTTTTGAAAGTGTTATAAATCATCGTCAAAATTTAAAATGTTAAATTGTTAAATCACAAAATATCGATCAAAAACAAAAGTGATGAGAAAAATGGGCAAATAGACTATAGAAGCGAAGAAGAGCTTTCTTGCTGATTGATTTTTGTCTTTAGAAAG
>CAJWYM010000059.1 GCA_913049555.1 uncultured Opitutia bacterium
ACGATTATCCACTATGCTGGGTTGTGGTTTATTTTTGCTTTGGGGAACTCAAAGTTCTAACGAGGAAATCGGGATGAATATAGATTTTTTGTAATCAGATTGCTTCACTGGAGATCGCTTGGAGAAATAAGCATTTTCAATTTAGGAACCTTGTTTATAGAGCAAATAAATGACACATTTGGATGTTTTTATGGACTATAAAGTATTGTGAATCCATGTATTCATAGGGATTGATGTCGTATTTATTCATTTATTTGGCGTTACCAACTATTGTTATATTGGAAGATTACAGCTATATTTACATTCAATAAATCCAAATTCTAATCATTGTAGATCTATTTTTCTTTAATTCGCCTGCTGTATTTTTATGCAACTAAAATGAACTCAATTCTCCTCTGTATTCTTGAGACTGACGATTTCTTTTCTTTCAAAAACCTGTCATGGAAAAACGACTGGTGACGGACTGTTTTGAGATTTTTCGAAATTCTTTGGGAAAGTTTTGTTCTTTTTTAAAGGATTTTTTTTGAGTGATAGATGGATCATTCTTGAGCGGAATTTTTACTTTTTTGGCTAAAAATTATTCTTAAAAACTCTTTTAAATTGCTTCTATGAAAAATCAACTCATTCCCTTTCTCTTTTTATTGTTTGGATCTTTTCTGGAGGCGAAGGTGGAACTCTCAAAACTTTTCGCTGACAAAATGATCCTTCAAAGAGAGACTCTAGCTCCAGTATGGGGTTGGGGGAATCCCGGGGAAAGGGTGACTGTTACTTCTAGTTGGGGAGAAAGTGCTTTTGCGACTACAAATGCAAAAGGTAAATGGTTGCTTAAGATTCAAACTCCCGCGGTTACTAAGGAGCCTCAAACTCTTGAGATTTTTGGTGGGAACCCCATGGATTCCAAGATTACTTTGAAAGATATACTAGTTGGAGATGTTTGGATTGCCTCAGGACAGTCAAATATGGAGTTTCGTCAGCACCAGTCGTTGAATTATGAACATGAAGACCTTGATTATCCAAATATTCGCACTTTTAACTTGAATCTTGTTGCTTCGGACATTCCACAGGAACGGATCTCACTGAATCATTCATGGATTGGATCTTCCAAAAGAGATGCCCACAATTTTTCCGCAGTGGCTTTGTATTTTGCTCGACGGATTTATAAGGAGACAGGAGTTCCCATTGGGATATTGAGTTGCTCTTGGGGCGGTAAAGCAATTGAAAAATTTATTCCAGCTGCAGGATTTGGTCGTTTTCCTGAATTGAAAGAAATTCGGGATCTGGTTGCAGTCATTGATCCTTCGACTTCTTTGGGTGAAAATGCTTATGCTAAATCGATGGAGGCGTTTGAGGTTTGGTTGCCAATTGCCAAAGCAGCAATTGCTGTTGGTGATTATCCACTGCCAGCACCTAAAATGCCGACTATGCTTGGTTCTTGGAAAACTCGCGAGGCTACTCGTATTTACAATGGCATGATTCATTCATTGACCCCTTTTGCAGTCAAGGGAGCTATCTGGTATCAGGGCGAAGCTAATATGGGAAATGACATCGGTCTATATCCAGTTAAGAAAAGGGCTCTGATTGAGACATGGCGAGAATTGTTTTCAGGCGGTGATTTCCCATTTTATTTTGTTCAATTGGCAGGATTTCAAAAGTCTAAAAATGACCCTGAAGGAGGAGATGGCTTTGCGACTATGAGAGAGGCGCAACTTCGATGCCTAGAGATTCAAAATACTGGAATGGCAGTGGCTGTTGACATAGGGAATCCCTATGACATCCATCCTAAAAATAAGCAAGATGTTGGCTTTCGTTTGGCTCAAATAGCATTGCACAGGGACTATAATAAAGAGATCGTGCGTAGTGGACCGCTTTTCGAGTCTATGGAGCCTCGAGGTCATGAGCTTATCCTGAGTTTTCAAAATGTAGGAAAGGGTCTAATGGCAGCAAAAAAGTCAGGACTTAACACTCCTGTTCCTCAAAATTCCAATCAACTGGAGCATTTCGCAATCTCTGCTTCGGATCAAGTTTGGCACTGGGCAGAGGCAAAGATTGTGGGGAATCAAGTAGTGGTATCCGCTAAAGAGGTCCAAAACCCTGTAGCCGTTCGTTTTGCATTCACAGCGACTCCAGAAAATTTCAATTTTTACAACAAAGACGGTCTTCCTGCCTCGCCTTTTAAAACAGATAACTGGGAACTTAGATAATCCAAAGAAATAATATGATTAAGAAATTACTTTTCTTCACAATGCTTATGAACTTGAATCAAATTGCAGCTTTAGCTAATGAATGGAAGCCCGTTGAGGGGCACCTTTTGACCCGATGGGCCGAACAAGTGGACCCTCAATCCCCTTGGCCTGAGTATCCACGCCCAAAAATGGTGCGAGAGAGTTGGATGAATCTTAACGGCCTTTGGGAGTATGCAATCGTTCCTGAAAATTTAAAATTCGAGTCCTTATTGAAAAAACTCACTGATGGGGGCGATGGCAAGATTCTTGTTCCGTTTTGCGCAGAATCCGCTTTATCTGGAGTTGGAAAACGGGTGATGCGTGAGAATTCTATTTGGTATCATCGCACTTTTAAGATACCAGAAAAGTCAAAGGATGAGCGCTTACTTTTGCATTTTGGAGCCGTTGACTGGGATTGCACCGTCTGGGTAAATGGCAAAGAGGTGGGGAATCACAAAGGGGGCTACGATCCATTTTATTTTGATATTACGGATAATCTCAAAGTGGAGGAAAATCAAATCATTGTGCGAGTTTGGGATGCGACTAGTGACAGTCCTCAATTGAGGGGTAAACAGTTGCGAAACCCTGGTGGTATTTGGTATACACCAGTAACTGGTATCTGGCAAACCGTTTGGTTAGAGCCCGTTCCTAAGAATTCTATCGAGCGATTACAATGTGTTCCTGATATTGATGCAGAGACATTGACATTGACAGTCCATACTTCAACCGGCTCTGATTCAGAGGTCTATGTGCGTGCAATGGATGGAGACAAAGAAGTAGCAAATATAAAGGGAAAAACGGGGCAACCGCTCATCCTTCCCATCGAAAATCCTAAACTTTGGGCACCCGGTTCACCTTTTCTATATGACTTAGAGGTGGTCCTTGATGGTGGAGATAAAGTGTTGAGTTACTTTGGTATGCGTAAAATTTCGATGACCAAAGATGCCAATGGAGTTCCGAGGATTGCTCTCAACAATGAAATTCTTTTTCAATATGGACCGCTCGATCAAGGCTGGTGGCCAGATGGCCTTTATACTCCAGCCAACGAAGCTGCTTTGATATACGACTTGGAGGTTACACAGAAACTAGGGATGAACCTTGTGCGTAAACACGTTAAAGTGGAGTTAGAACGTTTCTACTATCATTGTGATCAAATGGGTTTGATCGTCTGGCAAGATATGCCAAACGGAACCTGTGAGACGGATCCCGAGGGGCAGAAACAATTTCGCATCGAATTGGAGCGAATGATAGATGCTTTCGAGCATTATCCGTCGATTGTAATGTGGGTTCCTTTCAACGAAGCTTGGGGACAGCATGACACGGTTGAAATCGCCAACTGGGTAAAACGTCGAGATCCTTCCCGCCTTGTCAACGAGGCCAGTGGTTGGAATGATAAAGGATCTGGAGATATCAAGGATTTACACATTTACCAGGGACCAGGTATTCCTGAAATTGAAGATTACCGTGCAGCGGTTATGGGAGAATTTGGAGGTCTAGGCTATGCTGTGAAAGGTCATTTATGGTCTGAAAAACGCGGGTCAAAGAATTTTGGTTATGGAAAGGGTTATGCCTCTCAGGTTCATTTCCAACACCGATACGAAGAGCTGCTTCATTCGATGCGACCGATGATCGATCAAGGCTTATGCGCTGCAGTTTATACGCAAACTTCTGATGTTGAGGGGGAAATCAATGGCTTGATCACTTATGATCGTGAAGTGGTGAAGTTGGACTTTGAGAGATCTGCAAAAATACACGCCTGCTTGTTCGATCTAAGCAAAGCAATGCCAGTCCTTGGAGATGCTCCAGCTCCATTGACTACCGAGAAAGAGGACAAGACTCCCTAGGAGCATGGAGTGAATTCTTCACAAAAGATCGAACAGATTGGATGCTCTTCTGTAGAGTTTTACCAAGGAATTGCATAACTCGTGATTTTAACATTTTATTTTCTAAATCTGTGTGGGATCTATCGTGCTTAAAACGCTGGATGATCGCCTAAGGATCTGTTTGAAAAGGGGCTATTTAATTGCGCCGAAATGGTTGATTGAATTCATGTTCCTTCTTCAGTCTTTTGAAGAGGTTTCACTCGTCGATGCTCGCTACTCTTGTATCAAACTGAATAAAGTCACTTTCAGGTAATTTCTTAGCAGATGTGCGAGACCCTCAAAATGTTAAAAGAATAGATTTTGGAATTTATTTGGATGCTTTCATCGATTCCATTTCTACAAATATAGGTCTATGGTCGCTGGCTTTGTAGTAATAACGATCTCTTAAAATTTGACCGGATGCGTTTTCTAAAAATGGATGATTTTTAGAAAACAAAATATAGTCCAGAGTGGAATATCGATTCTTTTTTCTGTAATAATGGGTCCATGATTCTCCTTTAGAATCAATACATATAATTTGAGTCATTGGCGACTTTTTGTTTTGAGTTAACAATCGCAAGGTTTCACTCTGAGGAAAATCATTGAGGTCCCCAAGTAGGATATACGGTCTTTTACCGGAATCGGTTCTTTTGTAGATTAGATCCAGCACAGTTTTAGCTTCTTTCAGTCGATATTTATTAGATTCCGGATCTCTCGAATCAGAGGTGTGACGGCTTTTTAAATGAATATTGAAAATCTTAATTGGTAGCGCTTTGTATTTTATTTCGATTTCAAGAACCCCTCTTAAGACTTCTTGTTTGCCGTAACCATCTATAAGTCTGAGGTTTTCATGAGCTTTTACTTGTTGAAGTGGAAGTCTGGAAAGGAAAGCTAAATTTCTATCTCTTCCTGATTCATAAGAAAATGCTTGGTATGGATAGTTCTGATCCGAAGCACTTAAATCGAGCTGCAATTCATTCAAATGTCCTTTGGATCCTATTTCTTGAAGTCCCAAAACATCTGCATCTATTTTTTTTATATAATCCCTGAGTGACTTTTTTTCTTTTTCAGGTTTCGGATAATTGGGACGGTATTTTCCATCATAATATCGATTCATGGAGAGGTAATTGTAAGTATTGTAGCTAGCTATTTTTAAAGAATTCCCTGCAAAAAGCTTTGAAATAAAAAAGAATATAAGAAGGATCTTTATCATATGCATGCTCTACTCATTAAAGAGGCGTTAAAATCAGGATTGAGGTAGTACAATATCTGTGTGTGATGCGTGGATTACAACTCCAAGTTGCCTATCATCTTTGCTATTTCCCTTTTTAGAAGGGTTAAAAGTCCTGTTCACTCGCATCTTAAATAGCACTTCGCTGTCAACAAATTTAGAAGTATCTAAAGTGAAAGTTTTTATCATCTCTTCACGAGTTAATTTATGAGTTACTATGTGTTCGTCGTTTATATAGAAATCAATTTCCAATCCTTTTCTTTTGTGAGTATTAGCACTCATAGATTGGATGCGAATTTTTGTTTTATTATTTTCTATGACAGTCGGATGTATAAGTCCCTTTTGAGTCCAGTAAACCGGTTCCTCATTCCACAATTCCATAGAGTAAAGACCCATTGTATCCACTTTTCTCAATTGTGAAATTGCATTAGCATTGTAAAGCTTCCCGTATATCGCGCCATCAAATTTTGTAAAAATCAGAATTATACCTCCTATAAAAAATATAACTTGCACAACTAAAAATTTACTTATTAATGAAGTTTTCTGATCAATTTTAGCACTAATATCATTCCAAATAGAACAGATCAACCACAACCAGAGAATCATAATGGATGTCAAATAAGTCATTTCTTGAAAGAAAGCGTAAGTAATAAAGACCAAGAGAGATAAGACCTGAAGATATATTTTTGTTTTATCTCCCAACTTGCATTTATATACAACCACTAAAAGAGAAACTAAATGTAACAACAACAATAATAGACCGATGTGACCAATCCCAGTAACCCATTCAAAATATACATTATGAGGAGTATCATTGAACCATATTCCATCGTGTTTAAAATAATCAAAATTTTTAGAAATCTCAGACAAAAAAGTAAGATTCAAATTCGTATATCTATAAGTTCCCAAGCCATATCCAGTCATAGGGCTAATTTTTGTCATCTGAAATGCATTGTTCCAAATTGAGGTTCTTTCTGATTCTGTAAAATTAGTTAATTTTGATCTCAATTCTCCGAGTGCAGGGTGTTCACTAATTCTGACTGCGTAGATGACTGTAAATATCGATAATATTATTATTGGTAAGATGAAAAATAATTTTCTAAATAATGTGAAAAAACTATTATTATAAGATTTGAAAATCAAGTAACTGGATAACAATGTCGGAGGTAATATCAAAATAGCAGTTCGCGAAGAGGAAAAGAAAACAAATAAGCTTATCAATGCAATAGCAGAGATGATGAGTTTAAGTTTTTTCCCTTTTTCATTTAATAGCAGAATAAAAAGCAATGGAATGATTGAAGTAAGTATTTGAGCAAACCATGCATAGTTTCCATAAGTTGTGGCAAAGAGTGATGATTTTGTGTAAGGATTAGGAACCCAGCTTATTTCAATTATTTTTAGAAAGTCAAATAATGATACTAATATTGAAATTGAAAAGCCCAAAGAGAGTGCAACTAAAATTTTATACGAGTAATTGTATTCTTTAACAAAACGTGCTAATTGAAAAGCTAGTATAGCTATTAAAATATACCTGAACGATTGTGAGATGGCATAATAATAAGTTGAAGCGTCTTGTATTAAAATATTTATTAAAGTAGTATTTAGTCCATTTATAAATAAATGGTTACGTAATTGGTGAAATGGGATTTGAAATACTGAAAAAAATATGAATGCAGCAATTAAAAAGTAGGAATAATGCCAAGTAATATTGAATTTACTTTCATTGTTTGTTTTGCTTCTGATGCTGCAGACAGCTAAAGAATACAGTAAGAAACTGAGTAAAAATTCCCAAAAAATATTTTGAATATGCCAAGTATGAAAACCAAAGAATGGGATTAATAAAAAAAGAATAATAATGAATGCTTTGTTGAGGTTTTGTAATAATAGCTTTGGTGAAATGAATGCAAATAAAAGCAAGAAAGTCAGAATATATACACTCCATTGCAATGAGTATTTATCTAAACACAACAATCTCCAGTAAAGATTTATTATTGAAAATAATATAATAAAATTGAGTCCAATGAAATTACCCATGAGTTGAAAAATTTCTTAAATTGCCTAAATTATTATGCCTAGATTCGTTACAAAAAACTAATTATCTAATGTGGCAATAATTTCAGAGGTGTATTCATACCAAGTTTTATAAATCCGTTTTTTTGCTTCACCGATTAATCTTTTGTATAGTGAGGGGTCACTAAGAAGCCTATCCATTTTTTCGGAGAGATTATCAATTGAGAATACATCTGCAGTAAGGCACCCTCCATCTTTAGCTAATTCAGCCATCACGCTTTGATCAGAGGTAATACAAGGTTTTCCATAAAATAGACTCTCTAAAATTGGCAGTCCAAAACCTTCTGCCATGGAGGGAAATATAGTAAATTTAGCCGATTGGTAAAAGGATTTTAATTCATTATCACTTGCTCTGCCGTGCCATATAATATTTTTATTTCTCTGGATAGCACTATTTACTAATGCTTTGACACTATCGCCTCCTTTATAAGCAGACCCAACTAGTTGGAGTTTTGTGTCTGGGTGCTTTTCACTAATTTTATTAAAGGCATAAATTACTCTCTCATGATTTTTTCTAGCCTCTAGCGAGGCGACCATGAGTATATTCTTAATCTTTCCATTATTATCAGAGTATGACTTAGGGGGTTCATTATTGGGGAATTCACCAGGTAATAAGACAGGGCTTAGCTTAGGACATTTTAGGCCCTCATGAATACAAAAATTTGAAAATGCCTCACTTGAACTTATAGATATAGGTAAAATAATATCACAATCCGATAAATGTTTCATGTAATCCGCATGATTGATTCTTATCTGCTCATTTACCCAACTAGGATATTCGATAGGAATTGCATCATAAAACAAAGCGGCTGTTTTAAATCCATGATTCTTTGCAAATTGAATACAGTTCTTTGTAACTTCACCTGTCATCAACTCTGGTAAAATTAGCCACTTTTTATCTATACTTTTAAATGATTTTAATGGAACTTTACCCCGCTTCTTGTATTTACCAATTATCCTTAAAAATGTATACAGGTAAGCTTTGAGTTGGGAATTGATTTCAGATTGTTTCCAATCAGTCATGACTGATTCAATTGGAGGCCCTCCATACTCATTAAATTTATAGTTTTTATGGAATGGATCGACAGGATAAAAATTATTATTTTTGTGATTCCAATGAATGAATTCACAGGATCCAAAATTTAACCACTCTCGAGAAAGGTTTCTAACAACACGTTGTATTCCACTATTGGACAACGTGGTTGAAGTATGGGTTACAGAAATATATGTCCTATTCATTGTTAACAAAAGATTAGATATTGTGGATAAACGGAAAAAAATTAGCTACTTTTTCAAATAAAAAACTAGCTCTATCAGCGTAACGGATTTTGCGTCTTTTTAGTAATTCAAGCTCATCTTTTGCTTGGACTCTACTTAATTTTCTTATAATAATTTTACCCTTTGGAATTGTATAAACCTGACCATTAACGACTACAGCTAATTGTAAAAATTCTTTTTCATATTCAATAAATTTTGATGATATCTTGGAAAGAACAATATTGTCGAAGAAATCTTGAACAGGTAATTGGACTGATTGACTAAAATCCTTTGTTTGGTCATATCTAATATATCCAAGTATGAAAGAGGTTGCGGATGATTTTTTGTTAAGCCACTTAAATCGCAATTTAATTGTTGTGAAGGATTCATCCACTAAATATACAATCTTTGGAATATTGATTAGATATAGTTTAAAAAGATCCGTGTTTAGTGAGAGAGTTCCATAAATGTTATTTGATTTCGATAGAAAGGTTCGGATTTTAATATTTAATTCTTTTTGCAAGCGATAGGGCTCATATTGACACTCCTTAAGTCTAATTTTATTTTTTAGAGAGTCAGATTTCTGAAACAAAGTTTCATTGTAGAGTTCTTCGTAATAATTTTCAAATATGAAATTTTCAGGAATGAACTTGTATTCCCAATCGCTGGGTCTTGCAGGCCAATTTAGAGTTTGAAATATTTTCTTATTAAAAAGCGTTGGGTATCTTGATACAGCGTAGTTAAAATAAATGTTCCATTCATCAATAGACTCTTTTAGACCAGTTTCTAAAAATAATTCTACAGATTCCCTAAATATTTTTTTATTGATAATTTGCGGTTTGTGACAAGAGTAACTATATGTCTCTAAGTGGTGATTTTCTAGTGCTTTGAGAGAATGTTGTTGACCTTGGTCGTAATCACTTTTTTGGTAGTTCCACTCGATTAAATTATAGAAATAGTATGCATTGTATTTCCCGTCATCGGTGATATAAAAGTTAATATCAACATTTTGTAGTGGACGATTGTCATCATCTAACATGATGAATTCATCCTCTAAATTCTTTATATTTAAAATTGCAGCTCTAAGTAACCAGTTCTTATGAGTATGATCTAATAGGTGAAATTTATTTGAAAGTTGGCCTAATAGTTTTGATTCATCAATCAATATAATATTGTGCTTTGACTTTAGAGTTTCAAATTTAACCAAAAGGTTTTCTCTTGTTATTACTAAATATTCTTTGACAAAGTCTAATTTTGCATCGCATTCCAAAATTGTCTCTTTCAACAATTCATAGTTTATACTGATAAAAACTAGTTGTAGTTTTTTTGAGTGCTTTTTCCTAAAGTCTTCAGCTTTCTGAAAATTATTCAAAATACTTACTACTGACTCATAAAAACTGTTCCATGATGAAGTTTTAAAATTGGCTTGTATTTCCTGTTGCTTCCTCTCATAGAGATCTTTGTCTTCCAAATATAGTGATATGATCTCTCTAAGTTCAATCAAACTTTCGTATTGTATATAATCGGCGTAATTTCTACCTACCTCAAATAAAGAGCTATTTTTTGAGGTAATAGTTATCTTGCCATGACTTAATGATTCACATATAGGTAAACCATAACCTTCATATTTTGATAAGTAGGTTACCAGAAAAGCGTTCTGATAAAATGCTCTAAGTTGAGTGTCGTTAATACCAGTGAAATGAAAAATTCTTTGGTCAATTAGTTCATGGTTAGAGAGTTGATCATAAAAATCTTGGCTATTCCATCCGATCTTGCCAATAAACACCAAATTAAGATTTTGGTATTTTAATTGCAATTGATCAAAAACTTTCAGGACTGTTGATTGTTTCTTTCTAGGTTCAATCGTTCCAACAAAAAGTAAATAGTCCTTGTTCAGAATATGAAGATAAGGATTCTTACCTTCTGATTCGGTAGCATCAAAGTCAGATCCTAAGTGAACTGTTCTGGTAGCAATCGGTCGTTCAAAATTCAGTTTCTTTTTTAAAGAATTGAAATCATCTTGTGCCGAAAATGAATTGAATAATACTAAGTCAGTATATTGATAGATTGCGCTTAGAGAGACTGCAAAATTCCTCCTTGTATTGTCATTAATAGTATCTGGGAAAAATACTGGAACCAAGTCATGTATAAAATTTATGATTTTATAATTAGATTCTTTTAATCTATTATATAAATAAGGACGTTTTAAAGGAATGTTCCAAAACGACTCAAAGTCTAAAAATATTCTGGGTTCATCGAATGGTTCAAAAAGATCTATTGGCCTGTCTAAACATAATTCGTAATTCTGGATATTTTCTAAAAAAGAAACCACCTCTTTTAATGACAATGTATAGAATTTCTGGAATTTAATATCGTAAAAGATTACAAAAAGATTTAATTCATCTTTTGTTGCTCGAATTAAAAATTCTCGAATGACTCTTTGTATTCCAGTTGTTGCTCGCGTACGAATAAACTCAGAAATATCGAAATATAACTTCACCTGTTTTCCCAATCAATCTTAGTGCATTTGATGATAGCTTCCTGAGAATTTGTAAGCTCTTTAATAATATATAGCCTCGAATTTTGTTTGTTTTTCAGTCTTGTTAACAATAATTTGTATGCAATAGGGTCAACTGGTCTATCTAATATTTTGTAGTAACACTCCTTAATAAAAGCAGAGTCCCCTTTAATTGCGAGGAGTTTATAAGATGGAAAGTTAAAAATGGACTCATAGATTCCATCAACATTTTCAAAGTCTAATTCACGATCGCTGTTGTTTTGTATCTCCAAAACTATTTTGTTATAAAGATTGCAAATCTTGTTCATTAAAGATTAGTAGTATTTATTTGTATGCTATTATGGCATAGTCTTGAGGACCGTTTATCAGTTTATTCAATCGATCAGTTGGTCTGTCTTTAACCTCTAATTGAAAACTTTTATCTACTGGATGAAGTTCCAAAATCTTAGTTCGAGAAAAGCCAACGTAATCTGCTAGGAATTTTATGAGTTGCGGAGGGTAAGGCAATATGTGTGTATAATCCAAATAAAAATTACAAGAGCCAACACATAGATTTTCAGGGTTTGGAGTCTCAAAAATCATTATGCCTCCCTCTTTTAGAGCAACTAGACAATGGTTAAATAATTTTACAAGTTGAGTGAATGGAATATGTTCTATGATGTGAAATCCAGTAATTGCTCCTAAGCTATTTTCGCCTTTATCTTTCATAAAATCAATGGCATCTCCAAGAATTACATCTTGTTGGCGGTTTTTACATTCAGCAACCATGTCAGGATTTGTATCAATACCAATTCCAACGATGTTGTTATTTTGAAGAAGCTCTAACCATTCTCCACGACCACAACCTACATCTAATAAAACAGGATCAGTGATGTCTTTAAATGATTCATTTATATAGGGAAGGTAAACCATTTGCCTTTTTCTTATCAAATCAGGTGATCCTCGGAACTTATTTTCGAATGAAAGATAAAAAGCATCCATCAAGCTCTGCATCTCAAGATTATCTGCAGATGGATCTTTAGATGAAAGTCCCTGAATGTTTTGCTTTGAGATATTAAAGTTTCTATTTCTTATTAGTTCCTGCTGTAGGCTTGTCAGAACTGTAAAGAGACTTTGATTCTGTTTTTCTAGAAAATGAATTCTAGATTGATGATCCTTTAGCTTACTTTGATGGGATGCATTGAGGTTGGCAATAGCCTTAATTGCATCCTTCAATCCAGTTATAAGTCTCCGATTGACAACATTTTGTTTTCGTAAAAGCCGATTGAAAATTTTTGGCCACTTAGACTTGACTGTAGTTGCGTCTTTGGCCTCTTCAGTTGATTGAATAGATTGCTCTAATAAATTATGGATTAGCTTATTGAGAGATTGATTATCTAAACTCACTAATTCACTTTGAATATCCGAGATTTCTTTACTTTCAGTTAGTATTTTTTGTTTCATGAATTGAACTATTTAAGTTTAAGTTGGAAGTAAAACTTTGGGCTCGATTTCATCAATATTCTATTATAAAGGATGGATTTAGTATAAATAATTGACTGGAAAATTAAGGTGTTAGTCCTTCTTATTGATGAACATATTAGTTTGTAATTCAACACAGCCTACAAAAGAAATTTGATCTTTTGGGATAACTTTAAAAAGAACAGCATTATCGATCCAGTCATAGTTTTGGTCAATATGTGTTGTATTTTCATGTGTTGCTACAGTAATGGAATAACTGCCAACTCCTAATTTCATAAAAATATTAAAAGTGATTCGAATTTCTTCATTTTCGATGAAATCCCCGGTTTTTTGTTTTAGATACTTTGAATTTGTTCCATATATTTCTGTCCCGAGTCGATCCCTAATAACAAATCCAATGGTTGGGTCTGAAATCTTCTTATTTACTTTTAAATTACAAACTAACTTACATTTTTGACCATTTTCAATAGCGCTGACTTGATGCTCATTTTGGTCAGTTAAATAAACGCTTTGAAAGCTTATTTCTTTAGACCCTGATCTGGTAACAAGATTTCCCGAAGTATCCTTATATTGAGTGATTTGAGAATTTATATCACTCTGAGCTATAATTCCGTTGTAGTAATTTAGTATCTCTTCAGATTCTCCGATTTTGATTATTTCCCCTTTATTCAGTAAAATAGCTCTTTGGCAAAGAGTTTTAACAGCTCCTGGGTCGTGTGAAACGAACAACAATGTTTTCCCATCTTTAAGGAATTCCTTGATAAATCGAACACATTTGTGTTGAAAATGCATATCACCGACTGCTAATGCTTCGTCCACGATCAGAATATCAGGATCTACTTGAGTCAGAACTGCAAACGCAAGCCGAACAATCATACCGGATGAGTAGGTTTTCACGGGTCTATTAACAAATTCTCCAATCTCTGCGAATTGAACGATTTGATCGTATTTTTTGTCAATTTCTTTTGGAGTTAAGCCAAGAATACTACCATTCAAGTATACATTTTCTTTACCAGTGAATTCTGGATTAAAGCCGGATCCTAGTTCTAGTAATGCTGCGATGCGTCCATTAACAAATCTTTTGCCCGAACTTTTGGTCAATGTACCCGCAATGATTTGTAAAAGAGTGGATTTGCCGGAGCCATTCAATCCAACAATTCCAATAGATTCACCTTTCTTGATTGAGAAAGAAATATCTTTAAGGGCAAAAAACTCTTGGGATTGTTTGGAGGTATATTTTTTGTATCCATTAGAATCTAATTTCTGGATCAAAGAGTACAAAATCGCTTTAAATCTGCCTTTTGGTGAATTCCAAATTCTGTATACCTTGCTGAGGTTTTTAATATCAATAATATTATCAGATTGCATTATTGAATTTTTAAAATTAGAGCTGACTTTTAAGATTCTTGAAGTCGGATCTGCACATTTCTGTGATCATCTCTTTAAAAGAGTAGGATCTTTTCCATTCCAAATGGACTTCCGCTTTTTTGGGGTTTCCACAGAGTTTGAAAGATTCTGCTGGTCGGTAAAATTTTTGATTGATTTTTAAATAATCTTCGTAATTTAGATCAAACTCATTGAAAGCAACTTCGAGAACATTTTGTAAACTGTGGAGTTTTCCAGTTGCTATGACATAGTCATCAGCATTTTCTGTTTGAAGCATTTTCCACATGGCTACAACGTAATCTTTAGCGTGTCCCCAGTCTTTTGAAATATCGATGTTCCCCAACTCGAGAGAATCTGCAATTCCCAAAGCGATGCTTGCTGCAGCTAGAGTGATTTTTCGAGTTACAAAGTTTTCCCCTCTTCTAGGGGATTCATGGTTGTAAAGAATTCCGTTGCATACAAACATTCCATAAGATTCCCTGTATACTTGGCACATTTGTCTCGCAAAGGCTTTGGCGCAACCGTAGGGATTTGTGGGAAACATTGGTGTGTTCTCATCCTGCTTTTCAGACGATACTTTGCCAAATATTTCAGAGGACGCGGCATGATAAATTCTAACAGGTTTACTTAGATCGCGACAAATCTCTAAGAGACTGATAGTAGCATTTGCCACTTCTTTAACCGTCGATTCAGGCATTTCAAAACTAAGTCCGACATGACTTTGTCCCGCTAAATGATAAAATTCATCCGGTTGAACTTTTTTAAAGATTCGCCTAAGAGTTGGAGTGTCTGATAGGTCGGAATAATGAAGATGCAGCTTATCACCAAGCGATGAATTTCTTAGATGATCTAACCTATTTCTGAGGGTTTGACTGGATCTCCTAACCAATCCATGAATTTCATAGCCTTTGTCTAAGAGAAATTCTGTCAGATAGGAACCGTCTTGACCGGTTATTCCAGATAGGATGGCTTTCTTCAAATTAATCTTGTCCTCTTTTAGTTTTCAAGAGCTTATTAAACCACACTTTGTTGCAGTTTTACAAAGAAAAATTAAAAATTGTAGAACGAAATGGGAAAACTATGGAACCATTTTGTAAGTGTCTACGATCTTATGAAGCATTTTACAATCTATATGCAATTTATTAAGAACCGTCTTGTTCCTGAAATATAAAAGCTTGATGGATTCCTCTTTCTTTTGGGATTGCATCAACTGAACTCCTAAGTTCAAAATACAGCAACTTTGACTGAGAGATTCTGCTTGCTGGTTCTGAAATAAAATAGGGTGGCAGATATTTTTGTGGAAATTCCAGTGAATTAAAATGCTACCGGAAATGGCTGCGCTGGTTGTTCCAAGTCTTTGTAATTCGGATTCAAAATTACCGAGCCAATCCACCTCAAGCCCTCTATTATCAAAAAGTAGAGTGATCAGCATTTGGCCAATATTGTGAAGGAGACCAGATAGATATGCAGAATGACTGTTTGTGTGAGTTTTTAGACCACAATCAGCCATGAAATTTGTGATATGCTCTGACCAACTGGCTGTTTGGGTGCTTTGCTGAATCAATCTTTCAGAGACCTCATTGCTTTTGAATGCACTGGCAAGTCTTCTCATAGAATGATTTGCGGTGAGTATGTAGCAATCAAGGAGTCCAATTCTTACAATTGCGTTGTGCAAATTTTCGCATTTGTCTGCCACTGGGTAATGGCCACTGTTGGATGTTTTGATGATATTTGCAGCAAGAAGAGGGTCCCTTTTAAGTAATTGTACAGTGTTTTCAATTTCGAAATCTTCAGTATGAATCCAATCTCTTAATAGGGGTAAAAATTGGAACGAAATGGGGAATACAGACAAAATCTGCTCAATGCCTAGAACTGGAGTTTGCCTTGAGTCGAGATTCAAACGGTGTTCCACCTGTTTGAAGGTAAATTCTATCAATTGTTTGTCTTTAGCCGTCCGCATAGTACTGAATTAAAGAAATATTATTAAAATGGATAGGACGAACTTTACAAACTCTTATTAAAAGTCATCCAAATTTAGATATTTTTCTCGCATTTCTTTCAAAGCAAATCTGGTTTCACCAAAATGAGTACTTAAATCTTTTAATATGGGTTCCATCATAAATTCTTCAGAGAGCGGATGTTTACCAGCTGTATGAAAATAATTTCTTCCCAAACTGGAATAGTAATCGATATTTGGGGCCCCAGTTCTCTCCGTTTGGTGTATTAGGAATTCCTCAAAACACCCAGTTAGTAGGAGGTATAATTGTCCAGTTTGTAACATCAATTGAAAAGAAGAATAAGCATCTAGATGGTTGATTTTTTCACTGATCTCAATGCTGTAGATGAAAAAGTTTTTTGAGTGATTCAAGAGCTGGCGATAAACCTTATCCTCAACAAAACTGGCAAGAATTTCAGCAACATATTCGCATCGATTGAAATCGAAGATCCCAGCATCTATAAATGAGTTGCGAACAATCAAATAGAAATATAACTGACTAGAGATCTCTACCTGATTGTTTTTGTTAGAAATTGCAGCAATTAGTTTGGGATTGTCCAGTATCTCATGCCTTGAATTTTCGTCCATTATTAGCGATACGATTGCGCTGGTTGATTGGGTTTTTCCAGTCAATGTTTGGGTGATAAATTTAAAATCATTTGCAGTAAACTTATCAATGCATGAGTGGACTTTGCTACTGTTCATTCTAGAACCCATCCTTCAAAGTACACCTCTTTATCAAAGAATGCAAACGACCTGTAATTTTTTCTAAAAGCTTTAACTTTGAATCATTTTAATACCGGCAATAAAAATGAAAAACCAGATCAAGCGATCAAACCACTTCTGGTTGATTTTTTTTACGATTTTCGGAGCAATCAGTGCTCCTACGATCGCAAAAATATACAAAGAAAAGCTGATTTTAAGGCTGTTGAGATGGATCATACCAAGTTTCATTTGAAAGGGAACTTTTGATAAATTGACCAATAAGAATAAGGAAGCAGCTGTGCCGATGTATATGTACTTGGGCAATTTTAAAGTCATGAAATATAAGGATGCTACAGGTCCTGCAGCATTGGCTGTCATGGATGCAAATCCTATGAACACACCAATGAAAGAGGCTTTTTTATCAAGGTTTCTCTTTTTTTTTGTTTCAAGCTTTTTACTTTTTAGGTACTTAATTGTCCAGTGCAGGAGAGTCATGCATAACAACACAAGTCCTATCAACTTTCTAATATGAGTATCTAGCTCTAGATCACTGTTTGTAATTTCTAGTTGCGACAATATCCAATAGCTGAAAAAGGTTCCAAGGATCGTGAAAGGAAACAAATATCCTATAATTTTCCAATTTGCATATTTTCGGTAAATAATTGAGGCAACAATGTCAGCTCCAATTAGAATCGGCAAAAGGATGCCTACCGATTCCTTTGCAGGGAAAATCAAGGCAAATAGAACAATGGTAATGTTTCCAACACCGGCAACTCCTCCTTTTCCGAGTCCAACTAAAAAAGCTCCGATAGAAGCAATTATCCATTGCCAAGAATCGAGTTCAGGCATTTTTTTTGATTAATTTTAAAGGATTCAAATTCAAAGCTAAAAGAATGATAAAATAGAGGGCTCCGCTGAGCATGATCAGTCCAAGTGTATGAATCGCATGATCGATTCGCTCGGAAAATAGGATTGGAAATTGGAACCGACTTCCAAAATAGCAGAAAAGTCCAAGAGCGCCACATGCGATAATAATTTTGAATAAATCTTTCACAAAATGGGAATCCCATGTGGAAGAAATCTGTTCATAGAATTTTGTAAATAAATAGAGGGTTTGAATGGAATAAGTAAAGAGGGCAGCAATTGCTAGTCCTTGGATACCCCAAAAATGCATGAAAATGAAGCTAAATGCGATATTGAGAAGCAATGCCCAAAATGCTGCGTTCATAGGGGTTTTCATATTTTTCATTGAATGAAAACCTTTGGTGATGAAACTCGTCATAGAGTAAAAAGGCAAACTCAGTGCGTAGATTGAAAGAATAGGTGCAATGACCAAGGTATCTTCCGAGGTCATTTCCTTCCATTCAAATAACAACTGAATGATTTCATGATTTAAAAGGATCAAACCTATCAGTGCTGGACAATTCATTATTAGAATGAGGAGAGTGCCTTGTTTAAAAGTTTCTTTAAAATCCTTTTGGGAATTGTTGGAAGCATATTTGGCTAGCATTGGAAATAGGACCGTAGAAATTGCAATTGTAAATATTCCTAATGGGAGTTCAACCACCCGATTTGCAATATATATAATGGAGCTTGAAGATTCGTTGATGGAGTGGGCAAATATACCAGAAACCAAAGCGTTCACTTGAAGGATTGCTGCTCCTGAAAGACCTGGAAGGAATAAATGATAAATCTTATGCAGTTCCCTGTCTTTTCTAAAAGAGATCTTTGGTCTCCATCCTTGAGCGAGGAGCTCTAACATTGGAGCCATTAATTGAATAAGCCCACCCATTAGAACTCCAAGGCATAAGTAGAATAGTTGTCGATCTAGGGATAGATCGTCTTGAAGGTATCCGTAAAAGAGGGGAAAAATCATACAAAGATTCAACCAAATGGGAGATAAAGAAGTTATGATAAACTTTTGAAGAACATTTAGAGCCGAGGTCAAAGTAGCTGCAATGCATATAAAAAGAATGTATGGAAATAGGAGACGACCATATTGGCTTCCGGTTTTCCAACGTTGAAGGGTGCTGGATTGTTCTATGATAAATAGAACACAGCAACCTGTGATTATGATTATTATCAATAGGGGAATCAGTCTAGATAAGACTAAATTTAATATTCTAAACAGCTCCTTTTTGCCCTTATTGCCGTTTAGTGTATCAGTAAAAACTGGAATTAAAGCTGAGCTCAATGCGCCCTCCCCAAGCAATCTTCTAAATAAATTAGGCAAACGGAATGCAAATACAAAAACGGAACCATAAAGACCGGTTCCAAGAGTTGCAAAAGTCAATACATCTCGAACCAGTCCTAACAATCGAGATCCAAAAGTTGAAAAGGCAACCGCAACGATTTGCTTGATCGGTTTGCGCATCTCAGCAAATCATTTTTTGGTGAACTTTAATGGATTGGATCCGTTTTTAAAACTTGGGTTCGATTTGGGTTTGTTCCCCTGGTTTTAAAATGATGGTTCCTAACTTAGAAGGCGTTTCATCATTTTTGTAGATTTGACATCGAATGGTTGCCTCCGAGTCAGGCGATTTCCATTGCCAAATCCCGGGTTTGATACTTTCCATAGGAATGCCTTTGTTCACTTTTAGACCAGCGCCATTTCCTCGAATGAAGGGCCTGTTGCCAATACCCATAAGAATTTTTGCATGAAGAGCGGTTTCTCCCCGACGCGCTTTTTTAGGTTTGATTGAATTGGACTGGTCTAACGCATCCAAATTAAAAAGTAGAGGTTCTTCTTGTTTGGAAGCTGTATCATTTTCAGTATCTGAAAGAGGGTCTAATTTTTCAATTTTGTCATCTTTCGAATTTTCTTCTTTCAATCTGTCTTTTTCTTTTTGTAGAGATGCTAATTGTTTTTTTTCTAAGAAATCATTTTTATCCATCACCTCTTGTTCATCGATGGATTCAAATGCATCTTGAAGCGAGAGATTTTCTAAAGGATCCTTCAACTTTTCCTTTTTAGAGTTTTCAATAATTTTTAAAACTCCACCAGATTTATTTTTTGTAATTTGTGTTTGGTCAAATGCTCGATTCATCAAAGATCGAGTTTCATCAATCATTGAATTAGAGGACGAATCTTGTAAATCTTTGTTAGATGCAGGGACCTCTTTTTTCTTTGAAGATTCTTGCCCAGATTTTTCAAAGGATTGCAAGGGGTCTTGAAGATTTATTTTAGAATCTGCTTTTTTTTGTTTTACAAGCTGGGGAGAATTTGAATTCTGAGTCTCAGCTTTCTCAGCTTTCTCAGCTTTCTCAGCTTTCTCAGCTTTCTCAGCTTTCTCAGC
>CAJWYM010000060.1 GCA_913049555.1 uncultured Opitutia bacterium
AACCCTGAATTCAAATATTTATTATGAAATTTATCCATGCTTGTTTTATTGCTTTTTCAATGGGCTTTTTTGCTTTTAGTTCAAATGTTTTAGCTGCCTCAGACCCCCTTTTTAATGGAAATGATTTGTCTGGCTGGACCGTTCGAAATGGAACTGGAACTTACCGAGTGGAAAACGGAGCTATTATTGGCAAAACAACGGAGGGTAGCAAAAACACTTTCTTATGCTCCGATAGAGTTTTTAAAAATTTTGAATTAAGACTCGAAGTGAAGATGATTGATGACAAGCTTAATTCGGGCGTTCAAATTCGATCCAACGACAACAATCAAAAAAAAAGAGTGAATGGTCCTCAGGTAGAGATTGCATCCACAAAATCAAAGGGATCTAAAACAGGGTACCTATACGGAGAAGCTTGTGGGGGTTGGATGACTTCAGATGAGAATTTAGAGCTTCATTCACTCATGAAGGATGGGGAATGGAATGAATTGCGAATTCTGTCTAAAGGCCCAAGAATTCAAACTTGGATCAATGGTAAGCAAGTTTCAGATTTGATTGATGAGGAAAAGTTTAAAACTCACCCAGAGGGGTTTATAGGGCTTCAAGTTCATTCCATCCCAGAAGGAAAGGGACCTTACGAAGTGGCATGGAAAAGTATAATGATTGAAGAGTTAGAGTAGAGTTTTTTTTTAGAATCCTAATCTGAGAATCGATGAAAACGACTAATTACAGCTGTATTTAAAGAATTTCAACTTCTAGTTTTTGTTTCAATTTATTCATTTTAAATTCTCCAAATTGTCCACGGTGGACGATCACTTTTTCTAAATACGGGTTCTCCAATATTGGTTGCAGATTAGTGATCTTGGTATGCGAAAAATTGAGGCTTTGTATTTTTAGTTGCTCTATGGACTGAAGATCTATTATGAGAGAGTGGCTTAGATCTAAATTTTGAATTTTTAAAGTTTTTAGCAATGAAATGAAGCTTTTGTAAGTCGGGGATTTGACGAGGTTGAATCCTTTTGAATTAAAACCGATCCTTGTGATCTCTCCTTTGAGGCTTAGTATTTTCTCTTCAGAATTGTATTGGAAGTTTTTTTCTCCATTCCAGGATTGGTTGAAGTATTGGAGGGTTTCTTGAACGACTTTAGTATGGTCTGCGGTGTTTCCACGCACAATGTGGTCGCATAAAATGAGCATGGCTAGATTCGATTTTTTCAACTCTTTCCCTAAGTCTTCAATCAACTCGGGAACTCTCAAGATGCGAATGGGTTGCTCTTCATTTCGATATTTCGCAGAGAGGTTTCTTATATAATCAAATTGCTTGTTTTCTGGAAATTTGTTCAGATCTCGGTAAGCTTCTACATAATTTTGCAGGTGAAAATAGAGATAACCTCGCTGGAGGTAAGCCCACTCAAATTGGGGTTCGTCTTGGATCAGCTGATTCAAGTAGTTCAATGCTTTCATTATGCTTTGTTCCGGATTGTGAAAAATCGCATTGTCGGTCAACATATAAATGTAGCTTTGAATCGATTGGAGATCTCCTTTTATAAAGTCATCCATCTGCTTCTGCTCATTCAAATAGAGATGCAAGATCTCATTGCTCATGATTCTAGTTTCTTTTTCTTGAAGTCTAGATTTTTCTAATTTGTAAAAAAAGAATCCGACGCAGCTCACCAATAGCATGCAGGAGATGGCTATGCTGTTGCAGACTCCTCGGTTTCTTTTGTAAAATAGATTCAGTTCTTTAAAAAAATGTTTTTTTTCTGCTCGAGTGGAAAATCCTTGGAGATAATACTGAATTTCATTTTGTAAGCTTTTGACATTCACATATCGTTGATTCTTTTTTTGTGAAGTCGCTTTCTTGATCACTGCAGCAATACTCAATGGAAGCGTTTTTGGATAGTAGATTTTGTTAAACAGGGAAAGATCCGAGCGTTTTATTCTGTTGATTAGATCGGATGGATCCAGATGTGAAAGTGGGTTTTGGAGGCAAGCGATTTCATAGAGCATGCAGCCCAATGCAAAGATATCTGTGGATGGGCACTTCAATTCGTTGGGGACGATTTGTTCGGGAGCCATATATCCCGGAGTTCCTTTTATGGATCCAGTCAGGGTCAAATGATTGATTAAGTCATGGTTAATTAAGTCCTGATCTGGAAGGCCATTTTCCTGTTCTCCAATATGCTTTCCAAGACCCCAGTCGCATACTTGGACTTCACCAAATTCTCCTACTTGGATATTGGAGGGTTTTAGATCTAGGTGAAGAATGTTTTTTGAGTGCGCATATGCGATGGCATCACAAATTTTGATAAATATATTTAAAAGGGTTGGTAGGTTGTATTTTTCTACATATTCAGATTCTTTTGCTTTTATTTTTTTCAAAATTTCTCCAAGAGAATCTCCTACTTTGAGTTCCATCGTAAAGAAGGGTTTTTTGTTAGCTGAAATTCCTATTTCGTGAATGGTTATAATGTTGGGATGGTCTAAGTTTGCTGTTAAACGAGCTTCTCTTATGAATGGATCGAACCACTCCTGGGGAGCATCTGGCTTGAGAATGGCCATAGCTACGGAGCGCTTGGTTCTTTTGTCAAAGGCTTTATAGATTTCTTTGACCCCTCCTTTTGCAATAAAATGCAGGTCACCATAAGGCTCGCTTAGATCGTTCAGATCCTGATAGATTGGATTGTAATCCCAAGGTTCTGGATCTTCTGTGTTGTCCGCCATGTTGAAAAGCTCATTCATTGCGGAATCATTTTGTTTGAGATTTAGTTTTTCAAACCAATGTTTCATGTTTCTTCTAATTCATGGATTAGGGAGCGCATTTCCTCTATAAAACGGCCTCTTACTCGGTGCTTCAGAACTTTTACTGAATCCGGTGAGATTCCAAGTTGTGCTCCAATTTCTTTTTGAGGAAGTCCTTTTAAACTAAGGGCAAAGACCTGAATTGCATTGGGTGAAAAAAGAGTCTCCATTTTTTCCATAGCCAAGTCCATGATATGCATTTTCCATTCTTCCTGGATCATTCTGTCCAAGGCATCTGTTGCATTCTCATCAATCTGTGATTTAGCATTTTCCTCGAGACTATGGGTGAACCTTTTTTTTTCAGATCGGAAATGATTGAGTGCTATATTTCTGATTACGACGCTGAGCCAAGTCCTAAATTTCGCTTTCTCTGGATCGTAGCTGGAAAGTTTTTTCCATAATTGAAGGAGCACATTTTGAGAGACATCCTCAATCGAAGAGGGATCCACATTCATTTTATGAAGCAAATGATAGATAAAGTTTTTATAGATTTTGACAAACTCGTTCCAAGCTTTCTTATCTTTTGGGTCTTTTGCTCGTAATAGGAGCGTTCTTCTTGTTTTCCATTGGTCTGTCATGGCTTCGCTAGGTTGGGGTATAATTTTAAAGTAGCATTTTTTTTATATAGATCAATGAATCTTTGTTAACTTCTTTGTATATTAGGGACTATACTTATCTATGAAGAGAATCAGCTGGGAAAGGATTTGGATCTGCTTTGCTTTATGGGGAATTTTTATCTTTCCCGTGAACCTACCCTTGTGCGCGCTTGAGAAGCCTAACATCATACTGATATTAGCCGATGACTTGGGATTTGGGGATGTCGGATTCAATGGGCAGAAAAAAATACAAACGCCTTGTTTGGATCAAATGGCGGAGGAAGGAATTACTTTTCCACAATTCTATGCTGGGGCTCCTGTTTGTGGTCCCTCTAGAGCAACTCTGCTGTATGGACAGCATACGGGTCATGCACCTATTCGGGGAAATCCTCGATGGACAAAATCAGGACAAAAACCAGAGTTGAGCTCAGACAATGTCTTATTATCTCATGAGATGAAGAGAGCGGGTTATACAAACGCAGTATTTGGAAAATGGGGAATGAACGAAAATTTGGAAACGAATGTCGGGCATCCTTTGAATCAGGGATTTGATGAATTTTGTGGCTTTAATACTCATGTAGAGGCCCATTTTCACTGGCCCGAATTTGTGTGGGATGGGTTCGAAAAAATAATAGTTGAGCCTAAGGGAAGACTTATCAATTACAAGGAACGAAGTATCTACGCGGATGATTTTTTTCAGCACAGGGCTTTGGATTTTTTAGATCGAAAAGCAGGCAAGGAACCTTTTTTTATGTTTTTATGTTACACAATTCCTCATTTGGGATATACGGTCCCCACAGACAGCAGTGATTTGTATAAAAATAAAGGATGGCCCGCTACCTCTTCAAAAAGTCATTATTACGAAGGCGACGAAGATGTTTTTCGGGCCTATGCAGGAATGATTACTCGGATGGATCGTTTCGTTGGTGAAATCCGTAATAAATTGGAGGCGCTTGGAATCGGTCAAAATACACTGGTTTTGTTTACCAGTGACAATGGGGATGAGTTGTGGTCTGACTTTTTTGACTCCAACGGTCCTCTTAGAGGAGGAAAAAGAGATTTGACAGAGGGAGGAATTCGCGTCCCAACCGTAGCAGTCTGGCCTGAAAAGATTGAAGAGTCCAAGGAAGTGAACACTCCTTTTGCTTTCTGGGATATCTTACCTACTTTTTGCGAAGTAGGCGGGATTCGACCTGTGGTGGAAACGGATGGAATCAGCTTTTTGCCTACACTCCTAGGAAAAACAAATTCCCAAAAAAAGCACCCCTCTTTGTATTGGGAATTCAACGAAAAAAAAGGTCCCATGCAAGCAATCCGATTTGGGAATTGGAAAGCGATACGAACTTGGAATAAAGAGCTCCAAAATATGGGCAAAATGCAACTATTTAATCTTGAAAATGACCTTGGGGAACAAGTGGATGTGTCCTCCAAATATTCAGAGATTTGTCAAAGGGCTCTTAAAATATTTGAGGAAAGTCGAACCGAGCATCCAGAGTGGCCTTTAAAGCCTATAAAACCAAATCCTTAGATTCGAAAGTCTGATAAAGAATCATTTATAAAATCTAAATCATAAAATAGAAAAATCCTCCATTTCTTCCCTTATTGAATGGAGAACATCCAATTTATAGAAAATTATGAAAATTATGAAAACCACTCACTCAATTCTTTGTCTGCTTGCGATTGCATGCTCTCTAAATGCAAAAAATACCTTGCCTGATTGGTCGAATTTACAGGTAATTCAAGTCAATACAGAGAAGCCAAGAGCCACTTTCTATTCCTATCCGTCTAAAACTGTGGCGAGCACTTTTGATCGAGATCAATCTCCTTGGTTTCAGCTTTTAAATGGAGAATGGAAGTTCGATTGGTCTGTAAAACCCGAAGATAGAGAAATTGATTTTTATAAGTTGGGTTATAAAGATTCCGCATGGTCAAAAATACCGGTTCCATCCAACTGGCAAATGGAGGGTTACGGAAAGCCCTTGTATTCAAATGTAAAATATCCCTTTCCTAAGGATGCACCGAATATTCCTCTGGATGATAATTCTGTGGGTTCTTATAGAAAATTTTTTGATCTCCCTGAGGCATGGATAGAAAGGGAGATTTTTCTTAATTTTGATGGGGTGAATTCCGCATTTTACCTTTGGGTCAATGGGAGGAAAGTGGGCTACAGTCAGGGCAGTCGAACCCCCGCTGAGTTCAATATTTCTAGTTTTGTCAAAAGCGGTAAAAACTTAATCGCGGTGGAGGTTTATCGATGGTGTGACGGTTCTTATTTGGAAGATCAAGATTTTTGGCGTTTGGCAGGAATTTTTCGAGATGTTTATTTGACTTCCCGGGGTAAAGATCGAATCAGGGATTTTGAGGTTCAAGCAGATATGCACGGAGCATTCAACTTGGATGCGGATCTAGTAGGCGAAGGTGAAATCAGCTATGTTTTGGAGGATTCACAGGGGAATGAGGTGCTCAAGAATGGAGAGAAACAATTGTCTAATCCAAAGCTATGGAGTGCGGAATCTCCTAATTTGTACACACTTTACATTTATTTGAAGGATCGAGATGGGGCTTTGTTAGAAGTAATTCCCCAAAAAGTAGGTTTTTCCAGTTCGGAGGTTCAAGGAGATGTTTATTACTTCAATGGAGTTCCTCTGAAGATAAAGGGAGTGAATCGCCACGAACATCACCCAAAGAAGGGGCAAGTAATCAGTCGAGAAAGTATGCTTCGGGATATCAAAATGTTTAAGCAATTCAATATCAATGCGGTTCGCAACAGTCATTACCCCTGCATGCCAATGTGGTATGATCTCTGTGATCAATATGGCATTTATGTGATAGATGAGGCGAATGTGGAGAGTCATGCTTATGGGGCTTATGATGTAGACAATCCAATTGCAACAGATCCTAAATGGGAACAAGCACATTTGAATCGTTTTGAAAGAATGATGGAGACGAATAAAAATCACGCTTCTGTGATTATTTGGTCCTTGGGCAATGAGGCTGGAGCCGGTTCTAATTTTATTAAAGGATATCGTTATCTCAAAGAGAGAGATCCCTCAAGACCCGTTCATTATCAACCGGGGAATTGGTATTTAGGAGAAAAAAGTATGAGTGATTTTACCTCTCAAATGTATGCTGGAGAGGATTGGCTGGCTCAGGATGGACGTCCTACTTTTCTCTGTGAGTACTCACACGCCATGGGAAACTCCAGTGGGAATTTAAAGGAGTATTGGCATGAGAATATTTACCTCAACCAAAGCCATGCTGGAGGTTGTGTGTGGGATTGGATGGATCAGGGAGTTGAGGAAGAAATTCCAGATTCCTACAAAGATAAAGTGGGTGTAGGTCCTGTAAAAAAAACATTTTTCGCCTATGGAGGTTGGCACAAGCAAAAATACTCAAATTCAGGCAACTTTTGCATGAATGGATTGGTTGCTGCTGATTGGAAACCTCACCCGGGTTTGTATGCCTTAAAGTATGTTCATAGAAATGTGCACGTAAGGGTCCAAGATCTGGATAAAAACCAATTTATTATTAAAAATTGGTTTGATTTTAGAAATCTTGAGGAATTGGTAGATTGTAAATGGCAAGTCGAGGTGAATGGGGAGGTGATCAAAAAAGGAGTTCTTGCGAATCTGGATCTGGAGCCTAAAAAGGAGCGAATGATTCAATTGCCCCTTTCTTCTTTGAAAAAAAACTCCGAAGTTGGGGAGTATTTCTTGACTTTTATATTCACTACTAAAGAGGGATACAGTCCCTTAGTAAAGAAGGGGCATGAAGTTTCTTACGAACAATTTAAATTACCAATCCAAAGAGAAGCTGTTTTCTTGGACCCCGGAGAATTTTCTCAACCCAATTATCAGGATTCAGAAGACAAAATTCTTATAGTTGGAGAGGATTTCAAGATGGTTTTTGATAAGAGAGCAGGTCAATTGTCAAATTGGACGCATAGAGGAAGATCTTTGATTCAAAAAGGCCCATTACTCGATCTATGGAGGGCCCAAACCAACAATGATTACAGTCCTATTTATAACAAAAAGAAATACAATAAAGCTTGGAGAGAGGCCGTTTCTAAGCAGCAGATAGAATCCATCGATGTCGAGGAATTAAAGGGTGCCATTCGAGTTTCCGTGCGGACTCAGTTGCCAAGTGTAGGGTCTGCAAGTAAAGTCGTCTATACTGCATATGGAAATGGGGAGTTGGTTGTCGATTGTGGGCTTAAGATAGATTCTGTAAAAATTCAAAAATCTCCTCATCGCTTTGGGACCGAGTTCATTCTCCCAGCAGATTTAGATTCGATGCAATGGTTAGGAAAAGGTCCAGTTGCTACCTATTCGGATCGTAATTATGAAAAAATTGGGCTTTTTGAGGGATCCGTAGATTCTCAATGGGTTAATTATGCCAAACCTCAAGAAAATGGAAATAAGGTAGAAGTGCGATGGTTGGCAATGACGAATGAAAGGGGAGCGGGTCTTTTATTCTCTGCGCTCCAAGAACCTTTATCGGTTGGGGCAAAATTTTATTCAAAAGAAACGATGGAGAAGTCTAAATATTCTTTTCAAATGGAAAGGTCTGATTTCATTTATCTTAATCTGGATCACAAACAATTGGGTGTGGGTGGGAACAACAGTTGGGGAGCGACTGCATTAGAAAAGTATCAATTGAAGGCTCATAAGCAAGAATTCGGATACCGTATTACACCGATTTCCAACAAAATTCATTTGAAAGAAGCGCTTAAAAATTGTGTAGCTCCACACCCTGTGAATCGGATGGATATCGAAATTGTCTCCAAGTTGGATTGATGAGGGTGGGGAGGATGCGAGGCCCTTCTTATTGAACGGATTCTTTCAAAAAGCCTTCGATTCGATGTTCTCTCGAACGGATCTTTGTAAAAGCGCTTCCAATCTTTGAATTCCCACGACAAACGATCTTCCTTTTAATTCCTTTTTTCTCAATGTTCATCTCCTTAAGTAAAGGAGTTCTGAGATCTTATTCTAACCAATTGCCAAGGTCGGTCGCAATTTTATCGAACTTCAGAGAACTGAGGAACTCTTGGTTATTATCTCGATATTTGCTCGGGCTCATTCCTGTAACTTTTCGGAACTGTTTGTTGAAGTATTGAGGGTCCTCGATGGAAACAGCTGTTCCAATCTCTTTGATTGTAAGAGCCGTCGTTGTAAGAAGGGATTGAGCTTTTTCAATCCTTTGTTTGAGTAAATATTGATTGATGGATATTTTATGCTCTTTTTTGAACTTAATTGCGGCGGTATGAGGAGAGAGATTTAGTTTCTGAGCAATTTCATCTCTATGGATGGGTCGATGAAGATTTTTATTGATCCACTGAAGGGTTTCAATCCAACTAAAACTTTTAGAACTTCTTTTTGCTCTTAAATTGGCTTGAAGATTCAGATTTTTGAGAGATTCAAGCAATGCCAGGAAACGATAAAACGCTTCTTTTTTCTCTAAATCGTGGACTCTGTTGTTTGGATGCGTGGTATTAAAAAGGGAGCTGATTTGTTTGAGTTGTTCTTTGAAAAAAACACTGGCACCTTTCAGCTCTAGAAGAGTGGGCAATTCCATTTGTAGGTCGCGGTCATGCCAATGGATGCACCAGTGCTTCCCATTTTCTTGAGATTGGAAGCTGTATCTTTTACCTGCGGGTATAAAAGTCATCGATCCAGGCAGAATTGAGTAATGAGTCTCCTCTATCTTCAGTGAGGAATGGTAATTGTACAAGTGGATAGCATGAGTCGGGGTTTGATAGCTGAATTCATGCACAGCATTCAGAATGGGATATTCTCCAACTCTTTCTATTTGGATGTCATTTATCATTTATACCACAATTTTTAAAAATTTACCATTATTTTTATACCACATATAATAAGTATGTCAAATTGCGGAATCAAAGAATTCAGCCTATATTGTAATCATGATAATAGCCGTAGATTTTGGAGGAACTCGAATTAAGTTTGGTCTTGTTCGAGAGGGGATAGTTTTAACAGAACGGATCATTCGATCCTATGGAAATCAAGCTTCGAACGATTGGTTGCCCCTTTTTCAAAAAGAAATTCAAGATTTGTTGGAAGAAGAGAATTTTTCTTTTTCTATGTGTAAAGGCATGGTTTGGGCACTTCCAATGTTGGTCCATCCAAATATGAAAAAAGCGAATGTAAGCTTTGGTAAATTTGATGATTGTAAAGATGCAGATTTCGTAGCCAAGGTAGAGTCTCTTTTTGGGTTGCCCGTTTTATTGGAAAATGATGCTAGAGCTGCATTGTTCGGGGAGTGGAAGTTTGGAGCAGGCAAAAACTATGAGGATCTTTTAATGATTACATTAGGAACTGGAATTGGAACCGCGGTGGTCATGGATGGAAAGCCTCTTCGCGGAAGAACTGGTTTGGCAGGTAATCTGGGTGGACTTAGTTTATCTAGAGTAGGACCCAAAGATTCATTTCAGACTCAAATTGCGGAAGAGAGTGCAGCTTCATGGGTAATTGAAGACCTGATTCAAAAGCATCCAGATTATCAAAAAAGTTCATTGTCCAAAAAGGAACTCCTTGACTACAAAGCGATTTTTGAAGAAGCAATAAGGGGAGATGCATTGGCGATTTATTTTAGGCTTGAGGCCTTTAGAAATTGGGGCATTTTGATAGCGAATCTGATCTTGAGCTTTGATCCTAAATGCGTGATTTTAGGGGGTGGAATTATGGGTAGCCGAGAGGTTATTTTGCCTGGGGTCACCTCAATCGTGGAGGAGTTGCTTGGAGACCTAGGCATACAGGTAGAAATTGTGAGCTCGAGTTTGAACGAGTCAGCGGGATTGCTTGGTTGTGAAATGGTTTGGGAGGAATATTCTCAAAAAGTAGCGCTTTCTTCTTAAGCTAAGATTCACTTTCATTGAGAAATGCCAAGGAACCCGATTCAGTTAGGTGAACAGGATATGGAATTTATTGATTGAAGTTTTTATCCTTGTAGTTTGAGGTCTATAATTGGTCTATCTACATGTATTCCACTCTACTTCACTCATCTTTTGATACCATAGGTTTTTTTCGTCTTCAAAATGATCTATTTCTTTATAAGAAAATGGAAGCGCTTTTGATTTGAAGTGTTTTGAAAGTGCCAAGATGAAGTGAGTATGGAAGATTTTCCAATCAATATTCTGCAATGGTTTTTTGGAGATCGATCCTTGTAGAAGAACGCCTTGTTTGCTCTTTTTTATAGCTGCACCCGCCACTTTTTGATCTCCATCTACCATCACATCATTGAGCTCTGGTTGGATAAAACATTGCGAAACCTCTATTTTTTTGGGAACGATGCCGCAAGCTCTTGGACAAGGGGCTAGGTGAAGCTCTCCGGCACCAGATTTTTCCAAAGCTTCAAGAATCAAAGTGTGGGACAATTCGTAGAAAGCTCTGGGATTGTGAAAAAGAGGATCTCTTGTCGGGATTAAGAGAGTGTAAGTCCAATCCAAATCATGCCATACAATCCCACCACCGGTTGGCCTTCGCATTAATAGGGAATGATCAACGCCACATGTTTTGATCACATCTTTAAATTTCTGACTGTATCCAAAAGTTACAAATTCTTGGTCCCAACCATAATGGCGAAAAACAACCTCTTGTATTATGGGCATTTTTTCAAGCAAAGCTCTGTCTTCAGACATATTATCGAGAGCACTTTTACAGCTGTATGGTAAAGTAAGCATAAATAAAAAAGTCAACTTATAACAGAATCGGACTAAAGATCAATAGGTTCAATACTAGTAATGAGAACGAAACCATTTTTGGATCCCAACTACTCAAAAAACAATAGAGCAGCCCGTAACTAACAGATGGCGATTTTTCCAATCTTTTTGCACTTTTCTACTTTGCCATCGATACCCTATTTTAAAACCGATCTCTTTGTTTACTTTGAAAGAGATTCCAGATGTCAACCAGTTTTCATTGTATCCAGTACCATTGAATTCATAGAAGAATTCTTGTTCTGCATATGGGCGAAAACGATCCATAAATTTGTAGGGGAACAAAATCCGAGTTTCGTTTCTATACCTCTCTCTTGTTGGGGTTAAACCTTCAAAATTTCTCCATTCAATTCGATGTCGGTTCATCAAAAACCAATTCTTTTTGGAAGTGCTGAAACTTAAATTTAGCAAGGGTCGGTGCTCTTTTCTCATCCCAGAGGAAAGCTTTAATTTTGCAAACCTGTAGCCCAATTCAAAAGATCCATTTTTAGAAAATTTATATCCTAAATTGAAGTCTGTGTAGCCAAAGAAAAAGTCGTCTGCAAAATCTCTGGACACAATATTATTTCTGGATGTCATAAAAAAGTCCTCATTGATTTTATACTTAATGAACAAATTGGAGCTGGTTCCTTCATCCCATTGGGCTGAAAAGCAATAAAGAGGGCTTAAAAGCCAGAGGGTCCATTTTCTAATCATTTTAATCATAAAAGATATTATTTTACAGGCACCAAGCGACAAAGAACAGAAGCCCCGGAGTTTCCATCTAAGCTATCCATAACAAAATAGAGGTTTCCATCGGGCCCGCTTGCAACATCTCGAATGCGTCCCTTGTCTTTAAAGATTACTTCATGTTCAATGATTTTACCGCGATCTAATTGGATGCGTTCGAGTTGTCTTGCCTTCAATGCTCCAATAAACAAGTGATTTTTCCATTTTTTAAAGGATTTTCCCGTATAGAAATCAATCCCGCACATCGCAATTGAGGGGACCCAGTAGTAAATAGGTTGTTCCATTCCTTCCCTTTTGGTCTCAGAGGTGATTGGAGTCCCGTTGTAGTTGATGCCATAGGTAATCTCCGGCCAGCCGTAGTTGGTACCTTTTTTTATAAGATTCAATTCATCTCCACCCCTAGGACCATGTTCCACCTCCCAGATCTCATTAAGATCGGGGTGCTTTACTAAACCTTGCGGGTTACGAACCCCATAGGCCCATACAGTGGGGTAGGCATTTTTTAATCCTATGAATGGATTGTCTGAAGGAATGCTCCCATCAAGATGAATTCTGTGAATTTTACCATTGGGTTTTTTTAAATCTTGAGCTCCGCTGGCATCTCCACGATCTCCAACACTGAAATACAAATAATTCTCTTTAAAAACGATTCTGCTGCCATAATGTTTCTTTTGCGAAGTGTGAAATCTTTTGGGTGCTTGGAATATCATTTCTTCCTCTACCCAGCGATGATTGAGAATCTTACCTCGAACGATGGATGTCATTGAAGTTCTGTTATTATCCAAGCTATCTGCATAACTAAGATAAATCCACCCATTTTCACGATATTCTGGATGAGCTGCCGCCTCTAGGAGTCCACCTTGTCCACCGTACCTGATCTTGGGCCCTCGAATGGGTTTGGACATAAAGCCGTTTCTGTAGAGAAAAAGATTTCCTTCTTTTTGAGTGAGCAAAATCTCCCCTTGAGGAAGAAAATGCAAAGACCAAAAGATTCCTTCTTCAAGGGTGTGAAGAAGTTCAAATTTAAAATCATGGTGCTGAGTCGAGTAAATACCACTTGCATCCGAGCTCAAAGGCTTTTCAGAATCTAATTTAGAATAAGTGCTTTTTTCTTGAACATAAACAAGGAGTGCACGGATTTCCTCTTTCTCAATTACAGAGTCAAAAGCTGGCATTCCATTCTCGATATTGCCCTTTTGGACAATGCTTGTGAAGGTGTCATTCATCCTAGGATCTAGCCATTTTAAATTCAAAAGAGCAGTCCCAAGTCCTCCCTCCAGATTTTTGCCATGACAAGTGAGGCAGTAATTTTTATAGAGAGACTCCACTTTGTTTTTTTTTGCCTCTAAAGAAAGATTGAAACCCAAGAATCCAATCATAATACTTGTAAAGTTGAATAGATTTTTTAGTTTTTTATTCATTTTAGAAAAGCAGAGAGCAATTTCAAAAAATATTCATGACTAGGTATAGAACACAGGAAACTTCTATTAAAATTGGAATCTTAAACCGTTTTAAAAATTCCCAAAATTTTCTATAAAAGCAGTTAGACAATCCTGAGGAGTAAGAATGTTCTCTTTGACGAGCAATTAGAAATTCGAAAATAAAAGAGGGGAGCAATTGCATAGTAAAAAATATTTAAAAATGGATGGTCCTGAGGGTATCATTCTTCACTCCAATTAAAACTAAAAAATGGAATCTCTTTTTCCACTGAATCTATTGACTTTTACTGTAAAAGAATAATTTGGATAAAAATTTAGTTCATTCGCTTATTGAGTGTAAGAACTTTAAAAATCAGAAAATGTTCAAGTTGATTTTTTATTTCTCTGTCTTTTTTAAATCTATTTAGATCTTTTGAATTTGTCGTTTTCAGACATGTTCGTGGCGAAGCAAGACATTGTTAATCTCCGATTTTCTGCTATTGTATTGTTTCACTTTTTCAAGCAGAAGATCTTTAAAGTATGATAAAACAATTTTATTTTTTAGTGGTATTGGGTTTATTTTTTTTACAATGGATGTATGGAAAATCTCAGGAAAATTTAAAAAATCCTAATTTCATACTTGTTTATGTGGATGATCTTGGATGGACCGACACCTCTGTTGCCATGGTTCTCGGAAATGAGGATTCGAAAAGTGATTTTTATCAAACTCCTTTTTTAGAGGCTTTCTCAAAAGAAGGCTTAGTTTTTTCCAGTGCCTATTCTCCGGCACCTGTTTGCACCCCTTCTCGTAATAGTATGCTTCATGGGATGACACCTGCCAACTTATGGAACTCAGTCCTTTTCGACGAGCGAGCAGTCAAAAATTACCGAGGCGTGATTACTATCCCTCAAGCTCTCAAGCAAGCCAATGAAAATTATCGATCGGCTCATTTTGGGAAGTGGCACATTTCCGCAATAAAACCAAAAGTTGCAGGATTCGATGTGACTGACGGTCCAACAGGGAATGGAGAAGGGGATTACATGGACGACATGAAAACCCATTTGCCTGAGGAAGACCCGAAACGCATGATTGAACTGACTGACAAAACAATCCAATTCATGGAAAATCAGGTGGAGAACGACAGACCATTCTTTGTGCAACTTTCTCATTATGCGGTTCACATTTGGCACGATTCTAAAGCGGAAACAAGAGAAAAATACCGGAATCTTCCTTGGGGTATTAAAAGTATGCCTATTGACTACATCCCAGAGGATCAAGTGACTGAAAATGCTTTCAAACACAATTGGTTGTTAAACTATGCAGCAATGATAGAGGAGATGGATGCAGAATTTGGTCGCCTTTTAAAAAGGGTTGAAGAATTGGGAATTAAGGACAACACCTACGTTATTTTTACCTCAGACAATGGGGGAGGTTTGAGAGGAAACAAACCTTTGCAAGGTGCTAAAGGAGATCTTGCTGAAGGTGGGATTCGGGTGCCTTTTATTGTATGCGGCCCAGAAGTCCTAAAAAGTGAATATGTAGATAAACCGATCGTTGGATGGGATCTTCTTCCCACATTTTATGAACTTGCTGGGGGAACTTCTCCACTTCCTGAGGAAATTGAGGGTGGGAGCATCAAACAATATTTGGAAAAAGGAAATTTAGGCACAATCAAACGGGGCAAAGAAGCTTTGATATTCCATTTCCCTTGGTACAATGGTGAGCCTGAAACAGCCATTCGACTTGGAAATATGAAACTACTCAAGAATCTAGACACCGAGAGATGTCAACTTTTTGATGTGGTTGCAGATCCTTCGGAGAGTAATGATCTTGCCAAAAGACTCCCAGAGATGACTAGAAATTTAGAGAGGGATCTCACTCAATATTTAGAGGACGTGGATGCTGAAGATGTATCCTCTCTCAGAAAAGGATATTTGGCTCGGATGGAAAATTCCTGGCTGCCTACCGAGACAAAGAAAGTCAAAGAGTTGCGCGAGAAATTAAAGAATGGAGACAAAACCGTCTCCAAAGAAGTCATTCGAATTGATGGTTATATTGAATGGATGAAAGGAGAAATTCTTTTCACTAAAGAGAGGCTAATAGCCGCCGGAGAGTTATAATTCAATACCCTTTAGATAAATCCGCAAATCCTGAATAGCTAATTCCATTATGAAAACACTTTCCTATTTTATACTCCATTTTTTATTGGTTCAAATTTGCATGGGTTTTGATAAAAGCAAGATGAATACAGACCCAGACGCAACTCCTCAAGACCCAAAGGATTTTCAAAAATCAATCTACGTTCAAGAACCTTTTCAATTGGATTTAATTGCCTCTGAACCGCTTGTAAACGAACCCGTTTGTATTGCTTGGGGAGGCGATGGCGCATTGTATGTTGTAGAATTGTTGACTTACATGCAGGATTTGGATCACACAGGTGCACAAGAACCCGTGGGTCAAGTTGTTCGTTTGGTGGATGAGGATGGAGATGGTCGCATGGATAGCAGAACGGTTTTTGTGGACAAACTCGTTCAACCAAGGGCAATCATGGCGGTCAAAGGCGGAATTTTAGTTGGCGCGCCTCCAAATATTTTCTTTTGCAAAGACACCACTGGCAATGGAATCGCAGATGTTAGAAATTCAATATTTGAAAAGTTCGGAAAGCGATCTGGAAATGTAGAGCATAAAATCAACGGATTGATGTGGGGTCTTGATAACTGGATTTACAACGCTAAAAGTTCCGATCGGTTTAGGTATATTTATGATGAAGAAGGGGGGCGCATTGAAGTTGGCAAAACGGGTTTTAGAGGTCAGTGGGGAATTACTCAAGACAACTTAGGCAATCTTTATTCAACTGGAAATACCATTCCATGGCTTGGGGAACAAATTGCCTTTGAATACTTGATGCACAATCGTTTGTCTTTTGATTCCAAATTCAGTAACTTGGCCACCATTGAGGAGGATTTTAAATACGTTTGGCCCATACAAGGGACCCCAGATGCTCAAGGAGGGATGGGAGCGATTCGTGCTGAAGACAATACTTTGCTTCGATTTACATCCATCGGGGGACAACATATTTTTAGAGGTGATAAATTAGGGCCAAAAATGGAAGGTCAATACTTTATCCCAGAGCCAGTGGGTCGTTTGGTCAGAAGAGGAATTTTTGAAGAAATGGAAAATGGCTTATTGAAATTGTACAATCCTGACAAAGACAAAAAATTAGAATTTTTCTCCTCGACGGACCCCAATTTCAGGCCAGTCAACATTTGCACTGGGCCGGATGGCTGTTTGTACGTGGTCGATATGTATCGAGGTATTATTCAGGATGGCAATTGGACCAAGCCCGGTTCTTACTTGAGGAATGAGATCAAACGAAGAAATTTAGATCAAAACATACAAAGAGGCAGGATCTACAGATTGAGTAGAAAGGGAATAAGCCCTGACAAAATTCCAAGGTTTGATGAATACACCAACGAGCAGCTGATAGATGCTCTTTCTCATGCCAATGGGTGGCGAAGAGACGAGGCCCAAAAGCGCCTCGTCCTAGCACAAGACAGATCCGTTGTCCCTAGGCTCCAAGAAGTTGCATTGAATGAATCTTCAGTATTGGGTCAATTGCATGCAATTTGGACTCTTAGAGGATTAGAATCTTGGGATTCTTCCTTTGCCCATCAGGTATTGTTAAGCAGGGACTGGCGTGTAAAAAAAGAGGCCATTCGTGCGAGTGAGGATCTCTTTCAAAAGGAGGTTTTATTTATAAAATCTTTTGCTGATACTCCGATGTCTCACATACAAGTATCCAAGCAACTTATTTTGTCTTTGGGTTTGTGTAACTCTATCAAAGGAGTCCCATCGAAAGTTAAATCAGCCGCTAATGACGTCATTCTGAATTTATCCATGAAGGAAGCGAATCAGAAATTAATTGTTCTTTCTACGATTGCATCTATGTCTGGCAATGAAGAAAAAGTCCTCAAAAAGGTATTGGAAGGAGACCTTGAAATTTCTAAAGCCTATGAGTGGGTTCAATTGTTGACTCGTGTGATTCTAAATTCAAAAAATACAGATCGCATAGAAAAACTTTTATCAATTGCCGCGGATTCACAACCTATTCATAAAAAAATGTTTGTTCAAGGATTGTCTGATGCATTGCCAAGAAATGGTAGAGGAGATCTTCAGAAAGTGACTCTAGTCCGTTTTCAAACAAAGCCTGATTCTTTGAATCAGTTGCAAAAATTTAGTAATGGGAATGCTACTACTGAAGAAGCCATGAAAAACGCCCTAATATGGTTCACTTGGAAGGGAGAACCTAGGTTTGACAAAGAGTATCAGGTGGCCCCCATGCTAAAATGGGAACAGGATTTATTCAATGAAGGCGAGGCAATTTATGCAAATTTATGCTCTGCATGCCATGGAAAAGATGGGCTTGGAATTGTTGGAGGAGATGGGAAAAGCCTTCTAGCTCCTGCATTGGATAAGAACAAAAGAGTTGAAGGGGATAAGGATTATGTAACGAAGGTCTTATTGCATGGAATGACAGGACCGATCGACGGAGTCACTTATGGAGGACTCATGGCATCTATGGGATCTAATGACGACGACTGGATAAGTGGGGTTTTGACCTATATTCGAAGGGCTTGGTCTAACGGTGCGGATACAATATCCAAGCATGATGTTCGCAACGTTCGTAAAAAAAACGAAGATAGGAAAAAGCCTTGGACACAAGAAGAACTTCAATTATGAGCCAATTCAAATAAAAGTTATCAATATGCTTCGTTAAAGAGGCTTTTGCGTGTTGCTCTTGTATTTTGTTTGCATGGTGAAAAATGAAAAACCAACAGTAAATCCAAAGTTCAAGACGATGCAGTGAATACAATCATTTCTTTTTGTGATTCACAAATTGGCCGTTTTTCAAATATGCAAGCACCATTAAATGCACTTGTTTTTTCTTCATTATAAAAGGGTGCGTTGCATGTACCACTTGAAACCCTTTCATGCCCTCAATTTTAGCACTCTCAACAGATACTTTTCCATCATCTTTTCCCGGGATCCATTGAGACAAAATCCAGTTAATACTGCGATCTCCTGTAATGACTCCCAAATCAAAATTTGCAGGACCGATAGAATTGACAAAACTATCAGAAGCTGTGCTCAGTTGATTGCCTGCAGGACCATGCATTTTTTTAAACAACCATAAATCTCCCAGCTTGTCCACAACTTCACTTCCATTATTGGGAGGACTAAGCATAACTACTCTTCCAAGGTTTTCTATAGGTGCTGTTTTTTGAATATATCTAATGATGATTCCACCCATGGAATGAGTCACCACATGCAAAGTTTTATGTCGAATAGAAAGCTTTTCAATTTGATTCCTGACGATGGAGCTTAACGATTGGATTTCATGTTTACGTGATGGATAGTCTAGGTTTGAAACTGAAAAACCTTCTTTTTTTAAAAAACCCTCTAATGAACTCATTGAGCTTGAAGTCCTTGCCAATCCATGCAACAGAAATACATGCTCTGAAGCCAATAAAGAATTAAACAGGAATATGAATGATAGAAAAATGAATTTGTTCATTTAAAATATAGCTAAAATATTTCACATACAGGATTTAATTAAAAAAAATAAAATTCAGTGGTGCCAAGAATTTTTTGGCCTTTCGTTAAACCTCAGTCTCCATCCAAGAAGACTCCAAGGATGAGAGTTGTAGTCTACTCAAATTTTTGATTTGGGAAGTCCTTGTGAACTGGTATGGTTACCACTCCTGTGGCCGCCCATTCTGTGCCTCGCAGAAAAGTGGTCACAAAACTACCTTCTTTAGTCTGCTTTACGTGATGACCCAAAATAGTGTGAAAAACCCTGCCTTTGCTATAGGAGATGGTCATCAATGCGGGTTCGTGGCGTCCAGTTCCACGTTTCTCCTTGGAAGAGAAAGCAGTCGCAAGAATCGTAACGTTCTCAGCCGGACCTCGCAATCTATCATAGAGTTCATCTGGCCCATGATTGAAAGTGGGGGGAAGACCTTTCATGATTGGATGATCCTTCTCCCTAACTATCAACTCAAATTCGTGCTGTGGTCCATGGGCACCGCCTTTTCCCTTTGAAGTGTCTCGGAAAACTTTTCCCTCGGAGTTTATATACAAATAAGGCCCACTTTTCTCATTTCGGCCTCCCCATCCTCCAATACCAGTCATCTTGTTGTACTCCTTCCAATTAGGCCAACAGTTGTTCGCGGCATGTATGGAGACCATGCCTCCGCCGCTAGCCATGAATTCTTCAAACGCCTTTTGGGTCGCTTTAGGCCAATCCGCAGCACCAAAACCCTCATTCATCACAACCACATCATATTTACTGAAGTCCGGCATGTAACTACCGTCTTTGCAGGACTCTTTTGAGGAACGGGAATGATCCACTTCAAATCGAGGAATTTTGTCGAGGATTTGCATGAGGACTGGAGTCGTGTCTAGATACTTATGAGCCTTCTGGGGGCCATCAGCAATCAAAACCTTGATTTTCTCAGAGGAAAAAAGGCTGTTTGGAACTAAGCATGCAACAGAGGCAAGAGTGAATAATAGGAGGCTTCTAATCATGGGTTTTACAATTATATATGTTTAGTCA
>CAJWYM010000061.1 GCA_913049555.1 uncultured Opitutia bacterium
ACACCATCTTTAACCAACAACTTGTAACCTGGACCCTCAGTATCTACTTTTAATTTGTACTCATAAGCATTTTCATTGAATTTTAACTTCCCTTCAAATTCATAGTAATCAATGAGTTTTATGGATCTTTGCTCAGCATTTAGTAACAAAAAAGGAGCTGTAAAAAGCAAAACAACTTGGAAGAATCTGCGAATGGGTAGACAAATGAATTGGATCATGATTAGATAATTTAATATTTAGAATGAAAACTACATAATAATTTATATTAAATGAAAATAAAATGGATTTTTTGATATAAAAGATGAATTATTTGTGGAATTTAGTTCAAAATGTCTTCCCTTATTTGCAAAATCTAGTCCAGATATTTTGACACATAGTCTATGTTAAAAAATACCATCTCCGATATATTCTACCTATGAAATTATTAGCTCTTAAGGCCTTATTTATTTTCTTTAGTTTTTCTCAGATTGTGAATTTGCTACATGCAAAATTACCGGATCTCTCAGGGATGAACATTTTATTTCTCTGTCCTGAAGATTGGTCCGCGGAGGCTATGGGAGTCTACGGGAATGAGGAAGTAAAAACACCTAATATTGATTCTTTTGCAAAGGAAAGCATGGTTTTTACCAAAGCTTATTGTCAGAACCCTGTTTGCAATCCATCTAGGAGTTCTTTCAATACGGGCTTACGATCTCCTACAACAGGGGTTTGGGGAAATCCTTACAAGCTACAGGAAGTTTTGCCAGAGTGGGCAACCAGTATTGGTGAAACTTTGGCAGAGCATCCAATCCAAACATATATGATCGGAAAATTATTCCATCACAATTGGGATGCAGTGAAGCAATCAAGTGCTTACAATGGGATTCTAAGCAATCCCCCAGATGGATTTAAAGGTAGAAAGATAAAATACAATATTCCAAAAGGAACTCCCCCAAATCCTGAGAAGAATTGGACTTACACATCAGATCCTGAGTGGGATGCTCAAATGATCGAAGCAATGAAAAAACGAGAAGAACTTTGGAGCAACTCGAAAAAAGGTTCCAAACAATGGGATGAAGGTAGAAAAGTATTTCAAACTTTTCAGGCTGAATTGATTGGTGAAAGTGGCGATATTGAAGAAAGAAACCCTGACGGAATCAAAGCGAGAGTGATTGCAGATCTAATTCGTGAATATGCAAATAAAGAAGAGAAGTTTTTTATTACATTTGGAAGCAGCCGCCCACATACACCCCTGATTGCTCCCAAGAAATATTTTGATCTTTACGATCCTTCCAAATTATCAACCACTCCCGCCACTAAAGATCTTGATAATAAAGTTCCAGATGTAGCAAGACGCTTTGGAAACAATTGGGACATTTTCAAAATTCGTGATCAAAATGATGTCGAAGCCAAAAAGGCAATTCATGCCTACTATGCATGTGCTACTTTTATTGATGATCAAATCGGTTTGATGTTGGAAGCACTAGAGGAGACTGGTCAAGCAGACAATACAATTGTGATTGTTACTTCAGATCATGGTTTTCACCTTGGTGAACATGGAATGTGGAGCAAAATCAGCCTTTTTGAACAAGCCACTCGTGTTCCTTTTATGATAAAAATACCAGGATACACAGACGGAGTTACCTGCAACGAAATCATTGAACTCGTCGATATTTATCCTTCTATTTGTGAAATGTTAAAGATCGATCTACCTCATGAAAAATTGGAAGGTATTTCTTTTCTTCCATTGCTTGAGGATCCTAATAAAAGCTGGAAAAAAGGAGCCTTTACAGTTTGTAAGCAAGGAAAATACTTGGGTAAGTCTTTAAGGACAAAATCTCACCGTTATACTGAGTGGATAGACTACATGGACAAAGACAACCCGAATGCCGAAGTTTCTTTTAGAGAAATGTACAATTTAGACAAGGATACCTTAGAACAAAATAATCTTGCCGATAACATAGAATATGCGCCCAAGCAAAAGGAATTGACCCAACTCTTAAAAATAGGTTGGAAGGGAGCATTGCCTGACTCAATCTAAGGATTCTTTTCTTAAATATTTCATCAGGGTACAGGCCCTGATGGAGCTATAAAAAATGAGATTTAGAAAAAAATATTAAAGCGAAATATGTCAATCAATTTTAAAATGGAACCTTTTGCTTCCGTGAAGATTTTCGTAATACATGAGAGCTTTACAAGGAATATTATCGGGGATACTTGTTATCAAAGTTCTATTAAAGAATCCGAGGTTTAAGGGAAACAATCGATTGAAATTTTATAACAGCTCCAAGTGCTAATATTTTTGTCTTTTTATTACTAAGCCCAATCCATTTTCTATATGAAGTTATTCCTGATAACCCTCTCATGAGGCTCTGATAAATGATTTATACAGTTGTTCAAGATTCAATACGATTTTTTATCAGGTTCTACTCAAACACGGATCCATTTATCATGGTTTCTTTGAGTTTAAGATAAATGAAACCCTAGATTTTAAATAACTGAACTCTATAATTTTTTACACATTCATTAGTTAGATTTAATTCCAATTACCTTTTCCAAAACTCTTTTCATAAACAATCTAAATTTTTGTCACTCTCAATTGACAACAAACCCAGAACCTAAATTTTCACCCTTGATAGTCCAAATAATTGGTCAGATTCTACAAATCTTAAAATGAATAAAAAACTTCTTAATCCATTAAAGGGAGCTCTTGCACTTCTAATAATCAGCTTCAATTTGTTCAGTCACTCAATCTCAGCTTCGGATCGACCCAATGTTTTGATGATTTCTGTAGATGATTTGAACGACTGGGTCGGAGCTTTTGGAGGTAATCCACAGTGCCAAACTCCTCATATGGATCGTTTTGCAGAAAAATCTATGGTATTTCTTAATACCTCTTGTCCTGGACCTGTTTGTGGACCTTCCCGATCTGCTCTTTTGTCTGGCTTCATGCCTGCTACCACTGGAATTTATTCAAATAGCAACAACATGTTAGACTCTCCCTTGGTTCAAAGCAATACCACCTTACCAGAATACTTTTCTAAGCAGGATTATCTAACCATTTCGAGAGGTAAAATATTCCATGCTCACGGATCAAAAAAAGGAATAGATATTGGACATTGGGCATTTGATATTTTTGAACAGGCTCGGTCTAAAATTGTAATTGACGCGAAGCAACTCAACAACCGTCAAAAGGGAATTGTTCATGGAAAAAAACTGGAAAATCCAAAATTCACAAGACAAGGTGGTTCCACCTTTGCATTTGGCCCTACGGTTGGAGGTATGGATGGCTTAAAAGACTATGAAACAGCCAAGTGGTTCCAAAAAAAGTTGGAAGAGGATTATGAGAAGCCTTTTTTCATGGCAGTCGGGATTTCTCAACCACACTTGACCTGGCATGTTCCTCAGCGCTTTTTTGATTTGTATGATTTAGATACGGTTCAAGTTCCAGAATATGATTTGAATGATTATAAGGATATCCTGAACACAAAGGGTAAAACAGTAGACAAACCTCACGATGACTTTTTATGGTGTCAAGAGTATGGTCTTATGAAAGATGCTGTCAGAGCTTACATGGCAGCAACTTCCTATGCGGATGAATGTGTTGGGATGGTTCTAGATTCTCTCGCAAATAGTAAATACGCGGACAATACAATCGTAATGATTTTTGGAGACCATGGTTGGCACTTAGGAGAAAAACTTCGTTTCAGGAAAGCCTCACTTTGGAGAGAAGCCACCCAAACTCCATTCATAGTGCACATACCTGGCATGAAAAAGAAGCAAGAATGCAAACGCAATGTAAACTTAATTGATATCTATCCAACTTTGATTGATCTATGTGGACTTCCAACTAAAGAACTGGATGGGAAATCTTTAAAGCCGTTGTTGGAAAATTGTGACTTGCCTTGGAGTCCCACTGTAACAACACAAGACAAAGGTAATCATTCTATAATCTCTGAAAAATGGCATTATATTATTCGCAAGAAAGGAACGGTCGAAGAACTCTACGATCTTGAAAACGACCCGATGGAATTCATCAACCTCATGCAATCCAATCCCGAAAAAGTCGAATTAGCCATGAAGAAACTGAAACCCTTCTTACCTAAATCAAATGCAGAAATGGTCCCTAGAAGCAATCATGACAAATCTAGTAAAAAATTAGATGCAACGATAAAAGCAAAGCGAGATTTAGCTCTTTTAAAGTAGAAGAAACTGAAAAGTATGAAAAATCTATAAAACTAGCTAAAAAAAATGTTCCTAGATCCCAAACAGAAAGAAACGGGATGCTATTCTAGAAATTTGTGTCAACCCTACCTCTCAGACGAAATCACAACGTCTTTGTAAACAAAAATTCAAAATTTCAGATTTAAAAAATGAAACTCATTATTCAGAAACTCTTATTTTTAAATTTAATTAATTTTGGGATTACAGGGTTTTGTCAAGAACCTACAAAATCCATATTGGGAATGGATCGAGACAGCTACGGCGTCTATGATAGACAAGGAAAACAATCCACGATCAAGCATCCTTATCTGGTGGGACAAGCCTACAAACCCTCATGGACTGAGAAAATCAACCCGGCTCGCAACAAATTTGACTGGTCAGAATTAGATCAAAGACTCGAAACAGCCTATAGACAAAATCAGCGGATTTACCTTCAGATTCATACATCTTACAAGAAAATAATTGCACCTCCAAAGTGGGTCTACGATAAAGGAGTTCCTTTAGTAAAGAGTAAAAACGGAATCGATGTTTATCCTTATTGGCTCGATCCAAAGTTTAAAATCTTTTACCAAGAAATGATTGCTGCTCTAGGTGCCCATATCCGTCAAAAAGTTCCTCCTCATTTACAAAGGATCATTTCATATGTTCGTGTAGATTGTGGTATTCATGGGGATGATCGACCTTACGATGATACCTCTACTATCCCCAAGTCCTATCAAATCTCTAAATCCGAATGGATGGATTTTAAATTCATGGCTTATGAAACCTACAAGCAGGCATTTCATGAGGGAACTGGATTTTCTGTTCCACTTGTCTTCAAGCATGCATCTCCACAGAAATACAAAACGGAGTGGGATTGGATTCAGAAAAATATCAAAGACAGCTATGGTGTTAGATACCTTGGGGATGTTCGAGGGCATCATTTTACTGGGAGCAGTCTAACTTCAGAGCAATTTCGAAATATGGCTGTCGATTCTGATGTAGGTCTATTTTCAAGAAATGAAATGGACAGAGCATGGAAATCTCCAATGGCCCAAAAAAATCTAGCACTCTACTTTTACTGGACCGCAATCGAACAACTTCATCCAGGTTTAAGCATTTGGGACATAGACAGAAGTTCATTAGATTACATAGATCAAGGTAAATTCAGATATGCTCTAGAATTCTTCAATCGCTGGGCCGCAGAATTGGTTCCCCCAACTGCTGGAGGGGGCTTCTGTATTTTTCATGAAGGATTGGACGCTTCGGACAAAGTAAAATTTCCAGAAAGCAAGTATGGAAAAGCCAAGAGAAACAATCAATCCCGTTACCTTGCTATCTGCAATGATCCCATCTACAAGTCAAGAGGAGCAAAATTGGACTGTCCTGAGTTTGCTGGAGCAGGTCAAGTAACACAACATACATCTCAGACTGGCTACAACGATTCAGGTTGGGAAATAATTTCTGGAAACTACGAACGTTTTATTACTCAATTGGAACCAGAAAAGACCAGTATTGGTCTCTTTCGAGTTCAAGGAGAAATTACGGCTAAATCCCACCCTTATGATCGATTTGCTCGAAGTTTTGAACATGCTTCTGGAAAAAACACATTTTTCTTTGATATTCACGATGAGCTCATCGATTCTAAAACTCAGCAGATTCGACTTGCAATAACATATCTAGATCGCGGTCGGGGATCCTTTGAATTGAAATACGATGCTCATGGCAATCCTTCCAAATCGGCTTTTGTGGTTCACAAAAGAAATTCTAATAAATGGAAGATTCGTAGCATTATCATCAAGGACGGAAGATTTAAAAACCAAGGTCCGAAAGGTTCTGACCTACAACTTCTGAATTTAGACAATGACGATGATATTTTCCACATGATCGAACTCGCAAAACTTGCGAATGTGAAGATTAAAGTAACAGGTAATGGGAAGGTGACTGCTCGTCATGGATCTAAATTGTTCGATTCAGTTGCCGGCACTTACATGGAGGGACAAAGGCTTGAACTCGTCGCAACTCCAGCGGACGGATGGAAGTTCAAAAAATGGATCGGTAAAAATTTTGCGTTCACTCGTAAAAATAAAGCTCTGCTGTATCCTATCGAGAAAACTTATTTAACCGCTGAATTTACAAAATGAAACCCTTAATTTCATCAAGAAATTGTAGGAATGTCTCCAAATTTAGAAAATTTTAACACTAGAATCTGGGCTCAAATACAATTCTTTAATACAATCAAAAGCCGAACAAGCGCCCACTTTAAAAAGAATGCAAACTACTTAACATGCATTGAAACCTAAAAACCAATGATCGAATCAAGGAAAAAATAATGAAAAATATAATTCTGATGTTAAAAACAGTTTTATTTATAAGTCTTTTTGGCATTCTGGGATATTTTCCCTCCCTATTAGCCAAAGATGAATCAAAGTATAATGTAGTTTTTGTTGCTATCGATGATTTGAATGACTGGGTAGGAGTATTTGGTGGCAATCCCCAAACTCAGACTCCAAATTTTGATAATTTTGCCAAAGAAGGCTCGATCGTTTTTGAAAAAGCCTTCTCCCCAGCAACCGTCTGTGGACCTTCTCGATCCGCGCTACTAACTGGTAAATATTCTCACAATACTGGAGTTTATGGCAACGATACAAACCTTCGGCATGCGCCTAAGACTCAAGATGTAGCAACTATTTCTCAATGGTTTTCACAACAGGGATACCATGCACTTTCCGCAGGTAAGATTTTCCACAAACACAGTAACAAGCAAAGCGACAAAGGAGACCAAGGACAATGGGCTTTTGATGAGTGGACGGATCCAACCGCAAAAGAACACAAAGGCAAATGGGGTAAAATTAGACATGAACTAAAAAAAGGCACTGAGGTTCATATCCAACCTTCGCCTGGAGAAAAAGCAGTTGCTTACAACGCTAAAGCTCTTAAATGGGGAGAAATGGCTGTCACTCCAGAAGAAACAAAGGATTTTATTACCTGTCAATGGGCTGTAGATCAACTTACCCGAGATTTTGATAGCAAACCTTTTTTTATGGCGGTAGGAATCTCCAAACCACACCTTCCTTGGTTTGTCCCAAGCCGATTTTATGATCAATTTCCACTCGAAGATATCGTTTTGCCAAAAATAAATGAGGGAGATTTAGAAGATATTATAGACTCAAAAGGAAAAGCCGCAGCAAAGAAACATCCATGGTGGAATTGGATAGAGCGTGAAAACATGCACAAAGAGGCAGTTCAAGCTTATTTAGCATCGGTAGCTTATGTTGATTACTGTCTTGGGGCTCTTTTTGAAGGAATTAACAACAGCAAATATGCTGACAATACGATTGTTGTCATCTGGGGAGATCATGGTTGGCATTTAGGTGAAAAATTTAAATACGGCAAAGCCACATCATGGATTGAGTCTTGCCGAGTTCCATTATTAATTAAGGTTCCGGGTGTAACAGAAAATGGGTTGGTCAAAACAAAAGGATTGGTAAATTTGATTGATTTATATCCAACTCTCTCTGATATTTGTGGTCTTCCTATAAACCCTGAAAATGAAGGTAAAAGTTTCAAAGATCTGATTCACAATCCGAAGATGGAATGGAACTTTCCAACCGTGATTACAACGAACGAAGGACAATCCACTGTATTCGATCCACAATACCAATACATTCGTTCTACTCGCTTCAATAAAACCGTTCTAGAACTTTATAACTACGAAAAAGACCCTTTAGAGTGGAACAACCTAGCCAACAATGCTGAATTTAAAGAGGTTATCGCTAGATTGGATCCGTATTTACCAAAAAAATACGAACCTAAATTACCTAAAAAATAGATATTTAAAAATCTACTAAAGGGAAATTTATAGAACAAACACTCAAATTCAATGTTCATTGAATTTGAGTAGTTCATTAAAAGTTAAATTGTGTAAAAATAATTTTCAAACTGTGTGCTCTTTGAAAGTAGAAAGCAAAAGAAATTAAGTAGAAGGGAGTATTAAGATGGGAATTCTTTTGCTAATTCAAAAGCGTAGCAAATAGGCCATGCTTTTGCTCCCATAATTGGATTCGTTTTGAGAAACTCCATAAGATCTTTATGACTCAAAGTCAGGGTTGTAATTTCTTCTGTTTCCTCCAATGAAGGTTCCGCAACTTTTCTTGCAGTAACAATAAGGATTGCTACCATCTCATCTGAAAGTCCAGCCGTCGAGTAGAGCCTTGAGGGGCTCTCCTTCAAAACCTTTGTAATTTCAAAGCCTGTTTCCTCCAACAACTCACGATTCGCATTTTCAACCAAACTTTGTCCCTCTTCAAGCAATCCAGCAGGAAATCCATATTCATATCCATTGACAGGAATTCGAAACTCTTTCGTTAAAAGTAATTTTGGTTCCCCTCCCAAATCCGAAATAATAGGAACAATCATTACAGCATCCGGTGACTTATTTTTGAGAGGATTTTCTTTTCTTGATGCAAAGGTCCAGCAAACTTCTTTGTTCGAAAAAAAAGCTCGACCCTCAAACATATTGATCCAAGGATTCGAAAAAAGCTTTTTGACTTTGTGAACTTTTTTACCCATCGGATCCATCCTTTAAAATCCCTAATTTTCCCAATTTGTAAATTTTAGGAGCAATCATGATTTGACAATAGCCTTGAGAAGGATGACGGTTGTAGTAATTTTGATGTTCTATCTCAGCAGACCAAAAAGTTTCCAAGGGTTCTATTTTTGTTACAATTGGATTTGTAAAAAACGACTGATGCTCTTCTTTAGAAAATTCAGCTACTGTGCGCTCTTCCTCATTTTGAAAATAAATTACAGACCTGTATTGGGTTCCAACATCATTTCCTTGTTGATTCAATGTGGTTGGATCATGAGAAAACCAAAAGACCTTCAACAACTCTTTTAAGCTTATCTGTGATGCATCATAATCTACGGATACAACCTCTGCATGATTGGTAACTCCACTGCAAATGTCCGCATAAGAAGGATTTTCAGTATTTCCACCTGTATATCCCGAAGTGACTGAAAGAACCCCTTTTACTCTTTGAAAAACAGCCTCTGTACACCAAAAACAACCCCCACCTACTATCAAATTTGCACTCATAAAATTCAAAATTGGAGAAAGATTATTGGATTTAAAATCTCAAATTGTGAGATTTTACGACAGAATGTAAAAGGAGATTTTTTTATTTTTTTCATTGGTTTGAGGGGATTTAATTAGACAATACTCAGAAAATTAAATTTAGGTCAACGATGTCTTTTGGCGTTCCATTTGATGTATTTTGTTTGTTCTGGCAAGTATGCGGTTTGAAAAGCAGTGTTTTTAATCAGAGAGGAATTCTCTAGCAAATCTTTGATTTTCAATGGATTTAAAAGAGTGGACTCGAGTTCTAAAGGCAACGGTTTCCAAACTTTTCTTTGTGGCAAGTAATAGGTGGAGTGCGATGTTTTGCATAAAGTTTGAATTCCTTCCAAATCAATTGTGGAAATTGTTTTTTCAGGATCCCTGTGATCTTGCCAGATATTCCAATATCCTTTCTTCCAATCACTAATAATTGAGAAATTTTCTTTTCCCTCTCTTTTTAAAGAACCCCCAATTAAATCCAAAGATTGAAAGGAACGAATGCTATTTTTCTTATCAGATAAAATCTCCCAAGATTGAATCGCCGCAATCGCTGTTCGGATGCCTAAAATTGATCCGGGACCACGATCATAAAGATAATAATCAATTTCATCAAAGTGAAGGTTGCATTCGTTTAAAATCTGGTTCACGAGAGTGAATAAGATTTCAAGTGTAGGTTCTGTGGATTCCGTAGATTTTAACCACTCTCCATTCTTTAACAGACCGGCAAAAACAACACTGGATGAAGTGTCTAATACTAAAATTGTAGAATCACAATAATCTAACTTAGACACAACTCAAATGTAGAACTTTAAATAGAGGGAATAGATACGACTTCGTTCACATCCTCATCATAATCCACACCTTCTATTTGAAAGCCAAACAAGTGCATGAACTCTTCCTGATAGCCTACAAAATCAGAGATTTCAAAGAGATTCTCGGAGCTTACTTTTGGCCAAAGTTCTGCGACTGCGTTTTGGATATCAGATCGCATTTCCCAATCATCCACACGAATTCTACCTTCTTCGTCGAGGGGAACTCCACCTTTTGCATTCAAAACCGAACGAAACAAACGATCCATCTGCTCAATGCATCCTTCATGACTTCCATCGGCCTTCATAATCTTAAAAAGTAAAGATACATACAATGGAACCACTGGAATCGCAGAGGATGCTTGGGTTACAACTGCTTTGTTAACCGCAATAAAAGAATCTCCATTTAGGTCCTTTAAAAGTGTATTGATCTCTGAGGATGTAGACTCCAAGTGCTCTTTAGCCTTTCCAATTGTGCCATTTCTATAAATTGGCCAAGTCACATCTGGACCAATGTAAGAATAAGCGATCGTCCGAACGCCCTCAGCCAAAACTCCAGCATCTTTTAGCTGATTCATCCAAAGCGACCAATCTTCTCCACCCATTACTTTTTGGGTATTTAAAATATCTTCGTCCGTTGCTGGGCTGATATGTACTTCTTGGATCTTTTTTCGATCTGTATCCAAAGTGATACTTTTAAAATCTTCTCCAACAGGTTTTAAAGTTGCTTTGTGGACATTTCCGCTTAGAGGATCTTTTCTACGAGGAGATGCCAAACTGTAGATAACAAGGTCCACCTGTTCCATGCCTGCTTTAATTTCCTCGATGACCTGCGCTTTTATCTCATTGGAAAAAGCATCTCCATTGATGGTTTTCGCCTTCAATCCCTCTTTGATAGCAGCATTTTCAAAAGCTGCAGTGTTGTACCATCCAGGAGAAGCAGTCTTACCATTCGTTGCCTCTCTTTCAAACATAACCCCTAAAGTTTCAGCTCCGCAACCAAAAGCGGAGACAATTCTAGTGGACAAGCCATATCCAGTGGAAGAACCAATAACAAGGACGCGCTTCGGTCCCATTGCGATTCCCTTAGACTTGACGTAAGAAATTTGATTTTCTACTTCTTTAGCACAACCCTTTGGATGAGCAGTGACACATAAGAACGAACGGACTTTTGGTTTTATTATCATAATAATCAACAATGTTGGACAAACGATCTAACTTAATCACTAAAATCGTTCAAATCAAGGATAAGTACCAAACATTTCAAGGTTGTATCCCAATCTAATTTGTGTATTTTAGACAATTTCTACTTATGGCTAAAATCCTTGTTATCGAAGATGACTTTTCTGCTCGCTCTGCTATAGAGAGAGGTTTGAGAAGAGACAAACATGAGCTTTTATTGGCTACTAATGGCCCCGAAGGTCTTGAATTTGCAAAAGGTGGGAAACCCAATTTAATCATTTGTGACTGGATGATGCCAGGGATGGATGGACTGGAAGTTTGTCGAAAAATTAAAGAAGACCCAGAACTTAGAACAATCCCTGTAATTTTGGTAAGTGGCAGAATTAGTAGAGAAGACATGATTATGGCTTTTGAGTCTGGAGCGGATGATTTCTTGACCAAACCCTTTAACTTTTATGAATTGAAAGCTCGTCTAAGATCCGGTCTTCGCATTCACATGCTCATGAATGAGTTGAAAGATGCAAATGAGAAGTTAAAAAATCTAAACGATCGTTTATCTACGAAGAATGATCATCTTCATTCATTGTCTCACCAAGATCCACTGACTGAGTTACCCAATCGAAGAGCCCTTGAGATTTCTTTGCCTCGACTTCTTAAACAAGTGGGTAAAAGGGAAGATTCAAACTCTAATTACAGATATTTAGCGGCTTTTATGATTGATATAGATCATTTTAAGTCTTTCAACGACAGTCATGGTCATGCTACAGGCGATGCCGTATTAAAAGTCTTTTCAAGAAGGTTGATTTCCGCCCTTAAGCCTGGATCTTCCTTGTATCGATTTGCTGGGGATGAATTCGTTTGTATTGCTCCTGGAATGCATAAAGATGCAGCCATCGTATATGCTGAAAACCTTTGCACTTCCATCAACCATTCCTTATTTTCCCTACAAAATGATCTGAAAGTAACCGTCACAACTACGATCGGCGGAGCTATTTCCAGCGATGGCAATCACTGTACCATGCAAGAACTTTTAAACAAAGCGGATGAAGCTCTATACAAAGCAAAATATGCTGGTAGAAACCAATCACACATAGATTGATCCGCTTTTAACTTTTTTCCATCCTCGGATCGGTGAATGCAGATCCAGGACCCAAAGGAGCTAAACCAACCATTATGTATGGATTGAAAGCATTGTCATTACTACGGTAAGCAAATTCCCAAATGCGGGCACAGAGTTCTTTAATAAGCGGCTGATATTTCTTCTCTTTAGCTAGATTTTTAACCTCAAGAGGATCCTGCCCTAAGTCATACAATTCGTCATAGTCAAAACCATTGTATACATATTTCCATTGATTTGTAGTGATGGAACGCTGGATACCATACAACTCATTTCCATTGCTTTGTGTAAAATGAGCCTCTCGCCAAGAACTAGGAGCCGCTTCATCTCTAAAGAAAGGAATCAAACTGTTTCCTATCAAGCTTGGGTCTGGTTTTTTACCCACAAGTTCACTAAAAGTAGGAGCAAAGTCAGCTAAATTAATAATAGAATCTACTTCCCTTCCCGGAGCTTTGATTCCATCCGGCCAACGAGCAATTGCAGGGATGTGGTAAGCACTTTTAAAACACATCAGTCCTTTGCACCACAATCCATGTTCCGCCATATAATCGCCATGATCTGACAAATACAATACGAGTGTATTTTCCCGATCTCCACTTTCATCAAGAGCTTTCAAAAGTTGACCAAACAAAAAATCTTCATAAGAACAAAATGCTAAATAGTGAAGGATTGCTTTTTTGTGTTCCTCTTCCGAGAGTTGATCAAACACTCCTCTTGTTCTTTGATAAAGAGCTGGTTTATCTTTCATCGTATCAGAAAAGTTATCTGGCAATTGAATCTCCTCCAAGTCATACATATCTATAAACTCTTGAGGGGGGCAATAAGGATCATGAGGCCCTAGAGTTCCAACATACTGGCACCAAGGTTGATCGCTCTTAGTTCTATTCTTTATTGTTTCAATCGCTTGATGGACCACCTGTTGATCTCCAAATGGATTTTCATTAGATCCATAATGAATATAGTCTGGATAACCGGGACGTATAATTTCACCCTCTCTGCGATCCCTAGTAAATGAATCCGGAGCATTATGGCTGAGCATTCTGTAAAGATCCCAATTGAATTGATCTTGAGCAGGTTTGTTTGGATCCCCATTCGCTGTGACCTGAGCCTCATTCCAACCCCGTTCTTTTGGACCCTCATAGGAACTGACATGCCACTTGCCACTGAACGTGAGATTATAGCCCGCTTCCTTCAAATCCTCACTGAACATCCTGACATTGTCATTCAGTCTATGACTCAAGGCATTGGCAACATTCACATTATTCCAGATCCCATGTTGCGAGGGGTATAAGCCTGTAAAAAAAGTAGCTCTGGATGGACAGCAATGAGGAGAAGGGCAAAAAGCTTGCTTAAAATCAATCCCCTCAGCTTTGAAGGCGTCTATGTTAGGAGTTTTACAATAATTAGAACCATGACAAGTATCGGCTCTTTGCTGATCTGTCATGAAGATTAGGATATTTGGCAAATTCGACATAGCTCCTATCAAGGAATATCTTCTCCTAAAAGCCAATAAAAGAATGCAAAAACATAAATCAGAGGTCTTGGAATGAATACACAATACAAAACAGTGCCTTCAATTCATTTCATTAAATCATGCAATGAACTTTCCAAAATTTGCAAAAATTCACTGGCTGAATAGAATGAAGGATTTGCAAATGAGGGAATCTGAAGGAAACGCTCTTGATGGATACCCAATGTTTGTAACTTTAATTGAAGCGCTCTTTCTTTCATGGATTGGTTGTCAATGAGAATGGCATCAGGACAAATGGATTTTTCTTTTAAAAGGAAACGATCTTTAGCATAAATGTCCTGTTTCCTAAAATTTAAATTCAACCCCTCATTGATTGCTTGGACTGAGGATTCAGAACTGATAGTCATTAAGACAACTTTAGAGGCAAAATTTCTACATCTTTTGAGGATTGAATGGGCCTCCGGTCTTAGAAGCGTAATTTTATCCCGAATGACACAACGATTCATATCCTTTACAAGATCATGAAATTTTAAAAAGTGCGCTTGGTGAAGCGAGTGTACTAAAGTTTCCTCTAAATCTATGTAAATTTGCATCTCCCCAATCAATCAAAATTTCTAAACAGATCCTAGATGGAATGCCAAGACAATCATTGGATTTGAATCTGTAAGCATTTAAAGATGAAAATATTTATTGCCAAGGAGAATTGGCCCAAGGACTAGAAGGTTTTGTATAGCCTTCAAAAAACTGGATATTTAAAGATCTCTCCAACTCTTTAATCATTTTTTTATCTTGGGGGTGAATAAAGGCAAAAGAGACTCCTTTTTTTCCTGCTCTAGCAGTTCGACCACTGCGATGAGTGTAGTACTCTGATTGATCTGGCAATTGATAATGCAAGACAAATGAAAGAGCAGGAATATCAATCCCTCGGGCAGCCACATCAGTGGCAACTAAAAGGCGAAGTCTTTCTTTTTTAAAAGCTCTCATTACCTTTTCACGTTCCAGTTGGTTCATATCCCCATGAAGAACCCCCGCTGAATACCCACGTTTTTCTAGCTCCGAATTTAAAGCCACTGCACCCAATTTCGTTTTGCAAAAAATCAATCCTTGTTCCTCTGGGTATTCTTTTAAAAAATCTTCCACCTTATCGTTTTTTTCTTTCGCCGTACAAAAACAATACAAATGTTTTATGTCTTGATTGACTTGATTTTTTGGATCGATATGGACTTTGAACGCTTCTTTAGACATGTAAGATTTTATCAACTCTCTAATTCCTTGGGGTAAAGTTGCAGAAAATAACCATGTTTTACGAGTGCCAGTGGTAAATTCTAAAATCTTTTTTAACTGATCTTTAAATCCCATGCTTAGCATTTCATCCGCTTCGTCGAGAACAAGAGTATTGATTCTAGAAATATCTACTGCTTTTTCCTTTAAAAGATCAATCAATCTTCCAGGAGTGGCTACAATAATGTGGGTGGGTCTTTGAAGGGATTGAATCTGTTTCTCAATCTTTTCACCCCCGTAAACCGCCTCTGTAAAAATTTTCTCTGTGTATTTAGTGAATCTAAATAGTTGTTTCGCAATCTGCTGAGCCAATTCCCGCGTAGGAGCTAGTACGAGTGCCTGAACTTCTTTTTTCTTAGGATCGATTTTTTGTAAAATGGGAACGCCAAAAGCAGCAGTCTTTCCAGTTCCTGTCTGAGCTTGACCAATAAAATCGTCTCCTTGTTTTAATAAAAAGGGAAGTGCTTTTAATTGAATCTCTGTTGGTTTGAGAATTTTTTGCTCTTCCAAACCCTTTATAATATCAGCAGATACCCCTAAATCCTTAAATGTCTTCATAGCAGATTAGCATTGCAAATTCAAAGATTGAGCGCAAGCGCTTATGAATAAGAAAGTTAAAAATCAGTTCACAATCTTGAGATTGTAGATAAATTTAGAATCTGTATTCTTGTAAGTGGATTGCATCTATAGATCAAGAACCCAGTAGATGCTCTCGCGCATGGAGATTCTAAAAAGAGGATTGGGCGGCAATTCAAAAATCACTCGTCATTCAGCAAATCATCCACAAATTGATCGCTGTAATTTTTCAATTCAGAAATTAAATTGTCCCGAAATTCTGAACCGATGCCCTCTCTCTTGGCAATTTCAACATAAAAAGGGACATAATCGTTTCTAGCTAAAGATTTTTTAGCGATCTGATAAAAGGGCTCGGAATTCCCAATAAAATAAATTCGCTCTTTGAATGAGAGGGTGAATCCTTTGTCTGTCTTAAAAACAACCAAATTTCCCTGTTGATTCATTGACAAACCTCCTCAAGCTCTTGTTCATGTTTAGCCAAATGAATATCCGCAAGCTCAATCAGCTCGCCAAAAAAGTTGAGTTTCATAATTTCAGGTCTCAGTCTTTTACAGCCAATCATCTCTTTGGTAAGACTCGCAATTTTGGGGCGATAGCCTCTTATGCATTGCCTTTGTTCCTCCTTCACGCCAGACGGAAAACTCTCTCTGCAATAATTAAGGATCACTCTCCATCGTTCCGATAATTTTGGAGCCTCCAGCACTTCTTTCGTGTTTAGATAGTGCCTAATCTCTTTAAACAACCATGGATAACCCAGTGCAGCTCTTCCAATCATTACCCCATCGCAATGGCCTTGACTTTGGATTCGAATCACATCCTCAGCAGTTTGAATGTCCCCATTTCCAACTACTGGTATTTCTAATTGATCATGAACCGCAGAAATAATAGACCAATCTGCGCTTCCAGAGTACCCTTGATCCTTAGTTCTTCCGTGGATCGTTAAGCAACGAATGCCAACGTCTTGAAGAATCTTACCAGCTTCAGAGGCAATGATAGATTGAGCATCCCAACCAATTCTAATTTTAGCGGTAACAGCAGTATTAGGAACGGCTTTCACTACTGCCGCAGCAACTGCACCTAATTTTTTTAGATTTCTAAGCAAGGAAGATCCTGCATCCTTACAAGTAACCTTATCCGCTGGGCAACCAAAATTGATATCAATAAAGTCGGGTTGTATTCGATCTTCTATGATCGCCGCTGCCTCTCCCATTAAATCCGGAGAAGATCCAAATATTTGAACTCCAATCGGTCTTTGCTTCTGGTCAAATTCAAAACGAGACCAAGCAGTCTCATTTCCATGAATAATCGCATCCGCCATCACAAATTCGGTGATTAAAATATCTGCACCTTGTTCTTTGCATAAGGCACGAAATCCAAAGTCAGTAAAACGAGCCATGGGGGCTAAGTATAAAGGAAAGTAATTGTCCTTAAATGGAAAAAAAACTTCCGACCCTTTAGCCACCCTATTTTACTGATTGAATTGTTTAAAAATAAGCAGATAGAACTTTATTTTATCTCTACTAGTTCTACCTCAAATATTAAATAACTGTTTGGTGGAATTACTGGTGGGTAGCCTCGAGCACCATATCCTAATTGGGGAGGGACAATTAAAACCCTTTTTTCTCCAACAAGCATATCCATAATACCAATATCCCAACCTGGAATAACCTGTTTTACCCCGATCGCAATCTCAATGGGTTGTCCTCTCTTGACGGAGGAATCAAAAGTCTGACCATTTAAGAATCTTCCAGTATAATGAACTGAAACCCTTTCCCCTTTGTTAGGTTTAGTATTTCCGATCCCTTCATTTAAAATCACATATTGAAGCCCTGATTGATGGAGAATCGCATTTGGGTAGGCGTCCTTGATTTGATCGAGTTGATTTTTCATTTGTTCATTGTGTTTAAGATCCAAAGATTTGCCGAAGTTATCCCGAATCTGATCAAATGCAGTTTGAGAGAAATCAAATTCTTTTGCTTGATCTCCAACAGCTATAATTTCAACACTATCAATGGTATCGTTTTTTACAATCTGATTGACTATTTCCATACCAAATTGAACTTTACCAAAAACGGTGTGTTTTCCATCCAACCAAGGAGTCGCTTTATGGGTAATAAAAAATTGACTTCCATTGGTTCCTGAACCTGCATTCGCCATAGACAAAATTCCCTCTTGATCGTGCTTAAGACCGGGAACAATTTCATCTGGAAATTTATAACCGGGTCCACCAGTTCCGTTTCCTTTTGGACATCCGCCTTGCACCATAAAATCATTGATGACTCGGTGAAATTTGAGGCCATCATAATAAGGAGTGCCAACGGCAGATTGGTCATTTTTTAAAACTCCTTTGGCAAGACCCACAAAGTTAATTACAGTCATTGGGGTTTTCTCATATTCAAGCTTGAGAACAATCCTACCCTTAGAGGTATTGAGTTCTGCATACAGTCCGGGAGAATAATTCCGAACCCCATCGCCACTTAAAAAATGAGCGCTTGCGATCAGGCCGAATATTGAGAAAAAGAATGAATTCAGTTTTGTCATAGTTTGTTAAAGAATTGGATTCAGGGAGAACAATAAGCTTTCAAAAAAAACCAACATAAATGAGAGATGTTGATTTTACCAGTTATTTAATACTGTTGAATTACGGCTGTAATCGTGTATAGAGTAATGAAGACAATGATTGCTCCAACAATCCATTTCATAGGGAGTTTCTTTTTAGTCCAAGCTGTATTGTCTTCTTCATCATGATTTGCCATAGTAATAAAACAACCGATTTAGCGGAAACCGTCAAGACACCGAAAAAAGATTATGAATCAAAATCCTCTTTAGAGTCTTTATGGAAAGTGGTTGTTTACAATGATCCAGTCAATTTGATGTCCTATGTCACGAGGGTGTTTCGAAAAGTTCTGGGATTTAATAAAGAAAAAGCAACCAAACACATGATGGAAGTGCATGAGCAGGGCTTGTCAGTCGTTTGGATTGGGTCTAGGGAACAAGCAGAACATTATACTTTCCAACTTCAGACTTGGCTATTAAAAGCCCATTTAGAAAAAGAAGAAGGATCTGCATAAAAGATACCCTAAGTTAGCAAATATAAATTACTAAACAAAAAGTAAAAAACTAGGCAGCGCTTGATTGAAATTCCTTAGAAGGATCGATTCATTGGCAACTAACCAATGAAAAAGTGTCAATCATTTGAGAGATATTCTTGGAATGGCTTATGAAAAGTAGAGAATTTTGTCTAACGGAATTTAGGATAAAGGGTGAGGGTAAAATAGGAGTAGAAAATGACTATTATGAACCGATACGGTTAAAAGTAATTTTTCAGAAAATGTTCTATCGAAGGGTTTGAAGTTAGCAAATACAGAAAGAGGATGAGATAAAGTTGAGGATTATAAGTTAAAAAAAGATCCAAATTGCAAATAGGATTCAGTAAAACTTAGGGTTGATAATTACACTTCAATCAAATCATAATTGTTAAAATGGCAAATTTTAATTTAACAATTTTAAAAAAATCATTGCCAGAAATGCACACAAAGTACGATTAACTTAGGGTGTTTTTTACTTTGAAACAGAACCATCGTTCTAAACTGTGAAATTCATTGGCGATCTCCAAATTTCGTTTACTTTAATTTTTATCAAGAATCTTTTTCCGAATTCTAACAGAAATCAAAAACAATTCTCTCTGAACTTGTTAATATTTTTCCAAGTTCCTAAATCCATATACTTTTTTATAGAGATTGCTTTGAAGGGATAAAAGAGCTGCTTGCTATAACTTGGGTTTTGTTTTTTGACAGAATCTATGAGGAACTGGTAAAGGTTCTTAGCAATTTTTGTCTGAAATGCATAAAAGCCCCAGAACGCATTGAAATTCTCAATTTTTTCTGAAGGCTTGTCTTGAAATTTATCAATCCTTAGCGATTGATAATTACAATGAACGGCTCCCAAAGATTTTAACTTTTCGACCTCGGAACATTTTTGAATGCCGAGGACAGCCATATTTTCTTCAAGTGAACAAGCGATCTCTTCAAATAAAGTCTCCCCCTTTTCATATTCAAAAAAAGTATCGGGCAACAAAACCAAGTTTTTTTCATAAGAAGAATGAATCGCTGAATAAACAGAGCCCGGCCATTCTTCATATTCATTA
>CAJWYM010000062.1 GCA_913049555.1 uncultured Opitutia bacterium
TGCTGAGACAAAAGAGATTCATACTCATGCAGGCATAGTGAGCCAACCAATAGGCAAGGTGAGGGGCGTATGGAAACATGTTCAATATCTTATCTTCTTTTTTAGCGCCCCCCAGTTGGATGATATTGGCGCCGGCAACAGATAAATTCTGAATGTCAGTTTGTGTGTAGAGGAAAGGGATGGGCTCTGAAGATCGACCGGTTGTGCTAGTCATAAATACAGGTCGATATTCGTCCTCCAAATTCTTTTGAGCCCCTTTTTTTCCTTTGAGCAGGGCATGGATTACAGTTTGAGGTCTTCTTTTTAATACTTCAGCGTCTGGTTGAATGATAAACTCACGAGTCTTGAGTGGGTTTTCAGGAGTAATTAATAAATCTTTCTTAGAACTCAAAGGAAGGTGCTGGAGGTCTTGAACAGAGCGGATCATTTTAGTTTTGATCCCTTGGGCATCCATAAGGTTTTTATAGAACGGTGAAAATGGATAAACCACTTTTTTTATATATTTTTGAAGAAGTTTTCCTTGGCGTTCGATGATTCTTTGCTCATTGATTTTAGAGGGGATTTTTCTTTTCATAGGAATTTGTTGAGGGTTCTTAAGCCGCGAGGCGCTTCAGCTCGTGCAGGTGTTTTTCGGCACTTTCACGACCGAGTTCTATGTGCTTTTCTGGGCAATTGAATTTCAACCAATCGTTGTTGCTTGTAATCGGTTGAATTGCGACGTCACTTCTTAATAAATCTCGCTCTACCAATCGGATTTGACTGGCCTCTATACTCCGCATGATTGTGTGGAATACATTTCCGTGGGCAAAATAATTGATACGAGTGTTGATGAAGTCTGAACATTTATGCAGCAAGTTTTTATTCCTTTGCTTCCTTCTCAGCCTCAATTGATTTATGTGATTGTGTTCTGAAGTCAGGACGGTGCTCACTGAAATCACTTTTTCGATTCCTAGATCTTCCATAAAATCTATAGGTAGTGGATCCATAACGCCGCCATCAATAAAAGTTTCATTGTCTATTTCGCAGGGCATACAGATCCCGGGTAGACTACAACTTGCTTGAACCGCAGCGGATACTCTGCCTCGTGTAAAAAATGTATTTTCTAATGAGTGGATATTTGTGGCCGTTACGCACAAGGGGATTGTTAGATCTCTAAAATGTGAACCATTCAGTCTCTTGTCTAAATTCTCAGCTAATTTGTGAGTGCTTAAAAGACCTTTTCTAAGTCTCATAGAGGGGGTCATGAGGTTGAAGATGCTGAAGCGCTGTTTGTATTCTGAAGCCAGTTTTTCAAGCTCTTTTCCATTATAACCAGCGGCCCAACAGGCACCGATGTAAGATCCCATGCTGGATCCTGCAATACAGTCTACCTCAATATTATTTTCCTCTAATACTTGAATGACTCCTATGTGGGCGAAACCTTTGGCGCCTCCAGAGGAAAGAACCAGCCCAATTCTTTTGCCCAGTATTTCCCTAACTATTCTTCTAAATTGAGCAGTAAACCGCTTTTTTTGTTCATATTCTGCGAATTCTATATCCGGTATCGGGATAGATTTAGGGTTGGTTAAGAGGGTTCCGTGAATCGGAAGTCCTAATTGACTCTCTATTTCATTTCGAGGAGGATTGGGGTCATTTTTATTGATGATTTGAATGACTCTTATTCGCGATTGAATCCCGGATTTAAGGTGATTTAAAAAATGGCAATTGTGATAATGCTGGATATTTTTGTAGTTGATTCCAACGTAGGAAATCGTTGAAAGCCGGATGCATTCTTCAACTGTTTTAGAGTAGTTTTGAGAGGCTACGTGGATCACAATACTTGGAAAATGTTGCTTGCTTAAGTGGAGCAATCTTATCAAATGTGGGAGACCTGAATCATCCTCGCTGAGTCGAATTTTGAGTTGAATGAATGCGAGCATTGCGTGCTCGTTTTTAGGCAATGTATTCGCAGCCAAGATCGAGTTGGATTGATTGCCTAACTCCCTTAAGGTAACTTCTCCTCCTCTTTCTAATAATTGAATCAATAATACAGGTTGTTGCGTTTCTAGGTTGAGCGTTCGGCAGATATGGCGAATTACTTTTTGAGTGGATGGGTGACGTGCCACATCTAAAAAAGTGGTGATTCTTTGTGTGCTCTTTTCAAAAATCCCGTGCGCCTCATTGAATTGGAGGTTTTTTGATTTGTTTGTTCGGTCTAGAACTGTTGTTAGACGTTCGGCTTCTTGGATAACCTCTAGAAATGCACTGTCAGGTATTTGGATCAGTTCCCCTGAATCATTGCAGAGAACCGATCTGTATCGAGTGGATTCCTCCAAGATGCCCCCGTCCCCAAAAACATCCCCTGCTTTCAGGAATTCCGATTTTTTCCATCTTTTATTTTCTCTGCTATCTAAAGCTTCATAAACTCCTTTGATTACAATGTAAAAGTGAAGGCTTTTATCGCCCGTTTTATAAATGCAGTCACCAGAATCAATCTTAATAATTTTTGATTTTTCACCGAGCATCGATAGATGCTTGTGAGAAATCTTATTAAACATGGGATGGCTTTCTAAAATGGAAACGACTTTATTCATAGTTGAATTCACAAAAAATCTACAACTTACCTTCGGTAAGCAATTATAAGCATCTAGTGGAGGAAATTCTTGTTAAGAGAATCGCAGGTAGGTTTTATTGGGTATATATACGCAATAATGACCAGATGGCATGTAAAAAATTAAATCGGGGGTGATTCATTATAGGTAACATACTTTTAAATAAAATCAAGGGGTTGAGTAATATTTTAAAGACTGTCAATAAAAAAATAAGAGGTTGAAAAATATTTCTTTTTTTGCATTCTTTATCTATGAAAAGATCCCTTGGAGTAAGTCTTGCAAAACTATTGATTTCCACGGCTTGGTCTGATGGAGAAATTCAGCAATCCGAAAAAGAAATTTTAACCAAGTTGAGGTTGGAACACCCATCCATCTCAGATGAGGATTGGATTACATTGAAACTCTACATGGAGTATCCGATGACTCAGGTAGAAGTTCAATCCGTATTAGAAGGTATTCGTTCTGATTTGAACAGTGATGAGGATAAGGCATTGGCTGTAAAGTGGATTCAAGAACTTGTTTATGCCGATGGTAAGGTGGAGTTCAACGAGTTTCGGTTTTATCAAGATGCGGTCGGTTTTATTGAGGGTAAAAACGTCCAGTTGAACTCTATTCAGGGTAGATTCAGTGCTGGAGGGAATGAGGACTCAAAAAGGGAAGATCAATTGGACGATTATTTGTACAATCCAGTTTTTTTTAGAGTTTGTAGGGCCTTCAAAGAAAGGCGCATGGAATTGACTTGTTCTACTTCTGATTTGAGGCGTAGATGCCTGGAATCCTCCATGGTGGCCAGTATTGTAAAATCTGACAACAATCTTCACCAAGATGAATATGAGGGCATGGTAGACTTGTTAAACAGTTATTTGGATGTGCCGATGAAAATGGCAATGGAGATTGTAAATCAATCTCTAAATATAGAAGAGGATCTTTGCGATTTAGAAAGAATTTGTAACAAATATAAAAAAATCTCTACACAGCTGGAAAGGGAAGAATTTTTGGTGGTTCTTGTTGAAATGATCCATGTGGATGGAGTTGTGGAGCCGGAAGAGGTGCAAAGAATTCAAAGTATTAGCTCTTACCTTGGTTTGTCTTCGGATTATTTAAAGCAAAGAATGGATGAGCACGCGGAATAAATACGAATTGTAAAACTCCAAATCTTATACTTATTTATTCTAAAATGTGAATATAAAATATGCCCATCCGTAGATTGACAAAAACAAACGAAGATTGGAAAGATCTTTTAACACCAGAAGAATACAACATTTGTCGGATGAAGGGTACGGAAAGACCTTTTACTGGATTGTATAACAACACCAAAACAAAGGGGACTTATGTTTGTACTTGTTGCGGTGAAAAACTTTTCAGTTCTGATTCCAAATTTGATTCTGGCAGTGGTTGGCCCAGCTTTTACAAAGTTTACAATGAAGATGCGATTCAAGAAATAAGGGACGAGTCTCATGGCATGCTTCGTGTGGAAGTTCTCTGTGCTGTTTGCGATTCCCATTTGGGGCATGTCTTTCCTGATGGCCCAAAACCAACGGGTATGAGATATTGTATCAATTCAGCGTCTTTGAGTTTAGAAGAAGAATCGTGAGAAGACAACAGAAGTCTAGTGCTTACGGGCTTGCTTTGGCTATTGTTGCAGGAGTATTTGCATATTTGTTTTCTTTCAAAATGCAAGTTTCATCCAATCCTTCTGAAATGCTTAGTCCGGAGCAAAAATTGGATTCGAAATATTGGAATGGAGACAAATTTATTTTATCTGAGGAGGAATGGAAATCAAGGTTGAGCCCTGAGCAGTATCGAGTTTGTCGAGATAAAGGAACCGAGCGAGCTTTTACTGGAATGTACAACAATCATTCTTTAGAAGGGATCTATAATTGCGTTGCCTGTCAGCTCCCTCTCTTCTCTTCAGAATCTAAATTTGACTCAGGGACAGGGTGGCCTAGCTTTTTTGAACCCTTGGACGCTACAGTCACTACGAAACACTCGGATGTCAGCTTTGGTATGACTCGGGTGGAAGTGGTTTGTTCTCGGTGCGGTTCCCACCTAGGGCACGTTTTTAAAGATGGTCCCAAGCCTACGGGTCTCAGATATTGTATCAACTCTGTTGCTCTTGCATTCGTGAACTCAAGTGAATAAATTAAAGATTAATTCTCTTTCTCGATATTGAGGTTGAATTCTTCTGCTTCTTATTGTGAAGTAAAAGGAATTTAGATATTTTAGGAGTTGTTGAATGGAAAAATATAGCAGTGCAGATAATTGGTTTGATGGTCAAGGTCTATGGAGCGATGTTCCAAGAGAAGATTGGCTGAAATGGGGATGGCAATTGAGAAACCGAATCACATCCGTTGAGAAGCTTCAGGAATATATTGAGCTTACTGAGGATGAATTAGAGGGATGCAACTATGCAAACAACAAATTAGCACTTTCGATCACTCCTTATTTTTTCAACCTTATGGATCGTGAAGATCCCAACTGTCCTGTTCGCAAACAAATTATTCCAAGAGCTGGAGAGAAGTCAATCACCCCAGAGGAAATGCTAGACCCAGTAGGTGAAGACAGTTCCTCTCCTGTAAAAGGAATTGTTCATCGTTATCCTGATAGAGTCTTATTTTTAGTAACCGATCGTTGTGCGTCTTATTGTAGGTATTGTACAAGGAGTCGCCTCGTTTCAAATGCACAGGATTATAATTTCCATCCTGATTTTGAAGCAGGTTTGGAATATATAGAAAGAACCCCAAGTATCCGAGATGTTCTGTTGAGCGGTGGCGACCCGTTACTGTTAACGGAAAGAAAGCTGGACTATCTTTTGGGACGACTGAAAGCGATTCCTCATGTTCAATTTGTCAGAATCGGATCTCGTATTCCCGTTTTTTTACCACAAAGAATCACCCCTAAGTTGTGCGACATTTTCAAGAAACATGGACCGATTTGGATGTCTATTCATGTGAATCATGCCAAGGAGTGCACGGTTGAATTAAAAGAGGCCTGCACGCGCTTGGCCTATGCAGGGGTTCCTCTTGGCAATCAATCCGTTTTGTTGAAAGACATCAATGATGATGTGGATGCCATGAAGCAACTTGTGCACAAACTACTCATGATGAGAGTTCGCCCTTATTATCTTTATCAATGTGATTTAATTACAGGATCTTCTCATCTTAGAGCAGATGTTAGAAAGGGCATTGAGATTATAAGGAAGTTGCGTGGTCACACAACTGGTTATGGAGTCCCTCAATTTGTAATCGACGCACCAGGAGGGGGTGGCAAAATTCCTGTGAATCCAGAGTATGTAAAAGAAATTACAGACAGTGAAATTATCTTAAACAATTTTCAAGGGAAAGAGTATCGCTACCCACTGGTTGCCGGCAAGCCTATCAATAACCAAGATTGGAACCAATTTTCTCCAGACGAGGTGCTCGTTTAGGCTTTTTATTTGATCTTGATCAGACTTTCTTTTCAGCGCACGGATCCATCCTAGAACTCTGTAATATTTGCAAATGGAGTCTCTTTTATTGAGACAAATAGAATGCTTTCAGCGATTGGTGCCATTCAATTCGCTTTTAAGATTTTTGATCAGCCGCCTCGACAGAGTGTGCAATAAATGCGGGATTCTCCGGTCGATTGTTATGGTGCGCTAATTTTGATAAGGAGTTCCCCTTAATCTCCCCATTGGACAGTTGAAAGAAATTACAGTGTTCTCAATAATTGGATTGTCAAATACAAGTGAAGGAGGGTTGTGGTTGCTTGTAGCTGGTGTAATGGAACAAAGTTTAGATGAAATAGAGTTTCTAGCTGATTGAATTGAGGGATGGAGCCCATTTAATGGTTGCCTCGATTCCAATCTTCTTTTGGGGATACGGTCACCTCGATATTTAATTTTTGTTCCATTCCTCCTGTAACTGTTCCCGACAAGACACTCACATCATTGTAATCTCTACCATAACCAACCACAATATGCTTGTCCTCACAAATCATGTTATTAGTGGGGTCTAAATTGATCCAACCATAGTCCGGTAAAAAAATTGCAATGTATGCATGCGAGGCATCGGCACCCAGTAATCTGGGGGTGCCATTAGGAGGATTGGTTAATAGATAGCCACTTACGTATTGGGCGGGAAGTCCGATGGATCTAATTACAGACAACATAAAGTGAGTAAAGTCCTGACAGACTCCACGCTTCATTTTTAAAAATTCAAATACGGAAGTGTTTACATCCGTTGCGTCTGAAGTAAATTCAAAGTTTTTTTGAATATAGTCACAAAGATTCAATGTTGATTGAAGAAATGGACTTCGAGGGGAATAAAATTTTTTAGCAATTTCATAGATCTCAGAGTTGTTTGGGGTCCATTCAGATGGAAATGTGAACTGAATGGCGTTGGGGCTCTCCATATTATCCATATTATTGACATATTCTAACACTTCTTGATTTTTAACACTCTTAGTGGGGTTTGGAATTTCTGGATTGAATACTTGAACTTCGCTCAAGGCAGTCACCTCTAAATCTGAGTGGGCCTTTTCAATAGAGAAAATATGGGTTGGATTTCCAAAAAAATCAGTGTGTTGAGAGATGGTGGAGGGTTCTGGATGAATATGAAGGTCGAAACTTCTACACGTTTGATGAGAATTGCTGATCGGTTGTAAATGAGCAGACTGATGAGATACCATTACAGAGGTATTGTAGGAATACTGGGTTTTGTGTTGGACGATAAATTCTCTCATTAGCCTAAATTAAATTCCCCTGTTTTTCCGTGAGCAAAATATTGATTTTGCAAAATTTCAGACAACTCATAGGAAGTGGAAAGAGTCTTGTCAGCAAACTTTTCAATTTCTATCCTTTTCCCATTTTCTATAGTGTTCACCAATGGGTCAATTTCAAGAAGTCTAAGGTCACTGTAGAGCTGAATTGCAAGCTTTTCTAAAGTTGAGGAAGGTCTATTTTCACTGAATTGAGGGAGATTTCTAATGTGATCCAAAATTTTATTTGTTTGATAGGCAGCAGATCTGGGGTTGGTTTCATCAACCCAGAGGAGGTCTAAAACGCCCTCCATTTTCATATTTGTAAGGTATCTTCCTCTGTAGGTGTAAAGACTGTCTGCATAAATTAGAAGATGATAAAGAATGTCTCTTTGATTGGGTCGGTCTCTAATGATTGAATTTTCTGTAATCGCAATGATATTGTTCAGCCGCTCAAATCGCTTTCCCAAATCGAGCAATCTCCAATCATGGTAACGAGTCATATTTTCAGAGGCCATCCCGTTGATACCTGCGAGAAAAGTCAAGAGTTCGTTCAGTTCGGTAAGAGTCGATTGCCTAAAGATAGGGGCTTTTTCAACGGACAAATGACCTTGATAAATTTTTTGGATCCGGCTAATGATAAACCATGTATCCAAAGACATTCGCTCTTTGACCGCATAGGCATTATTGATCATGGCACGAATTGTTGACTGTAGGCTCGAAGTTTGATTGCTATTCCAAAAATATTCTTCAAGTAGAGTTTCTGTTTTTGGAAAACCTCCTCTAAGCGGTGCACTTTTTAAAAACTCTTTAAATTTAAAGGGCGAAGTTAAAGATTCAAAAAAGGGGATCGTTTTTTGGTAGTTAAATTCATCTACGTTTTCATCCAACCTTATTTCTATAAGCATTCTCAGCAAGCGAACCATATGTTCGGTTCTCTCAATGTACCGTCCAAACCAGAATATATGATCGGCTACACGGCTGGGAAGTGCGTTCATATTTCTTTGCAAATGGAGGGGACCACTGTTGGGCATCAGAAGTTGTTCTTGTTTTGAAGTATCGGATGCAAGGATCCAAGTGTCTTTACTTTGTCCTCCTTGTTGCATGGAAACTTTCATGGAATCCGGTGCATTCGTAATCCGAGTCAATCCTCCAGGCATCATGGAGTAAGAACCATTGTGAGCAACCAAAAAGACTCGCAGAAGGAAGTGACGAGATTCAATTCCATTTTTTGAAAAAACAGGAGTGGTCGCTCGAGTCATCATTTCTTGAGCACACACCTTTGTGGGTTCATTCCGAATCCAAGAATTGTAAAAATCGCATTCCTCAGCACTGAGATTTTGACCGAATACAGACTTGAATCCAGAGGTCTTAAATGCCGGTTTAATCACCAATTTATTGAAGTTTTGTAAAACATAGGCTCGTTCTGATTCCTGACCACACCACCAAGTAGCCAAGGAAGGCATCATCAAATCTTCATTGAATAAATGTTTGCAAAGATTGGGTAAAAAAGCTTTGAAAACAGCTGATTCCAGAACCCCTGCTCCAATTCCATTGACAACGGATACGTTCCCTTCACGGATTGCATTGAGTAAACCTGGAACTCCCAATAAAGAATCTTTACTCAATTCTAAGGGATCACAGAAGGAGGAGTCTACTCTCCTCCAGATAACGTTGACAGGTTCCATCCCTTTGATGGTTTTTAAAAAAACCCGATTGTTACGAACGGTTAAATCTGCACCTTCAACAAGGGGGAAATCAAGGTTTCTTGCAAGAAAGGATTGTTCAAAATAGGTTTCGTTTGCGGGTCCGGGGGTCAGTAAAACTACTTTCGGATTCTCTTTATTATTGACTGCAGCACTGGTCAAGGATTCTCGAAGTTTATTAAAAAAGGACTGAACTCTAATCACTCCTGTATTTTTAAAGATATCCGGCATGACTCGATTTGTAATAAATCGATTTTCCATAGCATATCCAATTCCAGAAGGAGCATCCAGTCGATCCGAAACAACCCACCATCTTCCGTCTGGAGAACGAGCTAAGTCTGCGGCATAGATTTGTATTGGAGGATGGTTTTGTTGAGGATTTAATTGGGAACAAGCCCTTTGGTAACCCGGGTTTGCAAAAATCAATTCTGGGGGTAGGATTCCGGCACGAATAAGATTCCTTTGAGAATAAATATCTCGAAGTACTTCATTGAATAAGCGAATTCTCTGATTGAGAGCGTTTTCAAGCCATAAGAATTCATTATTACTGAGCATCATGGGCAATATATCCATCATCCAAGGATGGCTTTGCCCAAGATTGTCATCGTAAATATTGTAGGTGATTCCGTTTTCTTGAATAATTCTTTCGATCGTTTCTTGTCTTTTTAGAATATCACTTTTATCAAATTGGCTTATGATTTTGTGAAATCGTTTCCAAGACTCTCTGGGCAAACCATCTGTATTGAGATACTCGTCAAAATGGTCTTTGTCGGGTTTATATCGATGGAAAAATTCTCTCATCACACTGAGACTCCGCTTTTAAAAATTGGAGCCGAATGTTTAAGATTGATTGTAGGGCCAATAAACATAGTTAAAAATATGAAAAATTTTCATAAATTTATCAAATTATTTATCTAGCATACAGTCTCATATCCAGTGTCATCGGGTATTCTGGGTTTTCTATTGTGGGCCGAATCGGGATGTTTTCACCAGGAGTATGTCCCATTGCCTCAAATCTTGATAATTTTCTTCCCTCAGCTTCAAAGTCATTCACGGGTGCATCCTCAAAGCTTCTACCTCCAGGATGGGAGACTCGATAAGTGCATCCACTTACAGACCGATTCGTAGCAATATTTATAATATCAAAAACTAAAGGGGCATCAACTTCTATATTTGGATGCAAGCACTCCGGGGGTTGCCAAGCTCTAAATCTCACTCCAGCCACATACTCTCCTTGTTCTCCAGTAGCTGTGAGGGGAACTTTAATTTGGTTGCAAAGCAATTGGAACCGATTTGGATTCCAGTGGTTTAGCTTTATCTGAATACGCTCCAATGAAGAATCCACAAAGCGAACGGTTCCTCCAGTCAAACCACTTTCACCCAAAACATTCCAAGGTTCAAGAGCCGATCTAAGTTCTAGGGAAATCTCTTGGTAATTCAATTGTCCAATGATCGGAAATCGAAATTCTTGATGAGCAGAGAACCAATTCTTTTGAACAGGAAGATCATGGGACTGCAAATCTTCAATGACCAGATTTAAATCTTTCACTAAAAAATGCGGCAACATCCAGCGATCGTGCAATGAAGTTCCCCATCGCGGAAGGCGATCTTCTTCAAGAGGATTTTTCCAAAAATGAACCAACAAGGAAACAACCAAGCAATGCAGAGCGGAGCTCATCTTAGGATGGGGGAGCATTTCAAAGGCTCTTAATTCAAGCAATCCTAGACGACCAGAGCTTAATTCTGGGTTGTAGAGTTTATCGATACAAAATTCGGCACGATGCGTATTGCCGCTTACATCAATCAGCAAATTTCGAAACAAACGATCGACCAGCCAAGGGGAAAGGGTCGCTTCTTTTTTCATAGACCTAAATGCAATTTCAAGCTCATAAATGGAATCATGGCGAGATTCATCGATTCTAGGAGACTGACTCGTAGGTCCAATATGCAATCCTGCAAAAAGATAAGACAAGGCAGGATGTTGCAACCAATATGTCACCAGACTTCTTAAAAGATCGGGCCTTCTTAGAAATGGGCTGTCCTCCGGTTTGGGACCTCCCATAACAATATGGTGACCGCCTCCAGTGGAGACTCGAGTTCCATCAATGAGAAACTTTTCTGTCCCGAGACGACAATCCCGTGCGCACTTGAAGAGAACTTCCATTCTCTCGATAAAATCAACACAAGTGTGTGCCGGATGAATATTTACTTCAACCACTCCTGGGTCGGGAGTGATCCTAAAATATTCAACACCACTATCAAAAGGAGGGGGATCTCCTTCAACAAAGACAGAAACTTTTAATTTTTCGGCGCTTACCTCGATTCCTGCTAATAATTCTGCATATTCAGAGAAGTCAGAGACTGGGGGTATAAATACGTGCAGTCTTCCCTCTCTACATTCAACGCTGATTGCAGTTCGAACTTTAGATTCAGAATCCTCCTCAGCTTCGTCTGCCTCGAGCTTTTGTTTCCGAGGTCTCAATTCTTCGGGCAAGCTTATTTCATCCGATTTAAAAGAAGAAATAAATTGTAAATACTTATTGTAACTTTTTTCCGAATCCGAATTAGAAAACGCGGAGGCCCCTAAAGGATCGTTTGCAACAACATGGGGGTAGGAAGATTCCTCTATCCAAGGAAGAGAGGCCAGTGGCAGTCTCAAACCAAGTGGTGAATCCCCGGGGATCAAAAACATATTTTCTCTTCTTAAAGTCCAGTCAGAACTGACCCATTTTTTGGCGGTAGCTTGCCAAAGCTTTTGCATTGGTAAAACAAATCCTTTAGGTTCATCCAAGCCTTTTTTAAATATTTTAGAGAGACGAACCCGTTCTTCAGGATCTTTTAATTTTGAATCCGTAGGAGTTACATTTTCAGGGAGTTGATTCTCCTTCCACAAATAATACCAAGTATCTTCATAAGCTGCGAATATATGATCTTCTCCTAATTCAAAGATTTCAGCAAATAGGGTGAGGAAGGATTTTGCATCGGATTGAGTGTATTTGTAATCGGTCTTGAGGTCTGCAAGAAGTTTTGGATTCCTCCAAAGTGGTTTTCCATCTTTTCTCCAATAACAACCCATAGACCATCTTGGTAAAGATTCACCGGGATACCATTTTCCTTGACCGTAATGCAGGAAATATCCGGCGCTTAAATGTTCTGACATAGAGCGCAACAGTCGATCACTTTTTAATTGTTTGTCTTCTCCTACAGCATCGATGTTCCACTCGGGTAGATCTCGATTGTCCAGAGAAACAAAAGTGGGTTCCCCTCCGACTGTAAGTCTGATATCCTGGTCAATAATTTCTTGATCTAGCTGAGAGCATAATGTCTGTATCTCTTTCCAAGATTCGTGCATAATAGGGGCAGTTACCCTAGGTCGCTCCCAAACCCGCTTGATGTTCATCTGAAAATCAAATTCAGTAGGAACCGATTCTTTTACAAAACCCTCAATGGGCGCTGCGTTTTCATAATGGGGAGAACAGGCTAAAGGGATATGACCCTCACCCGTTAATAGACCTGATGTCGGATCCAATCCAATCCATCCAGCACCCGGCAAATAAACTTCTGCCCAAGCATGAAGATCTGTGAAATCTTCTTCCGTTCCGGCAGGTCCCTCAAGAGGTTTTTCATCTGCTTTTAGTTGCAACAGGTAACCAGATACAAATCGAGCTGCAAATCCTAAATGTCGTAGGATATGAATTAAAAGCCAAGCAGAGTCTCTGCAGGAACCACTTTTTAAATGCAAGGTTTCCTCAGGGTTTTGAACGCCAGGCTCCATTCTGATTAGGTATTGGATTTCACGCTCCAGCATTGCATTGATAGCCACTAAAAAGTCGACAGTTCCTTCGATCTCCTGCGGAATTAAATTTAAATATTGATTGAATAAAGGACCTAGGTCTTCTTTTTTTCTGTAGACACTCAAATCCTCAACAATTGAAGATCCATAGGAGAATGGCCATTTATTCGCATTCTCTTCCAAAAAGAAATCAAAAGGGTTGATAATTCTAACATCGGCTAAGACTTCCACTTCAATTTTAAATTCTTTTATAGGATCCGGGAATATGATTCTTGCTAAATAATTACCGTAGAGATCTTGAAGCCAATTGATATAATGATTGGACGGTTCAATTTTCAGGGAGTAGCTGAGTATTGGAACTTTGCAGTGAGGAGCAGGTCTCAATCTAATAATTTGAGGGGATACCGAAATAAATTTCTGATATTTATAGTGAGTAAGGTGGTGAACAGAAGTGTGGATGGACATAATTAACTCAAGGATTCTTAAATCATTATTGATTCTTTGCGGGGTTCTGTTCCTCTTGAGCAGGATCAACCACAGGGAAAAACATATACTGTTTGCTTAAAAGTAGACTTATAAGGCTGATGGTTTCTTCAATTTCAGCCAGTTGCTCATGAAGGCCAACAGAAATAATATCATCGGGTGTTTTAAAAGATAAATCCGCGAGGAGTTTGCCACAGATTCTCTCGGCTTCATTAGAATAAGAGCCAAGGGGACATCCTGTTCTCCGGTGCAAGGCATTGTTAAATTCCATCAAACAATAGTGAATACTTCTTGGGAAAGTTCTGGATAAAACAAGAATATCTACTATAAATTTGGGTTTTAATTCAGAAAGGTATGTTTTTCTGTAAGCGGCATCTGCACTGCAAGCTAAAAGAACGGCTCCCCACTGTGCATGGTCCAATCCGGTGCCAATCAGTTGGATTTCTGGTAATAGTAAATGATACTTCATATCCAAGATGCGACCTGTCTTGTCTGCCCTTTCAATGAATTTGCCCATCTCAACAAAATCATAGCCCTCTTGTCTGGGAAAGGTGGCTGCTGTGAGGCCTTGAAAAAGATGAGAAAATTCCTTCACCTTCTTGTAAAAGGAGAAAGGGCCTTCCTCCCAAACTTTTTTGGCATCTTGGTTTTTCAAAAAGTGATAGAGAAGGTTGATGACTTCCCACATTTCCTCAGAAATCTGATCTCGTATCATGTGAGCATTTTGTCTAGCTGCCAGAATGCATGACTGAATAGAACTCGGGTTGTTCTCATCAAACGTCAAAAAGTGGGTCAATGTTTCGCTGTTTGCTTCTTGATATACTTTGTAAAAAAGATCTGAATCTCCAGTGGACAAAAGGATCGGTTCCCAATGTTTTTTGAGGGACTCATTGTCTAGATTTTGAACATTTGGCAGATGTTGTAAACTTACATCCACAAGCCTAGCCATATTTTCGGCACGTTCTACATATCGACTCAGCCAGTATAAGGAATCAGCAACTCTTTTTAACATAATAGAAAATAAAATCTAAGAATACAAAACCCATGTATCTTTACTGCCTCCCCCCTGAGAGGAATTAACCACTAAGGAACCTTTTTTTAAAGCAACTCGAGTGAGTCCCCCTGGAACAATTGAAATCTCGTCTCCGTATAAAATATAGGGTCTGAGATCAATGTGCCTCCCTTCGAAGTTTTTACCCGTCCAACTTGGGTGTCTAGAAAGAGCAATAGGAGGCTGAGCAATAAAATTTCTGGGGTTCTCTTTGACTGCGGCTCTAAATTTATCGACTTCATTTTTAGAGGCGTGAGGACCGATAAGCATTCCGTACCCTCCTGACTCGTTCGCACTCTTAACGACTAAATTTTCCATATTTTCTATAATATAAGAAAAATCTTCCTTTTCAGAAGCGAGAAAAGTATCCACGCTTTTCAAGATTGGATCCTCTCCAAGATAATATTTGATAATACGAGGGATAAAATAATAGATCACTTTGTCGTCGGCAACGCCAGTTCCAATCGAATTGGCGAGCCCTAAATTTCCCGCTCTGTAGGCATCCACAATCCCAGGAACTCCAAGTAGAGAATCTTTTCTAAATACAGTAGGGTCGATAAAATCGTCGTCAATGCGTCTGTACAAAACATCTATTTGCTGGAGACCATAGATCGTTTTCATATATATGCGGTTGTTTTCGACAATAAGATCTTGCCCTTCCACAATGTTAACACCCATTTGGTGGGCAAGGAAACAATGTTCAAAATATGCTGAATTGTATGCACCAGGTGTCAATACTGCAATCGTGGGGTTTTCAACACCGCTTGGAACGATATGCTTTAAAACCTTAAGAAGTTGATCCGGATATTGAGAAACACTTTGAACGCCAACCGAAGGAAACATTTTTGGAAAAACTCTTTTCAGCGCTTGTCGACCCTCCAACATATAAGAAACTCCGGAAGGGCATCGACAATTGTCTTCTAAAACTAAATAATCCCCCTCAGTATTTCGAATCAGGTCGGTTCCGCAAATATGGACATAAATATCTTTTGGAACACGAATCCCAACAAATTCTTTTCGGTAATGAGGAGCCGAAAAAATATAATCTTTGGGTACTACTCCATCTTTTATAATTTTTTGGTCCGTATAAATGTCTTTTAAAAATAGATTGATTGCATAAATTCTTTGTTTCAACCCCGCTTCAATGTGATCCCATTCATTTTTAGGTATGATTCTTGGGATCATATCGAATGGAAAAATTTTTTCAGTTCCTTGATCGTCATTGTATACAGTAAAGGTGATCCCTTTGTGAAGAAACGATTTGTCCACCTCACTTACACAACGGTCGAAATCTGATTGCGAAAGAGCGCTAAAACTTTCTAAAACACTCTTATAGTGAGGACGAACAACACCCTTGGCATCAAACATTTCATCATAAAAATTGTCACAAAGGTAATTGGAAAAATCCATAAAAAATGTCTGCAAAAAATGTGCCGAATGCGAAATTTGATCAAAATTAAGGCAATTACTAAAAAATCGAAGTTAATAAATTGGGATGTTTACTATTCCATCCTCTAATTTAAATTTTTTTAAGAATATTACAAAAAAGAGATCCAATGAGTCTAATTTTACAGTATTTCCTGAGAACCTATCAAAATATAGAGAAAATAGAGGTTCAAAAATAGAAACCACTTGTATCTAATGATTTTTATAGTAAGTTAGTTATCCAACTTATTCAACTTTCTCCTACCTCAGTATTTTTGTTATTCTAACTTACATATGTTTTACAATTATCCTTTACCGAAGTCTTTTGGTTTTAAAAGATTAGTTTTCGCATTTCTTATTTGTGTCTGTTCCTTTTTAAATGGTGCTAATTTGACTTGGGATGGTTCTACTAGTAGCGATTTTGAAGTAGGATCTAATTGGAGTACGGATTCGATTCCGACCAATGACACAACTACGGACACAGTCAAGTTTTCGAGTGTCCCAAGCACTATGCCTAGCCTTAGTACAAATCGATCTATCTACGCTATGGACTTTACGGTAGGGGGAGTCACAGTCAATGGAAACTATGATTTGACTTTGGGTATTGACGGTATAGATAGCTCTGGTTCGGGCACAAACACCATTAACTTTAACCCATTGCTTAGTGGCACATGGCAACAATGGGCGATTGGTAGTAACAACACCGTGCAAGTGAATGGAAATTTAAAGGGAACAGCAAGCAGCCTAACCCTCTACTCTCAAACAGGGGGAACTATAAATTTTAGTGGGAGTAACAATACTTACAACAGCATATTGAATTTGCGAGGTCATAACAATAATAGCATAACCTCAACGATTACTGGGGCTATGGATTCTTTGACAGCTGTTAAAGTCAGTGACAAAAGCAACTCAACTAGCAATGGCATAGCCACCTTAACCTTAACAGGCGCAAATGCTTCCATGGAAACAAGCAGTTTTTTATATGTTGGGTCTGATTATGTGGGCACTATGAATGTTTACTCAGGGGCAGACGTTACTGTAAATAACAACACTCGTGTGGGGGCTAATACAGGATCTAACGGAACCTTAAACATAAGTGGCTCCGGAACTACTTGGACCCAAAATGGTGGTCAGTTAAGTGTCGGTTTCAATGGAACTGGCGCCTTGACACTCTCTGACTCAGCGGTTGTCAATACCCCTACAAAACAAACCATGGTGGGACGAGAGGCCAACTCTAGTGGAACGCTCACTATTCAATCTGGAGGAACTTATAATGGGGATAGGATTAATATTGGAAATCAAAATGGTGCAACAGGGGTTGCCGAAGTCACGGGTGCTGGCTCCACGATGACCGCCGACAACAAACTCAATGTTGGAAATGGTGGAACGGGTACACTTACTATTTCTGCGGGCGGGGATGTCGTGAGCGAGGACCAAATGTATATTGCAACGAACAGCTCAGCCAATGGAACTGTCAAGGTCACCGGTTCAGGCTCTACTTTAGATGTGCAACATCATTTTAAAGTTGGAACTTCTGGAACGGGTTCCTTAACGATTGAGGATTCCGGTGTGGTTGATGTCATTGCAAGTCGCACGCTCTCAGTCGGAACTAATGGGGGGAGCAATGGCAGTCTGTTGGTTCAATCTGGCGGAGTATTGAATGCTGGTCAAATTAAAATAGGCTCGATCGCTAATGGCACTGGGGTAATGACTGTTACAGGTTCTGGATCCACTGTAAACTCAAGCAATCGAATTTTTGTTGGATTGAATGGTGGAGGATCCACCCAGTCTGAACTTCACATTGATAACAATGCAGTGGTGAATGACACTTCAAGTGGTGGTTTTTACCTTTACACAGGGGGCGTGCTTGACTTTGATGGGGGTACTCTAAATGTCACAAATTCATTTCAAACTGCTAACGGTTCTGTTATCAAAGGAAATGGTACTCTTGCTGAATCATTCTATTTAAGCGGTGTTTCTTTTGACGGTTCTGCAGGTCAAACATTGGAACTCTCTGGAGTTATAACCAATGGGGGTTCAGGTTATACCCTCACTAAAAACGGAGCTGGAACATTGAAGTTAACCAATGACAACCCATTCAGTAGAGTTGTAAACATCAATGCAGGAACTATCCTGATTGAACATGAAGATGCCCTGGGAGAAAGTTCGAATAACAACGCTAATACAACCACTAATGTTGCCAGCGGGGCTACATTGGCCCTAAATAAATCCTCGGCAATGACGGTGTTCGAAAATTTGGTAATCAATGGAACAGGATACGGAAGCACAGGGGCAATAGATGTTGTGGATGGATCTCACACGATTTCTGGAACCGTATCTCTTGTTGGTAATTCTACCATAGATGTTTCATCTTCGGACGATACATTGACCCTGAGCGGAGTTGTCAGTGGTTCCAATGCCCTCTCTAAGTCTGGTGTGGGTGCGCTTACACTCTCAGGCAACAACACTTATTCTGGGAATACCACAGTCAATCAAGGCACTTTAAACCTGACGGGTTCGATTGATGGGAACTTGCTAGTTGCAGGGGGAACCGTCACGGGAGGCACGAATGCCAATGCAGTCGCCGAGGCATTGACATTCTCTTCTGGCACTATCTCACCGAACACAACAGGAAGCCGAGGGGTATTCAACATTAAAGGAAGCGGTTCTAGTTCTTGGACTGGAGGCACCTATGTTTGGGATGTCTCTGGTGGAATGGGTTCAAGCGGCAACGATGCTGATTCAAATGGCTATTATGAGGCTAGTGGTGCCTCTGATGGAAGCCTCTATGATATCTTAGCATTCACAGGAGCTTTGGATTTCAGTGGAGGTTCTAACAATTCAATTACCATAGATGTAGAGAGTTACGGAAACTACACTGGATACAACTGGGACACGCCCACAGAGATCAAAATCGCAACAGCTGCAAGTATTTCCAACTTCAATGAATCTTATTTTAATATCGATGCCACCGGCTTCAA
>CAJWYM010000063.1 GCA_913049555.1 uncultured Opitutia bacterium
AACGGTTTCTGGTTCTGTATCTTTTGACTACAACTCTCACTTTATGTCAAGTGGTATTGATGTTTGGTCAACTGGCAACAGTGCAGACTCTCTCTTCCAGCCTTCAGCGAGCTTAGACTTCAATTATGGGGATTATGGTTTCTATACAGGTGTTTGGTTTGACATCAATGACGAAGTAGATTCGACAATTGGAGGCGATATACAAGAGGTAGACGTTTGGGTTGGTGGTTATTACACAGCTGGTGCCTTTACTTTTGATCTTGCGCTTCAACAATGGTATTATGGAGGCGAATGTGAAGGAATCGTAGATTTTACAGTGAGCTATGACACAGTTCTTGCTCCATATGCTAGACTTCGTACTAGAATTGAAGGTGTAGGAGATACTGATACAGGTTCTGTTCTTGAAGTAGGGGGCGGTTATGATATCAATGAAATTCTTTCAGTTCCTTTCGCAGTCGCATATGCAATCTCGGATGATTTTGCTGGCGGAGATGATGGTTTAGCTTACGTTACTACTGGTCTTGGTTTCGGATACCCTTTGGAATTCTTAACTGGTGATTGGGACATTCATGGAGGTGTTAGCGGTTTTTATGTTCCTGATGACTATGCCCCAGGCAATCCAGATGAAACTTTCCTTACTTACAGCGTAGGTATGGGATTGTCCTTCTAACTTGTTTTTTTAATCACAGCCCCACTTATTAAGTGAGGGCTGACTTTTTTACTCTTTTCACTAATATCAACCCTAATTCACGCTATCAATGAATATAACTATGTCTGTTTTAAAATTAACGAAACAATCTTCATTCATTAAGAAGTTTTTATTGGCTTCTCTCTTTTTTGCTTTTCCTTTTATGGCTTCAGCCAGCGACAAGGTAAAAGTTGGAATCCTACACTCTTTGAGTGGAACTATGGCTATCTCTGAAACTTCTTTAAGAGACGTTTTGCTTTTTACTTTTGATGAAATAAACAAAAACGGGGGTGTCCTAGGCAAACAGATTGAACCCGTTGTTGTCGATGGGGCTTCAAATTGGCCACTGTTTGCTGAAAAAGCAGAACAGCTTCTCGCTCAAGACAAAGTTGCGGCTACCTTCGGTTGTTGGACGTCCGTGAGCAGAAAATCAGTTCTTCCTGTTTATGAGAAATACAATGGATTGTTATTCTATCCTGTCCAATACGAGGGAGAAGAGATGTCTCCAAACATTTTCTATACGGCCGAAGCTGTAAACCAACAAGCAATTCCAGCGGTTGATTTCCTGTTGGATGAAGGTTACAAGAAGTTCTATCTTCTTGGAACAGATTATGTTTATCCGCAAACGACCAATTTGGTTCTTCTTGAGTATCTTCTCTCTAAGGGAATTTCAATTGAAAATATTGGAGGTGGTTTGAGAAAAGATTCGGATGGCAATGTCATTTCTGCGGGTAAATACACCCCATTCAGTCATACAGATTATCAACAAATTGTATCTGAAATTAAAAAGTTTGCCGCGAGCGGAGATGCCTGTGTTATTAACACAGTCAATGGGGATTCAAATGTTTCTCTTTTCAAAGAAATTGCTGCTTCAGGGTTGACTGCTGATGATTGTCCGATTGTGTCCTACAGTTTGTCTGAAGATGAGTTTCGAAGTCTACCTGCAAAGGATTTAGTAGGTCACCTCGGTTGTTGGACCTATTTCATGTCCTTGGATACACCTGAAAACGAGAAGTTCATGTCCGATTTTCAAGCATGGTTGAAAACCGCAGAGGTTCCGGGCTTGGTCAAGGAGGGTCGAGTCACTTGTTCTCCAATGGTATTGTCATACAATGGTGTTTATCTTTGGAAAAAAGCAGTTGAGAAGGCTGGAAGTTTTGATGTAGACAAGGTGACTGCTGCGTTGAAGGATGGAATCATTCATGAGGGTCCTGGAGGAAGAGTCATCTCGCAAAGAAACCATCACCTCACTAAAAATGTGTATATTGGTGAAATTCTAGAGGATGGTCAGTTTTCAATTTTAAAATCCTACAACAATGTTCATGGAGAACCTTTCCTAAAAGGTAAGTTTTAATCAATAAAACCTACTGCTGTTTCAGGATTAATGATAGGGCACCCTCGTTTTTGTTTGTTGGCGAGGGTGCTGTTTATTTATATCAAGCAACAATTACAAGAAAATGCTAAGGTTTTTTAAGGGATTCACTTTACTCTTTTTTTTAACTTCAATTTTATATGCAGAGGAATCTAAAGTAAGGGGATTATTAGAATTAATAATGACCTCTTCAGGAAATGAACAAAAAGAATCTTTAGTCGAATTGTCAAATTACTCGGATCCTCAAATTAAAACGATTGTTGAGGCTTGGAGAAAAGGTGATGTATACAGCTTCACTAATAATGGAGAATCAATTGTTGTCCAACAAACAAATTCCGGGTTCGAAAGAATAAAAGACGGAGAAATACTTATAATTGAGGATCAAAGTTCACTCAAAAAGAATCGTCCCTCTCGCAGAATCAGAAAATCTTTAAAAAAGATTGTCGATACTGCGGATCTGATTGCTCTTGATCCCAAAGTCAGAAAAGAGGCTGTTTTAAAACTAGGTCTGAGTCAAAATTTATCCTATCTAGAGGATTTAAGAAGGATTTTTAAAAATGAACTGGATCCTTCAGTGCAGAAAGTTTTTCGAGAGTCCATTGCAATTTGTTTACTTGCTCATGGTTCTGATCAAGAAAAATTGTCCGCTATTGAGGAACTTGGAATTCTTAAATCGGTTACCGCCATTAATTTTATAGAGAAGATCGTCAAAAATGCCTCTGAATCTTTATCAGATATCAGTCTAGAGCCTTTACTTAAAGACAAAGCTGAAGTGGCGATCCTTAAAATCAAAAATCATCAATCGATTCTGGACTTTTTTGGCAATCTTTTTCGTGGTTTCAGTTTAGGTTCTGTTCTTTTGATTGTCTCTTTTGGTCTTGCAATTACCTTCGGGTTGATGGGTATCATAAATATGGCTCATGGAGAGTTTATTGCTATCGGTGGCTATTCTTGTTACGTGGTTCAAAACTTATTTGCCAGTTGGTTTGGAACGCACAGTGTTGGATTTGAACTCTACTTTCTAGCTGCCATTCCAGTAAGTTTTGTGGTGGCTTGTCTTTTTGGGTTTTTGTTGGAAAAGTCTTTCATTCGTTTTTTATACAAACGTCCACTAGAGTCTTTACTCGCCACCTGGGGAGTTTCTATGATCATGCAGCAGTCATTTCGTCTTGTTTTTGGTGCAGCGAACGTGCAAGTAAATACACCGGATTGGTTGATTAAAAGTGCAGACTTTTATGGAGTTGCCATGTCTTATTCTAGGATTTTTGTGGTGGGCTTTGCTTTGATGGTCATTTTAATGACTTGGCTTCTTCTTTCCAAGACTCACTTGGGTTTACACATACGAGCAGTGATGCAAAATAGGAAAATGGCTTCCAGCTTAGGGATACCAGTCTCTAAAGTGAATGCTATGACTTTTGCCTTTGGATGCGGTTTGGCTAGTCTCGCTGGATGTGCATTGAGTTTGATCGGGAATGTAGGCCCCTCTATGGGTCAAGCTTATTTAGTGGACAGTTTTATGGTCGTTGTGATTGGGAGTGTTGGTAATTTATTAGGTGCTGGCATTTCCTCTTTTGGTATAGGTATCTTTGACCAATACCTGCAGCCTGTTCTAGGACCAGTGATGGGTAAAATCACCGTATTTTTCATTATTATCTTATTTTTGCAATGGAAGCCTGGGGGGCTGTTTCCAACGAAATCTCGAAGTTTAGAGGATTGATAAGATGCTGACATTATTTGATAATAAAAAAGAAATTATTGGCTTCATAATCACTTTTGTGATTTTAATTTTTCTAATCCCCTTTCTAAATGCATATCCGAGTGAAGAATCCTTGTTTCATGTGAGTAATTTTAAGATTTCTCTCTGGGGAAAGTACATTTGCTATGCTGTTTTGGCTATGAGTTTGAATCTTCTTTGGGGCTACACGGGACTACTATGTTTGTGTCAAAGCTTATTTTTTGCGATCGGTGGTTACATGATGGGTATGTATCTAATGCTTATGATAGGGGATAGGGGGGCTTACAAAAGTATCCTTCCAGATTTTATGGTTTTTCTAGGATATCAAGACTTACCAATGCATTGGAAACCTTTTTATAGTTTCTGGTTTGCCTCTGGTGCTGTCCTTTGGGTTCCTGGTTTAGTGGCTTTGGTATTTGGCTTTTTAGCTTTTCGGTCGCGAATAAAAGGGGTTTATTTTTCTATTCTTACGCAAGCTCTCACCTATGCCGCTTGCTTGTTGTTTTTTAGAAATGACTTTACCTTTGGGGGGAATAACGGTTTCACTGACTTTAAAGAAATACTAGGGGCCGACATCAATCATGCCCTCACTCAAAGAACGCTGTATATTGTTAGTTGTTTGTTTATGGTCTTGGTCTATCTCTTGATTAGTTGGATTCTTAATACAAAGTTTGGCAAGGTTCAGCAAGCAATTCGAGACAGTGAAAGCAGGGTTCGTTTTTCAGGTTATTCGACTACCCATTATAAATTAATCCTTTTTGTTGTCTCTGCAATGATTGCTGGAGTAGCCGGAGCTCTCTATGTCCCACAAGTTGGGATTATAAATCCCGATGAAATGGCCCCTGCAAAATCATTGGATGTTGTTGTCTGGGTGGCAGTGGGAGGACGCGGGACCAAGTATGGACCCATTATCGGAGCGATTGTTGTCAATATGTTAAAAAGCTATACGACCCAAGCATTCCCTGAAAGTTGGCTCATTATTTTGGGTTTTATTTTTGTTTTTGTTGTTCTCCTAATGCCAGACGGCATCGTTGGTCTTCCAAATACGATTAAGAAATGGAGACAAAATGGTTTTCAATCTCTTCGTTTTAAAAATCTCATAAAACGGTTTATTTAATTATGAAAGATCCATTGTTCAAAGACACCGATTTAGTTCTCTCAGTGAGTGGAGTGGATAAGAGTTTTGATGGTTTCAAGGCCATCAACGACTTGAGCTTTTACTTGGGTGAAGGAGAATTGAGAACAGTCATTGGTCCGAATGGCGCGGGTAAAAGCACTTTCATGGATTTAATAACAGCTCGCAGTCGGCCCGATTGCGGAGAAATTGTGTTTCACAAATCTGACGGTCATGACATTGATTTGACGAAAGTCAGAGATCATCATATTAGTCGCTTAGGAATTGCCAGAAAGTTTCAGAATCCCACTGTTTACAGTTCTCACTCGGTGTATGATAATTTACTTCTTTCTCTCGAGCAGTCCAGAGGAGTGATTCAATCTTTGTTTTATAAAGAGTCCCAATTTGATCGAGATAAAATACACGAGGTTCTGAAAACGATTCGATTGGAGGATAAAAAAAACATCCTCGCTGGTTCTTTATCCCATGGTCAGAAACAGTGGTTGGAAATCGGCATGCTTTTGGCTCAAAGCCCAAAGATCATGCTTGTTGATGAGCCTGCGGCCGGAATGAGTGATGAAGAAACCGACCGAACCGGGGAGTTATTGCTGAGTTTAGAAGGCAAACACAGTATTATAGTAATCGAGCATGATATGGAGTTTGTTCGTCAAATTGCCAGACGAATCACGGTTTTGCACCAAGGCTCTGTCCTAAAAGAGGGTGCCTTTGATTCTGTTAAAAATGATCCAGAGGTCATTGAGGTTTATTTAGGAAGACAAGGTAGGAAGCATTGAGGGATGATAGAAATCAATAAATCCAGTTGCCAAGCAGAGAACTCTAATTCTAGAGGAAACCCTTTGCTTTCTGTTGAAAATTTGCATGCGGGTTATGACCAATCCATAATCTTAAAAGATGTATCCATTCAAGTTTCAGAAAACGAAGTGGTTGCCCTTTTAGGAAGAAATGGGGTTGGAAAAACGACTTTATTAAATACGATCCTAGGACATGTTTCTTTGGCTCAAGGGTCCATTTCTTATGTAGGAAACTCAATGGCTGGCTTCCCTCCAGATGCTCGTGCTCGCATGGGTATGGGATATGTTCCTCAAGGAAGAGATATATTTCCAACCTTATCTGTTTGGGAAAATTTGCAAGTCAGTTTGAGTTTAAGTGGTTCTGCTGGAGAAGAGAGATTGGATCAGGTATTTTCTTTATTTCCTGTCTTAAAAGAGATGTTAAAGAGAAAAGGCGGGGTTCTCAGTGGCGGTCAACAACAACAACTTGCAATTGGAAGAGCCTTACTCACGAATCCAAATTTGCTTATTTTGGACGAGCCCACTGAGGGGATTCAACCTTCTATTATTGATCAAATTGAGGATGCGATTCATTCAATAAAGGCTGAAAAAAAGATGAGTATTATTCTTGTGGAGCAGTATATAGATTTTGCTCGTGGAGCCAGTGATTATTTTTATATTCTAGAAAGAGGATCAGTAGTCAAGGAAGGGCCGACAACTCAATTGAGTGATTCATTGATTGAAAAATATCTAACCGTATAATAATTATGCATCTTACACCCAGAGAGCAGGACAAACTAATGGTTGTAGTCGCAGCCGATTTAGCAAGAAGAAGGCAGGGACGAGGGTTGAAGTTAAATTACCCAGAATCCGTAGCAATTATAACTTATGAAATTGTTGAGGGAGCAAGAGACGGAAAGTCAGTTTCTCAGCTCATGTCCTATGGTGCCAAACTATTAACTCGAGAAGATGTGATGGAAGGGGTTTCTGAGATGATCTCAGAAGTCCAAGTGGAAGCGACTTTTCCTGATGGCACAAAACTAGTAACCGTTCACAATCCAATTCAATGATTCCTGGAGAAATAATACCTGCTAAAAGCCCTGAGATTTTAATCGCCAATGAGGGGCTTAAAACGATCCGCATCCTAGTATCGAATGTTGGAGATCGTCCGATACAAGTTGGAAGCCACTTTCATTTTTACGAAGTGAACGACTCCTTGTCTTTTGATCGTGAAATGTCGAAAGGATTTCGTTTGAATATTCCAGCAGGAACTGCGGTTCGCTTTGAACCTGGGGATGAAAAGGAAGTCGAGATTGTCTCAATGGCGGGGGAACGAATGGTCTTCGGTTTGAACGGTAAAGTAAACGGATCTTTAGATGGATAACAGAGGAAAATTAGGATGAGTTTAGAATTTACAAGAAAACAATATGCTGAAATTTATGGTCCGACTGTTGGAGATCGGATTCGTCTTGCGGATACAGAATTATGGATTGAAGTAGAAAAGGATTTTGTTGCATCCGCGGGCTATGGAAATGAAGTCAAGTTTGGGGGTGGAAAGGTAATTCGGGATGGTATGGGACAATCTCCAACTGCAATGCGAGAGGATGCCCTTGATTTGATCATTACGAATGCGACCATTATAGATGCTGAGCTCGGGGTTATTAAGGCTGACATCGGAGTTAAAGATGGGCGAATCGTTGGAATTGGACATGGAGGTAATCCAGGGATTCAGTCTGGGATTGGTTCCTATTATGGCGACCCGGATACAGCGATTAAAAACCCAATGGTTGTTGGAGCGAGTACGGAGGTCATTGCAGGAGAGGGGAATATAGTCACTGCAGGCGGAATTGATGCGCATATTCATTTTATTTGTCCTCAACAAATAGACGAAGCTTTATACAGTGGAGTGACTACCATGTTAGGAGGGGGAACTGGACCCGCGACTGGAACCAACGCAACTACCTGCACCCCAGGTGCCTGGAATATTCAACGCATGATGCAAGCTGCAGATGAGTATCCGATGAACCTTGGTTTCTTTGGAAAGGGCAATTGCTCCACTCAAGCTCCTCTTGTAGAGCAAGTGGAGGCGGGTGTCATTGGCCTCAAGCTTCATGAAGATTGGGGAACTCATCCTGGAAGTATTGATTCTTGTCTCAAGGTAGCAGATCAAATGGACGTTCAAGTGGCGATTCACACGGATACCTTGAATGAAGCGGGTTTTGTTGAATCTACTTTGGATGCGATCGGGGATCGAGTGATTCATACCTTTCATTCTGAGGGAGCAGGAGGGGGGCATGCACCGGATATCATAAAAGTATGTGGTTTTGATAATATCTTGCCATCCTCAACGAATCCTACCCGCCCTTTTACTGTAAACACACTCGATGAACATTTAGACATGTTGATGGTTTGCCATCACCTAGATTCTAAAATTCCTGAGGATGTGGCTTTTGCTGAATCTAGGATTCGTCCCCAGACAATTGCTGCTGAGGACATTCTACATGACATGGGAGCGATATCCATGATATCCAGTGACAGCCAAGCGATGGGTCGAGTCGGCGAAGTAATTATTCGGACTTGGCAAACCGCCCACAAGATGAAAATCCAGTTTGGAAAATTAGAGTCTAATACCCACAGAGCTGCAGACAATTTTCGGGCTTTGCGCTACATAGCTAAATATACAATGAATCCTGCAATCACGCACGGGATTTCCCATGAAGTGGGTTCACTTGGAATTGGAAAATTGGCAGATATCGTTCTATGGAAGCCTGCATTTTTTGGAGTTAAACCAGAGCTAGTTCTTAAAGGAGGGATGATCGCAGCTGCGAATATGGGAGATCCGAATGCATCGATACCCACCCCCCAACCCATGTATTATCGTCCTCAATTTGGGGCACACGGGAGTGCGAAATATAAAACTTGTCTGACCTTTGTCAGTGAACAATCAAAGTTGTCTGGATGGATCGACCGGTACGATCTTTGCAAGAGGATCGCTATTGCTAAAAATTGTAGGACTATTCGTAAATCTCATTTATTATTCAACGACGCGACTCCAGAAATAGAGGTAGACCCAGAAACGTACGTTGTAAAAGCAGATGGCAAAGTGCTTACTTGCGAACCTTTGGATCTGGTGCCCATGGCCCAAAGATATTTTTTATTTTAGCAATGCCTCTATTTAAATCATTGGTTTCAAAACAAGAATTAACAGCTTCAAAGTTAAAAGAAGTCTCTGTGGTTGTTTCCCGCATCCTTTTGCAGAAAAAGAGGTGGCGATCGGTTGCTGACAATGGAGATGAGGTCGCCATCGATTTTGATCAAACTGTCAAGCACGGGGATTGTATCGGAGTAAATGGATCTTATAAATATATCATTTTTCAAGAACTAGAAGAGGTAATTGTGATCCCGATTCCTGAGAATTCCATTCAATCAACGACTTTGGGTTGGATGTTGGGCAATCAGCACTTACCTATACAAGTTAAATCAGTTGGAGAGATCATCCTTTCTTTCGATTCAGGAGTCCGTATGTTCTTAGAGAGGAATCAGATCGAGTTTGCACTTTCCAAAAAACGATTTTTGCCAAGCCCTCATTCACACACCCACACGCATGGATAAGCCGTTGGATTCAATGATTGGCCGTCATTCATTGGTATCATTGTTACAAGTTTTTGATACTCAATTTCCATCTGGGGGATATGCTCACTCTTTAGGCTTGGAGGGATTGGTTCAAAATGGAGTGATTACTAGTTATGAGGATTTGCTATCTTTTACTCAAGAGGAGGTGCTCCCCTGCTTGACACACACGGATCTGCCAATTTTTCGCTTTACTTACAACAGCGTTATGGATGCCAAATATTCTTGGATCCAAAAGATGGATCATTTGTCAAATGCAACCAAAGGAACCAAAGAAATGCGTTCTTCGGGCATTAGAATGGGAAGACAGTTGGCTCGATTGATTCAAAATATCTGGGGAGAAGACTCTGAGTTCTTACAACATTGGAAAGAGGTGGACGCGCAGTTGACTCTTTATCAATGGACCCCAGTTTTAGCTTCATTTTGTGCAATTAAAAATACTGATTTATTTCAATCAATGACCGCCTATTCTCTACAAGTGGTTCAATCTTGGGCTCAAGCAAGTATTAAATTGATTGCACTAGGTCCAACTCAAGCCCAGAGATATGTGGCTCGGATCGGTCAAGAAATTTCAAGAGTGGTTTTAGAGTCTGAGCCTATCGAAATGGAGAAAATTGGCTATTTTAGTTCTCGTTGGGACATCGCATCTTCTTTGCATGAGAATGCACCCTCCAGATTATTTATATCTTAATATGAGCAAAAAACCCGTAGTGATAGGAATCGGTGGCCCTGTGGGTTCCGGCAAATCAACCCTTGCATTGACCTTATGCGAACATTTTCGTGATCAATGTGAAATGGCGGTCATAACAAATGACATATACACACAAGAGGATGCTAAGATGCTGATTCGCAATGCGGCTTTACCAGAAGGTCGAATTATGGGTGTTGAAACTGGAGGTTGTCCTCACACTGCCATAAGGGACGATATCTCAATGAACTTACAAGCGCTTGAAGAGATGTCAGAGATGCATCCAAATCTAGAAGTAATTCTTCTTGAAAGTGGCGGCGATAATTTAACGGCTACTTTTTCTCCAGAATTGGTCGATTTATTTATCTATGTAATTGATGTGACAGAGGGTGACGACATCCCTAGGAAAGGGGGGCCTGCGATTGTCCAAAGTGATCTTTTGATCATAAATAAGGTGGAGTTAGCTCCATATGTGGGCGCGGATATAGATCAAATGAGAGCAGATACAAACAGTAAAAGATACAACGCTCCCTATTATTTTACCGATCTTAAAGCGAAGGTGGGTATTCAAGAATTGCGAGATTGGTTTCATAAATTTGTGCTTTTTACAGATCTTTAGAAAAAAGTATCTATGATTGCTAGAAAACCTGAAAACAAAACTTGCGGTCGTTCTATAGAGAGCGCATTGATGCTTCGTTTTCGTTATGACAATCTATATCAAACGAGACTGGTTGAAAAGTTTCATCATGGTTTGTTTCATGTAGGAAAAACTTATAAAGTGAAAGACAGTTTGTTTTTACAAGTAATCAACCCCACTGCTGGATTATTTGGTGGAGATCAATTTCATTGTAGTATTCATTTAGAACCCTCAAGTAAAGCGACCCTTTACAGTCCAAGTGCTACCCAAATTTTTACAATGGCAAGTGGTGAGAAAGCGACTGGCTATCAGGAGATTCAAGTGGATGAAGAGGCTTTGTTAGAGTGGTATCCAAACAGTTTGGTTCCTCATCTAAATGCTTCTTTCTCTGTGGGGACTGTTATTAGATTAGCAAAAAACAGTTCCCTCTTTTATGTGGACCTACTTTCTCCCGGTAGAGTGGCCTATGGAGAATCTTTGTCTTTTTTATCGCTGTCGAGTCAGTTGTCTATTTATCAAAATGAGAATTTAATCGTAAGAGAGAAATTACTTATTGACAGTGAAACAGACAAACTGCGCTGGACTTCGTTTTCTGGAGAATCTGCCCCTTATTACGCGACAATATGGATGGCAGGCAATGAGAAGCAATCCTTAAATGAGGTTTTAAATAATACAGGCCATCAGGAAATAGATAAAGCAGAGCTACAAGTTGGAGTGACTCAATTGAGTGAGAGCCTATGGGTGAAGAGAGTTGCAAGTCGCTCACTCTATAAAATAAATAATGAAATCAGGAATACACAAAAAACTTTAAAACCTATTTTAAAACTAAATCCACCAAGAATATAAAAAATGAAAAGATCCTTTGCAGTCCTTTCTCTGTCCCTAGCTTCCCTGCTAGTCTACACTCAACTAGAGGCGCATCCTCTTCCTCACAATCACGAGAGTATTCTGGCTCCGGTAGTTCATTCTATGTTGGAGATGAAATATATTTTTATCCCATGGGTTGTGTTCTTGATTTTTAAATTAGCCAAACCCATTTTGAATAGATTTAAGTAGTTTAAGTCAGAAAAAAATTTCAATTTCGTGGACTAAAAGTTGTTTTTATTTTAGTCTGATAAAGTGAAATTCAACCACATCAAGCTCATTCGATCTTTGCAGCTTGCCTATTCCGCTGAGCGCGCTGCCTCTTTTGCCTATATCGGACATGCCAGATCTCTGAAAGACGCGGATGAAATCGAAAAAATTCAAGAAATCGAGAGAGATGAGTGGAGTCATCGGGCAGAAGTTCTAAAAATAATGAATCATTATGAGATTCCAGTATCCACTTTCTTCGAAATAAAGTATTGGCTTATAGGAAAATTTATTGGATTCAGTTGCCTTTTTTTAGGTCGTTTTATGCCCTTTTTTTTTGCTGGAAAACTGGAGAGTGGGAATGTTTGTGAATACTTTGTTATGATTCACTACTTCCATTCACTCGGGATCTCAGACCAAGATTCGGTTTTGTTCGATATGGGAGTTAAGGAGAAGGAGCACGAAATTTACTTTATGCAAAAAGTGCAGCATGAAAAATGGCTTCCTTGGTTTGAAAAGATTTTTTGTTGGGGAGTGCATAAAAGTGGCAATGATATTCATTTAGAATCTTTGTATTCAATAGAAAATGCTGAGAAATATTGCCAAGATTTTAAGAAGAAGAAAAAAGTTAATTGAATGAGGATTTAATAATTTTTAAAGGTTTGTCTAATTTTGGGGGTTCGTTTGAATGCACCTATGACTAAAACGATTGCCATATCTTGTAATACTAGCTGGGGGATTTACAATTTTCGAGCAGGTTTGGTTCGAGAGTTACTCGCAATCGGTTTTCAAGTTGTGACAATCGCTCCTTTTGATGATTATGTAGGGAAATTAGAAAGTTTAGGATGCCGTCATATTACCATATCCATGGATAATAAAGGCAAAAACCCATTGAACGACTACCAACTGTGTCGAGCGTATAAAAAAATATTTAGAACTTTACGGCCCGAAATTATTTTTAACTACACTATTAAACCCGTCATTTATGGTGGATTTGCTGCGAAGTCCCTGAGAATTCCCTACTTCAGTTTTATCACTGGATTGGGTACCGGTTTTTTACGTGGGAATTTTCTTCGCTTGATTGTAGAAAGACTCTACAAATTCTCTCAAGTAGATGTTTCTGCTGCCTTTTTTTTAAACGAAGAAGATAAAAACATTTTTAAAAAGCGGGGATTGGTTCCGTCAGAGAGTGCTCATCTATTACCCGGTGAGGGCGTGGACCTTGATAGATTTCAATGGTGTGATTTGCCTCAAGATTCTGGAAAGATTCGTTTCTTATATCTGGGCAGGATTTTAGCGGATAAAGGAGTTAGGGAATATTTGCAGGCTGCAAAAAAAATCATCCAAAAATTCCCAAATGCCCATTTTTCAGTTGTCGGAGATTGCAATGTGCAAAACTCATCGGCGATCCATTATCAGGAGTTGGAGCAATTAGGTATGGGCTCTATTTTTGAATATCAACCTCATACCGAGGATGTGACTGGTAAAATGAAAGAAGCCCACTGTATCGTTCTGCCTTCTTACCGAGAAGGTTTGCCAAGAACCTTGTTGGAGGCTTCTGCTATGGGCCGAGTCGTAGTTGCTACAGATGTAGAGGGATGCCGAGAAGTGGTCCAAAATGGAAGAACTGGTTTTTTATGTGCTGTTAAAAGTGTTGGCAGTTTGCAGGATGCTCTGGAGAAAGTGCTTGAACTTCCTCCGGAACGAATGCTTCAAATGGGGCATACAGGGAGGAAATTTGTGCAAGAAAATTTTGCTGAGCTTACAGTATTCAAGATTATTTTTGAGAGTTTAAATGGAGTAATTCAACCCTCCAGCGATTTAAATTCTCTGTTTTGACAATCATTTTTTGAATGCTATAGTTCACGTTCAGAATGCCTATTATAACTCTAAAGATAAATCAGAAACCCAAGCAAAGCGTCCAGAAAAATTTATCAGGCTTATCAAAACGGGTCGCGGAATCGCTTAAAAAATCTGAAAAATTTGTGATGGTCTCATTGGAAGTCAATGAAAGTCTCATTTTTGGGGGCTCGCAAGAATTGGCTGCACATGTCCAGATTGAGTCTCTGGGAATCCCGGGTTCAGAAGAGGACCGAAGAGCGCTAGGAGGGGTGATTTTTGATTATTTAGAAAAGTATTTTGAAGTTTCTCCGGATCGATGTTTTCTTACTCTAATCGATCGACCCCGAGATTGCTGGGCGTATAACAAGCAGTTTTTTGGTTAAATTATGAGTTGGGAAATTATTCTAGTAGTTTGTCTACTCATAATCTCACTGGGTAGTTTTATATGGGAGAAAATCTCCACGGATGTTACAGCCGTCTCTCTCTTTGGGATCCTTATTGGGGTGGCTGCCTTTGCCGATTCGGAAAAAATTCCAACTGTAAATGAATTGTTGTCCGTTTTTGCAAATCCTGCTGCGGTGACAATTGCCTTTATGTTCGTCATCAGTGAAGCCTTGAATCGATGCGGAGCTATTGAGCGTTTTTCATCCTTTTTAGGAGGCTTGCAGAATTTGTCTTATCGTCAACTTATGTTGATCCTAATACTTTCGGTGGCCGTTATTTCAGCTTTTATAAACAACACACCCGTAGTGGTTGTTTTTGTTCCAGTCGTGATGAGTTTGGCGAGGAATATGAATATCCCTGCATCGAAATTACTCATTCCTCTCTCCTATGCTTCGATTTTTGGTGGATGTTGTACATTGATCGGGACCAGCACCAATATTCTGGGTAGTAGCATCATACAAAAAGCAGGTCATGAGCCAATTTCTATGTTTGAGTTGGGTAAGGTTGGGTTGCCGCTGCTGTTTATAGCCACCCTCTATTTGCTTTTATTTGCCAATAAATTAATTCCAAAACGAGAGACTTTAACTTCCATTTTATCGGATGAGGAAAAAACAGAATATTTTACAGAAATTTTTGTTCGACACGATTCGGATATTATTGGGAAGGCATTGGGAGAGATTGATGTTCTCAAACGTGGAATGAGGGTTGTAGAGATTATTCGGAATGGAGTTGCTACGGAAGGGGAGTTGAAGAAAGAGCCATTGCTCGCAGGGGATAGGATTATTTTGTCTTGTCGTGCAAGTGGACTCGCTGCGGTAGGAGTGGATGAGCTTCATTTTATGAGTGGTGTTGAAGACAGTCATGGGCTTGAGGAGATTGCGGTCAATCAAGGAGTCATTGGCGAATCTGTGATCACTCCAACTTCCTCTTTAATTTCGAAAACAATTCGAGAAATCAATTTCCGTCAAAGATACCGAGTGGTTGTACTCGCCATCCATAGACATGGTAGAAATGTAAGAGATAAGTTATACACCACTCGATTGGCTGCTGGAGATACCCTTCTAATTATGGGAACCAATCAGGCCATTGATTCGCTGAGAAAGAGCGGGGATTTGGTTCTTTTAGATCGTCCAGTGCATCAGGTTGACAAGAACGCGAGCCGTAGAATGCCAATTGTATTGGCGACGATACTGGGAGTTATTGCTTGCGCATCTTTTGGAGTTATGCCTATCGTAGCCGCTGCAGCTATTGGAGTGGCCATTTTATTTGTTACGGGTTGCTTGAAATCAAAGCAAGGCTACGATTCTATTCAATGGAGCATTCTCATGTTGATTTACGGCATGTTGGGATTGGGAATTATGATGGAAAAAAGCGGTGCCTCTACACTCTTTGCTCAAACTTTAGTGAATCTGGTCACTCAAATGGCTACTCCTGAAATGAGACCCTATATTATGTTGGCTGTAATGTACCTCACAACTTCAATTCTCACCGAGATGTTGTCAAACAATGCGACGATTGTTTTGATGGCACCGATTGCCTTGAGCTTATCCGCCACTCTTGAAGTGGATGCCCGACCTTTCATCGTTGCGGCTTGCGTGGCTGCATCCGCAAGTTTTACAACTCCCATTGGCTACCAGACAAATACCTATATTTATAGCGTTGGCGGATACCGATTTTCTGATTTTCTAAAAATTGGACTCCCCCTAAATTTGCTTTATTTTGCTTTTTGTATGTTTTTAATACCAAAAATTTGGTCTTTTTAAAATTTCAACTTATGGATAAAAACCGCATCGCAGATATATTTGAAGAAATTGCCGTCTTTTTAGAATTAAAAGGTGAAAATCCTTTTAAAATTAGAGCATACACCGGGGCAGCACGTTTTTTACAAACGGCTATCAGCGAGGAAGAGTTGAGGCAGAAAGTAAAAGAAAATGACCTAGATTCTGTTCCTGGTATTGGTAAAGCAATTCGAGAGAAAGTATCGACTCTTTATGAAACGGAAAATCTTGAATTCTATGACAATCTCAAGGAATCCATTCCTCAGGGATGGTTGGATTTGTTGCAGATTCCTTCTTTAGGATCTAAAAAAGTCAAATTATTAGCCAACGCAGGCTTTGATGATTTGGAAAAATTAAAAAAAGCATGCCAAGAGAATAAAATATCTACTCTGAAGGGATTTGGTAAGAAGACCGCTGAAAATATTTTGCATGGAATTGAGAATTTAGAAAAATTTTCAACTCTTTTCCTTGGCATTGAGGCTCGAGAATATGCCGATTGGGTGAAACGGAATCTGGAAGCTTGTCCAGAGGTTCAAAGGGTTTCTGTAGCTGGCAGTGTAAGAAGAGGAAAAGAAGTGGTAAAGGATGTGGATTTGATTGTCGCTTCAAAAGAGCCTGCCAGAGTAATGGATTGTTTTGTTAATATGGTGGAACCAAAGGTCGCAGCAATCACGAATCATGGGGAGACAAAATCCTCTGTTCGTTTAGAAAATGGACTTCAAGTGGACCTCCGTGTAGTTCCCTTAGAAGTCTTTGGATTTTCAAAACTTCATTTTACAGGATCAAAAGAACATAACATTTTGCTCCGCAAGCAAGCACATAAACTCGGTTTCAAATTAAGCGAGTGGGGCATGGAACCAATTGATGAGAGCTTGAGTCCTGTCTATGCAGAAAGTGAAGAGCAAGCTTATGAGGCTCTCGGGATTCAATGGATAGAGCCTGTTCTTCGCGAGGGGATTCACGAAGTCGAGATGGGGCTTAAAAGAGAAATCAAGGACTTGGTTCGATGGGAGGACATTCAAGGTTGTTTTCATAACCACACCACTGCATCCGATGGACACAATACTTTGGCAGAGATGAGAGGCGCAGCCGAGCATTTAGGTTGGAATTACTTAGGAATCGCAGATCATTCAAAAGCGAGTTTTCAGGCAAATGGTTTAGACGAAGAACGGATTCTAGAACAATTGAATCAGATCCAATCCTTGAACAACGAGGGCCATACTTGCCATCTATTTTCCGGAATTGAGTGCGATATTTTAAAAGACGGGTCCTTAGATATTGAGGAGCAGGTATTGAATATGTTGGATTATGTAGTTGTTTCTGTGCACAGTCGTTTCGGTTTGGATTATGATGGGATGACAAAGCGAATCATCCAAGCATTGGAGCATCCTGAGACCACCATGTTAGGACACATGAGCGGGAGGCTTTTGCTCCGAAGGGATGCCTATCAAATCGATAGTCAAAAAATTATAGATTGCGCAATTGCCAACGAAAAAATCATAGAATTGAATGCCAACCCCTATCGTTTGGATATGGATTGGCGTTTGTGGATCCATGCTCAAGAGAAGGGATTGATTTGTTCCATCAATCCGGATGCACACAGCACAAAACAATTAGAATATGTCCATGAGGGAATTCTTATGGCGCGTAAAGGCTATCTGAGTAAAGATCAGATCTTCAATACATTCGATCGATCTAAAATAAAGCAAATTTTAGGTAAAAATTAGGGCACATTTCATTGAGAAAAGAGCTTATTCCAAGGATTCATAAAAGATGGGACTTCCTTGATATTCAGTGAGATTCTCTTTAAAAAACTAACGGATCGAACTGTGAACAGAAGAAAGCCCCCCATCAATGGCAATTTCTTGCCCGGTTACCCATGAACTTTCATTTGAAAACAACCATTGAATCGCAGCAGCGACCTCTGAAGATTTTCCAATGCGTCCGAGGGCATGCATTTTCTCCGAGGCTTTAAGTGCGGCCTCGTTTTGGACGATTTTGCTACTAAGAGGGGTGTCTACCAAACCGGGTAACACGGTATTCACTCGAATGTTTTTAGCTGCGTAGGTGGCTGCCGCAGATTTGGCCAATCCTAGAATTCCCGCTTTAGCAGCAGCAATGGCTTCGTGGTTCGGGTAGCCATGTTTGGCAACCGCCGAAGAGAGCAGAACGATAGATCCACCCTGTTCGTTTCTAGTCATCCGCTTAGTCGCAGCTCTCAGAACAG
>CAJWYM010000064.1 GCA_913049555.1 uncultured Opitutia bacterium
CGAATCATAATATTGATGATATTCTCTACTCTCAACTGAGTTATTTAGGTTTATTGTATTAGATGGGAAACTTATAGGTTTAGGTTTAGAAGAGCAAGAAAGAGAAAAAATAGAAGTAAATAGCAATGCAAATGCCCACATTGGAGAATGAAATACCGCTTGATTGGGGGATCTAAAACTAAATGAAAACTGACAAGCACGCTCTCTGAAAAAAGAATCTTTAAAGATCGGGTCAAATGGATCTGTTACTGATAGTTTTAAGGATTGCCAAATGGCGTTTTCAGAATTCAAACGTCCTCAGGTGCCTGTAGTATCCCAAAATCAGTTCTTTAATTGTTTGAAGTTAGGTTCGTGGTCGATTTAGGAGGCTGTCTTTTAAGAATTTTATTTTTTCTGAATTGGTGAATGGATTCGGAACGGAATTGAAGCAATCAAAGTGTAATAAATAAAAAATGCGACCTTTATGATAAAGGTCGCATTTCAGAAATGCTAGAATGTCAATCAATCTTATGCGGACAATCGAATCGCAGATTCAATAATCCCACAGAATGATCTTGCATTTAAAGCGGCTCCCCCAATGAGACCACCATCAATGTCTTCTTGGGCCAGCAACTCATCTGCATTTTCTGGTTTCATAGAACCGCCGTATAAGATTTTAATCTTGGAGGCTACATCGGCATTGAATAATTCTGAAAGTTGCTTGCGAATTTCAGAATGAACTTCTTGAGCCATTTCAGGAGTAGCAGTTTTGCCAGTTCCAATAGCCCATACAGGCTCATAAGCAACGACAATTGAATCCGCTTTATCTGCAGTCACATGAATCAAGCCACTTTTGATTTGATCTTGTATGATTGAAAGTGTCTGACCGGCCTCTCTTTGTTCCAAAGTTTCCCCAACGCAGAAAATAGGCTTTAAACTGTTTTCTAATGCTGCATGCACTTTGCGATTCACGACTTCATCCGTTTCACCATAGTAAGCACGTCGCTCACTGTGACCCAAAATAACGTAATTTGTCAGTAAATCACGCAACATTTCAGCAGAAACCTCTCCTGTAAAGGCGCCGCTTGATTCAGCACTCATATTTTGTGCACCCAACTGAACGTTGGAGTCTTTGATTAGATTGCTAACGCTTTGTAAGGAGGTAAATGGGGGACAAACCACTACATTGACCGCCGTTTGATTCCCAGCTTGGTGTTGGATCTCTTTTGCTAAATCAGAAGCATCAGAGGTCACCTTGTTCATTTTCCAATTTCCTGCGATTAAATATTTAACTCTACCCATGATTGATTTTCTTTTATTTTTTATCTAATGCTGCAACCCCAGGTAGCACTTTACCTTCAAGGAATTCTAGACTAGCCCCACCGCCTGTACTCATAAAGGTAACTTTATCGGAGTAACCACTACTTTTAATTGCTTTTACAGAGTCTCCTCCCCCAATGATCGAGGTTCCATTGCTATTTGCAACAGACTCAGCGACCGCAAAACTGCCTTTTGAGCAAGCTTCAATTTCAAAGATCCCCATCGGTCCATTCCATAGAATTGTTTTTGCGGATGCAATGGCCTCCTTAAAAAGAGCGGTCGATTTAGGTCCAATATCTACGCCTTCCCATCCATCTGGAATGTCGCCTTCAATAATTTGAGTGTTTCCAACGGTCTTTGCACCAAAGTCCAAAGAATCCACAATCATCGTATCTACAGGTAGCAAAAATTGGACGCCCTTTAATTTGGCTTTATCCATTGCAGCTTGTGCAACGTCGACTTTGTCAGGTTCGCTGAGACTGTCGCCGATTTTTTTTCCATTGGCAAGCGCAAAGGTATAAGCCATAGCACCGCCTATAATGATTGTGTCTGCTTTTTCAAGAAGGGTATCAATGACTTTAATTTTGTCGCTGACTTTTGCTCCTCCAAGGATCACAGTGAATGGTTTTTCCGGAGCACTGGTTTTCTCTCCTAAATAGTCGAGCTCTTTTTCGATCAACAGTCCTGCTACACAAGTATCTACGAAATGAGTAATCCCCTCTGTAGAACCGTGAGCTCTATGAGCCGTTCCGAATGCGTCGTTGACGTAAATATCAGCCAGTTTCGCTAAAGATTCAGCAAATTCAGAAACATTTTTTTCTTCTTCAGCATAGAAGCGAAGATTTTCTAAAAGTAAAACATCGCCGTTGTTAAGAGCATTTACAGCTTTTTCTGCCTCCGGTCCTATGCAATCTTTGGCAAATACAATTGGCTTTTTAAGTTTGTTTGCAAGGGCTCTTGCAACGGGTGCAAGACTAAGTTCAGGCTTTTTTTCACCTTTAGGTCTGCCTAGGTGACTGGCCAAAACCACTCGAGCGTTTCTTTCAATTAAAAACTGAATTGTTGGCAATGCCGCATCAATTCTTGTGTCGTCGGAAATTTCACAGGTAGAAGTGAGGGGGACATTAAAGTCCACTCTCACAAATACTTTTTTTCCTGAGAAATCTACGTCCTTAACGGTTTTTACTTCCGCCATAGGAATACCCTCCAGGTTTGATGTTAAAGAAATTTAGCTACTTTTTTCAACAAGTCTACACAGCGATTGCTGTAGCCCCACTCATTGTCGTACCAAGTGACTAATTTGAAAAATTTGTCATTCAATGCGATTCCAGAGCCAGCGTCGAAGATGGAGGATGCAGGATAGTGAATGAAATCAGAGGAAACTACTTCGTCTTCCGTGTATTCTAGGATCCCCTTCAAAGGTCCAGATTCAGATGCTTTTTTGACAGTCGCACAAATTTCTTCATAGGAAGTTGCTTTTTCTGTTTTGACGGTCAAGTCAACTACAGAGACCGTAGGAGTTGGCACTCTAAAGGCCATTCCAGTAAGTTTGCCTTGAACTTCAGGAAGAACAAGTCCAACTGCTTTGGCAGCTCCGGTAGTCGAAGGTATAATATTAAGAGCCGCAGTTCTTCCACCTTTCATATCCTTAGGTGAAGGACCATCTACTGTTTTTTGAGTGGCTGTGTAACTATGAACAGTTGTCATAAGACCCTCTTCAATTCCAAAATTGTCTAAAATTACTTTAGTAAGTGGAGCCAAGCAATTTGTGGTGCAAGAAGCATTAGAGATCAAATCATGATCTGCAGTCAATTCATCATCATTCACACCCATTACGACCGTTTTGACGTCTCCTTTTCCTGGTGCGGAAATGATTACTTTTTTTGCACCCGCTTCGATGTGACCTCTTGCTTTTTCATCTTGAACAAACAATCCAGTAGATTCGATTACGATTTCTACCCCGAGTTCTCCCCAAGGAAGGGCAGAAGGGCCTGCACGTTCAGAAAGTGTTTTAATCTTATTGCCATTGACAATTAATGATTCCCCATCTGCTTCCACAGTTCCATTGAAGCGACCTTGAGTGGAATCGTATTTTAATAAATATGCGAGGTTTTCAGCAGGGACTAAGTCGTTGATTGCAACCACTTCTACTTCAGAACCTAATAAGCCTTGATCCACGAGGGAACGAAAAACTAAACGTCCAATTCTACCGAATCCATTAATACCGATTTTTACTGCCATTGTATTTATTTCTATTTTATTGTTAGTGTAGTAGCCAATTCTCTAGCCTGAGGATATTTTTCGACAAGGTCAAGAAGCGATCACATGAGGGGTTCTTTTACGAATTTAAATGATTTTTAATTGCATTTAAGGTTTTACGAAAATGTAAACCAAAAAAGCTACCAGTAAAATCCCTAAAGAATAGAGAATCAAAAGGGGCATCAACATCGGGCGCAGCTCTTTTTCTCCTGATAAGTGCCCTTCCTGTTTGATTTCAAAAATTCTTTTTTGAATGTAAAGATTTTCCGCTTTTTCTGGATCTCTGTTTGAAATTTCCAGACATTCCTCCATAAGATTACAGCGATATCGGTTGTCTTTGAGTTCTTGCTTGGCAAGCTCTATCGGTTCGATATCTTTCATATGGAAAGTTATTTTTTTGAAGTGAGCGTTGAAAAAATGGCAACACGTTTATAGACAACTAAGTTTCCATCGTCTTGGAGCACTAAATAAGAATTAGGATTTCCAGAAGTTTTAGAATCCCATGCGGAGGCCCCACTGTATTTGTACAATACTGCATTGCCATCGGTTTGCATGGTTAAACTTTGGATCGCTTGACCTTGGGTTCCTGTAAACCAAATAGCTTCATTTTTTTGATACAGTACCAAATTCCCATCCTCTTGAAGGGTAAGTTTGTATAAGCCGTTTAAAGAGACTAGTGAATTTCCTCTGTCCAAAGATTCGTCAGGTAACAGGGTATTTTTTCCAAAAATAGGCAGGGATAAGAAAAGCAATAGTAAAGCAGAATTAAAATATTTTATGATCATATAAATTTTACTTAAATTAATACTTAAAGGATCAATTCTCAAGTAGATATCCTCAATGCCTCTGAAAAATGTTCGATAAAGGAAGTAGTTCGAATGGCTACTTGTCCTTGTCTTTGAGCTGTCAAATCAGCGGACAAGCCATGCCAAAATACAGCTCTCGCAACATTTTCGAGAATGGGTAAATCTTGAAGTTGGGCAATCGTTGAACCCATGAGACCGGACAATATATCCCCACTACCGCCTCTTGAGAGAACCGGACCTCCTGTTGGATTGATTAGAAGCTCTTTGCCATTTGTAATGCGAGTTTGAGGACCTTTTAGTACTCCCAATAATTTTCTTTGTCTGCAATATTCTAGAAACTGAGAATCTAAGGATTGGGTTTTCAAATCTCGCTGAAAAAGTCGTTTGAATTCGCCATGATGAGGGGTGATTATAACATTCTCTGCCTTCCATACTTGGTCCAAACGAGTTTCTAAAATGGAGTGTATCAATGCATCTGCATCAAGAATTAAGGTTCCTTTGAGTCTTGGTAAAAGATATTTTAGGAATTCAAGGGTTTCAGGATGACGACCCATTCCTGGACCAACAACCGAAACCTCAGCAAAAGAATCCATACTTTCAAGAATAGGGTCCGGATCTCCAGAGATCCAACCTTTAGTATTAACGGGACAACTCATCCACATGATTTCCGGGTATTCGATGGCAAGATTAGGAATGTGTTGGGGAACGGTGAAAGCTTGGATCAATCCTGAACCACTTTGAAGGGCGGAGTGACAGGCCATTGCAATTGCACCCGGCATTTCAAAAGAGCCACCCAATAGAGCTAATTTCCCAAATTGCCTTTTTTCAGTAAGCGCGGGGCGCATTTTTTGCAGAGGCAATAAAATCTCTTTCGTTAGAATTTTTAAGTTGGTTTTTGGTTGCGATTTACTAAAAAAATCGAGGTCTAAGTAACGAACCCTACCCACTTTATCTTGGAGATTTCGATTGATTAAAGGTTTTTTATAAATTCCAGTAGCATAAGTAAAGTCTGCTATGGAGGCATTTTTATCCCATTGATCTGAAACTCCGGAAGGTAGATCGATTGAGGCTTTGAATTGTATAGAAATGTGGTTGTTTAGAAATAAAATTAGATCTTTTGTAAATCCACTGAGTGGAGATTTGAATTGCATGCCTAAAATTCCATCTAAACATATTTGGTATTTTTTATTTTCGAAATCTATGAGATCCGGTTTTGAAGAGCCCTCGTAAAAATAATATTTCTCGGGCTTCAGCTTGGATAATAAAAATTGAAGGGCCCTTTGGGTGTTTTTTCGAAGTTGTTCGGATGAATGGGTTGAAATAAGGTCGAAAGTGATTTTTTTGTGGAAGCTTTCATTTTCAACTTTTGAATGAAAAGTTTTATACACCTCTACTATCTGAGCCATTGATAAGAGAGCATCTCCTCCATTGTGTCCTTTTCCAATAAGAACTAAACAATGAAGAGAGGACGCTTGGTTTGTAATTTCTTTATAATCGCAAAGTATTTGATTTCCAGCTGCGATTCCTGCTTTTTCCATTGCAGCGTACTCACTGAAACCAGAGGATTGAAAGTATTGAGTTTCAAAGTCGAGAGATTCTTTGCAGGATAGAATGGGGTGCATGATCTGCTGTAAAATAGAGGTAAAGCGGTCTTTAGTTCCCTAAAGATTGCTTTTTTAGTTCTTCAATTTGTTCCCAAGTGAGAATGTTTGTAAAATGGGCACGGTAATCCTTCTCTAGTTTATCTAAAATGCCATCCGACAACTGAGATTTAAGATTTTCTATGTCTTTAGCAAGTTCACTAGGATCTTGAGCCTTATGGATGGCTTGGGGGTTCGTGATCGGGGTTGCGTCTTTTTGCTCTTGAAAGATCGTAGATAAATCTCCGGTAAGTTTTTTTCCCGGCTTTAACGCAGGGATTGAGTCTTGTTTTGGGGATTGAGGGCTCTCTGATTTAGGAGAATTTTTTTTAGAGGGTCTTGAAGGATAAGTGCTTGATGGATGGGAGGGTGACTCAGGAGAACTTGGTTGAGAAGGCTTTTTAACGATCTTGGATTTTTGATTTTCTAGGGAGCGGTCGAGAGAATCTTTTTTTTCTAAATTGGGGGGTGGATCGGCAAGAATGGATGAGGAGTCGTTTAGGGGTTCCGTTTGACTAATCTCTATTTTTTTTTTTACCTCTTCCTCAGGAAGAGCCTCGGCCACATCTTTGATTTGTCTCATCAGAGAATCAATTGCTCGAGCTCGACTCGCTTCAACAGCTTTCAGCAATACAACTTCGAAATTAGCTCTTTCAGACAAACCCCTCATTACGGAAATTTCACCTTCTTGAAGCGCACTTAAAATACGCATGTAGGATTCTGTGGATAGATTGGCTCCAAATTTATCTGTGTGTCCCCCCGAGCGGATACTTTCCAGCATGACTTCTCTAAATGTAAATTGGAGATCCATCAAAGTTCTATAAAGGTCTCTTCCTTCGTGGGCAATTTCGTCCACAATATGGATAAGGTCCTGATATTGCATCCTGCAAATTGCTTGAGCAAGACGATAGAGAGTGTCCTGAGAGGCGAGTCCGTATACATTCAAGACATCCAATTCTGTGATTTTAGTTCCACAGAATGAGATCAATTGATCTAAGATGGATTGAGCATCTCTCATACCTCCGTTAGCCATTCTAGCAACGGTTTGCAGTGCAACTTCATCAATGGAAATGCCTTCTGATTCACAGATATTTGTCAACTTCTCACAGATGACTTCTTGAGGAATAGGACGAAATTCAAATCTTTGACAGCGAGATACAATGGTGGGAAGTACCTTTTGTGATTCTGTAGTTGCAAAAATAAATTTTACATGGGAAGGAGGCTCTTCTAAAGTCTTTAATAACGCATTGAACGCCTGCGTTGAGAGCATATGGACTTCATCTATGATGTAGATTTTAAATCTACATTGGGCTGCAGCATATTGGCAGTTGTCGCGCAAATCTCTAATTTGATCTACATTATTATTGGAAGCGCCATCGATCTCTATGACATCCATACAATTCCCATTCATAATCGCTTGGGACAACTCGGAGTCATTGTCAGGATTAATATTAGGAGCTCCCTCAGCGTTCAGGCATTTCGCAAAGAGTCTAGCTGAAGTTGTCTTGCCTGTTCCCCTAGGACCAACAAACAAATAAGCGTGAGCGATGCGATCTTGGTCGATCGCATTTTTAAGTGTGCGAACGATGTGATCTTGGCCTACCAGTTCTGTGAACTGCTTGGGACGCCACCTTCTTGCAATTACTTGATATCCGACACTCATAGATTAAATTAAAAAAAGTAGGCCAGGCACCCTAAAGCACACGAAGAGCATGGCTGCCGTTGCTACCTTCCGGTCCTGGCGGAGTTCACCTGTCGTCCGTTGCATAGGACCCAGCCTATAATCAGTATTGGCCAAGCCAAAATCCTAGGCAATAAGAAAATGAGATAATTGGGAATTGGAGCCCAGGGTTGTTAAATCCCAAGCAACAATAATACTAGTTGGATGCCTTGCTGTCAGATAGAGTCAAAAAAAGAGAAAAACCGATCCAATCCTCAGTATTTGTTTCCATTTGGGGAGCTTGCGTTTGTTTTTTCTTTCAGTATTTTAGGACTTATGAATGATCTCCAGCATTTTTTATGGCCTGATGGGAAGCAGTTTGCTGTTACTTTTAGTTATGACGATGGTCAAATACAAGATGAGAAATTGGTAGGATTGTTGAATCAATATGGTTTGAAGGGCACTTTTCATTTAAATTCAGGCTATCTGGGAACAGAAAATTTTATCAAAAAAGAAAATCTAGCCTCTCTTTATTCTGGACATGAGGTGGCCTGCCATAGCTGCCATCATCCATGGATGGAAAAATTGCCTATGGAAAAAGTATTTTCTGAGTTTTTAGAAGATCGCAGAGAGCTGGAAGATCTTACGGATTCTATTGTTCGAGGGATGTCTTATCCTTATGGAGCTTATGATTCAAAATCGATAGAAATCATTAAAAAAACAGGGATTCTCTATGGTAGGACTGTAAAAAGTCATGAAGGTTTTCATTTACCAGATGATTGGATGGAATGGCACCCAACCTGCCATGATAAAAGGTTGACTGAAAATTGGATCGATCGTTTTTTTACTTTGAGTCGAAAGCTTGGTCCTCAGCTTTTATATGTATGGGGACATAGTTTTGAGTTCGAGCAAGAGAGTCAATGGGGACGATTTGAAAAACTTCTCGGCTCTATAGCGAAGCAAGCGGAATCTTATTGGGCGGCAACAAACTTAGAGATTTATCGCTACACGGAAGCTGCTAGAAATTTAGAATTTTCAGTGAATGGCAAGCGGTTGTATAATCCTAGTGCTCATAAGGTTTGGTTGAGAGTCTCAGAGAAGATAATTTGTATTCGATCTGGTGAAGAGATGAGTTTGTGAGTGATTGGGATGACAATTTTTAAGAATAGGATTCAATAAAAATTTAAAATTTTCATTGTTAATTAGCATGAAAGAACTTACAGACTTTACTTGTTTTAAGATTTTTACCCTCGCTCTCATTTTAGTTTCACTCATATCCTGCAACCAAGACCAAAAAAAAGATCTTTTAATTGAGGATGCCTTTCCATTTCTTGAAGACTATGGAGAATTTGAAGAGATAGAATTATCTTTTTATTATGAGACGGTAGATCAGGGGGTCTTGCATTTTAAAAAAGTGGAAAATCATTGGGTTTTACCTGATTTTTTAGGGATTCGTTGCTCCACGAATCTGAATGCAATGATCTCTGATCTTAGAGAGATGGATATGTCTCGATTCGTTTCAACCGATGAAAGAGTGGCTCAGAGACGATCCATTGGTAAAAAGAGCTTAAGGTTAAAAAATTATAAGGGTGATGTGTTTGTAATAGAGATAGGAGAAGAGGATGGAAAGGGGAGAAGATTTATTAGAAATGGAAATACCGGCAAGATCTATTTGGCAAAAATTATGGAAAATTGGTCCAATAAGCCACTTGATTGGATGGATAAAAAATTGTTTGATTTCGTTGAAGAGAAAGAAATTAAGAAAATTAAAATCTTTTCTAAAGCTGCAAACCCAATTGTATTGAAACGTTCGGGAAACTTTTTTTTAGAAGATGGCTCTGGGAACCTCTTGGGAGATCAGACTTCAATTCCAAAATGGATTGCTGTTTTGCGAGGATTAAAAGAATTAGAATTCAAACACCCTTATCCAAAATCTTTGTGGTCTGAGGTCTTGAGTGAGGATTCTATTTTAGACTTCGAAGTAGAACTGAATTCACAAATAAAAATTAAATGGAGCCTCTTTTCAGTTCAGGGTAAAAATGAATATGTTTTACAGGCTCAAGATTCTCGAGGGCACAGTTATCTTTCCAGATGTATGAGGGATGGAATTTTTACTTACAGTCCTTATGTGAAAAAAATGGTAGAAGGTCTGATTCGATAGGGGAGAACACAAAAAAGGCCAAATCTGTTTGGATTTGGCCTTTGGAAAATGAAAATTAGGATTTACGACTAGTCTAGCACGAATCCTTTATCTTTGTTGCCAGTTTTCAACAATTTGGCGGATTGTTTCCTCTAAGCTTACTGTAATGTCCCAATTTGGAAAATGTTCTTTCATTTTACGTAGGTCACTGTAGTAACAGATATGGTCGCCTTCGCGGTTCTTGTCTACGTAAGTATATTTTTGTTCTTTACCGCTGAATGTTTCGGCGATTTTAAAAGCTTCCAGAATCGAGCAGGTATTGTTCTTTCCCCCTCCGATATTGTAGACCTCTGCAGATCTGGGACTTTCAATGAATTCTTCAATAAATCGAGCAACATCGAAGGAATGAATATTATCACGGACTTGTTTTCCTTTATATCCAAACACTGAGTACTCTTTTCCAGTTAAGTTGCATTTTACTAGATAACTAAGAAAGCCATGAAGCTCTACCCCAGAGTGATTTGGACCGGTTAGACATCCGCCTCGAAGACAGCAAGTAGGCATCTCAAAGTAACGTCCATACTCTTGGACCATAACATCGGCAGCTACTTTAGAGGCCCCAAAGAGGGAATGTTTGGATTGGTCGATTGTAAAAGATTCTGCTATTCCATGTTCATATTCAGAATCCCCGTACTCCCATCTTGTGTCTTTTTCAATTAAGTGGAGCTTATTGGGAGCATCTCCGTATACCTTATTTGTAGACATGTGAACAAATGGACTCTCTGGGCAATGTTGTCTTGCAGCTTCTAAAAGATTCAGAGTTCCTACCGCATTGGTATCAAAATCATCAAAAGGGATTGCAGCGGCACGGTCATGGGAAGGCTGTGCTGCTGTGTGAACAATCGCATCCGGTTGGAGCTTTTTAATCAACTCGAGGACCGCATCTCGATTTCTTATGTCTAATTCATGATGTTCAAAGTTAGAGAGAGATTCAATGAGACGTTTTTGATTCCATCTGGTATCTCCCTGTTCTCCAAAGAAGATCGCCCTTTGATTGTTATCTACACCACAAATTTTATGACCCAATCCGTGAAAGTGAACACATACTTCGGAGCCAATTAAACCTGAGGAGCCAGTGACGAGAATTTTCATGATTGTTTGAGAAGATTTATAATATTATGAGCGGTTTTTAGACTATGAAAGTGACTATCAAAACACTTTCTGGCATTCACTTGCAACTTCTCTTTTTCGGAATATTCGGTCCATTCTTGTAAAAGTTGTTTGGTCCCTTCGAGGGTATCTTCAGCTACAAATCCAGCTTCAGCATTTTTAACCTCTCTCCAAATGTTCACTTTATTAGAAATCAACACAGGAATGGAAAGGGCGAGAGATTCAGCAACTGTAATCCCAAAGTTTTCTTGATGGGAGGGCAGAATCATAGCCTCTGCATTGGACAGAAAGCTCCATTTGAGTGAGTCCTGAACCATGCCATAGAAATGGATGCTTTTTCTTAAGCTTTCAGAAATTGCTTGGTATTCTTGTCGGATTTGCTGATCATAAGATCGATTTTCAGAGGGTCCTACTATGAGGAGTTGAAGATTTTCTGGGAGACTTTTTTCTCCTTTGAGTTGGGAAAAACTTCTAATTAAAAGATCTACTCCTTTTTTCGGATGAATTCTACCGATAAAAAGAAGATAAGGCTTGGAGCCCATTTCAGGAATTTGATTTTGGTATTCTTTGGATTGAACTCCTTGATTTTGTATCGGATCCTTAATTCCTAATCCGGTAATTGATGGCTGAATCTGAAATGGCTTGAATGATTGCTTCGCTAATTGGAATTCTTCTTCACAGGTAAAGCAGATGGCTTTTGCTCTTGAGAATACTTTGCTTTCAAAGCATTTCCAGTAGATCCATTTTTTAATATGTTTTGCGGGAAATGCACTTGCAAAATAGGGGTCTAACATGCCATGAGGAAAAATGTAATAAGGCGTTTGTTCCTTTTTTAAGGCACTAAAAACTCCTAAACTATTGAACTGCCAGATACCATGTATGAAAATCGCGTGGTAATCGTCTGCATGATTGCGAATCCAGTCTTTGAATTTCTTTGAGTATCCATAGGAACTGTTTTTTTCTCCCAGCTGAAAAGTTTTGAAAGGAATCGCATGGGAGATTGAAGGGAGGTCTAAGCAGGCGATTTCAGATTCCACTCCTCTATCGCTCAAAGCCGAAGAGACTTCTATTATGGCTTGTATGACACCTCCCCCTTCCAGCTTTGCTGAGTGAATGGTGTGCAGGATTTTCAAGCTTTTAAAAACTTTCTAGTGCCTTGCAAACTCTTGCGATTTCTTTCTCTGTCAATTCAGGATACATTGGAAGAGAAAGCACATTTTTATAGACGTGTTCCGTTACTGGTAGATCATCCCCACCTCGAATCCTTTGGGCGTAAGCGGATTGTTGGTGGATTGCAAGAGGGTAATGATAGGTAGAATTTATACTTTCTGCCTTGAGGTGTTGCTCCAGTTTTTGACGATCTTCAGCTAGCACAACATAAAGATGATAAGCATGTTCGTAGTCGGCTTTTACCTTGGGTGCCAGAATGGATTCTTGGTTTTCAAGAGCCTCATTGTATCGAGCTGCAATTTCTTGGCGGCGAGCGATATCTTTATGCAATCCTTTAAGTTTGACTCTTAGGATCGCCGCTTGGAGCTCATCCAACCTTGAGTTTACCCCACCAATGGAACTGACATACCTTTCTTTCCATCCGTATTGGCGCAGTGCTTTCATTTCCTCAGCAAAGGTATCGACATCGGTTGTGATTCCTCCTCCGTCCCCAATGGCACCCAAATTTTTGGTCGGGTAAAAACTGTAACTTGCTGCGTGCCCAAAACGCCCAATGGAATTTCCTTTGAATTTAGCGCCATGAGCTTGAGCACAGTCTTCGAGAAGAAATAGGTCTTTTTCTAATGCAATTTTTTGAAATGCAGGGATATCTACTGGATGACCATAGATGTGAACCGGTGCCAATGCTTTTGTTTTGGAAGAAATACGTGATTCCACAGAAACTGGATCCAGAGTGAAAGTTTCAGGGTCTATGTCGGCAAAGACAGGAGTCGCACCTACCTGTTCAATTGCAGCGGTCGTCGCTACTGCTGAGTGAGAGGTGGTGATGACCTCATCTCCTAGACCGATACCAGCGGCTTGCAAAATGATGGCAATCGCATCCGTTCCGTTGGCAACACCAACACAGTGCTGTGTTCCAATGTAAGAGGCAAATTCTTTTTCAAATCCTTCAACCTCTTTTCCTAAAATATACCAACCACTGTCTAGGACGCGCTTGATGGCTGCATCGATTTCAGGTCTGTAAGCAGCGGTGTGGGCACCCGGGTTGGCAACGAGAACTGGATTATTTGACATTACTAGGTTTACACTCCGTATGGGTATTGGTTTTTAATTTTATATATTGGGAACTATATTTTTTGATGAAATCAATAAGATTACAGGACTTATAAAAATCCTCATTGATTTTACTTACTTTTTAAGACTGTTTATACCAACTTGATCATGTTGGCAATTACGCAAATTTTTTAGACATATTTAAATTCAACCTTTGCCTATATTACCACAAACTAATTCTTCGACAACAGCATTGTTTACTATTTCCAAAGGACTTTTATTCATTTTGATGAAATTGATGTGTACTCGAAAAAGTAGACAGTAATTCTAAAACTAAAGAGAATAGAATTATGACGCAGAAAAAATACAATATAGAGTTTGAAGTGGCACAGATTTAGTATATTAAAATATTTTATATTAAATATAAGCCTCTTCATAAAGCAATATTATTGGAAAAAAATGTTTTAAATTTACGAATGATTATTATTAAAATTTTTGGGAAAATATGAAATGGATATAAGAATAACTAAACACAGAATAAATGTCATTATTTGGTTTTTAAAACGTCCTAAACTATACAAGCAATTGTTACGTGAACTAATACGTTTTTTAAATCAAAAACAGCATCCTACATTAGAAAGATCTGTTGAAGCCGAAAAATGGTGCGGACTAAAATCAATTTCGAATGTGGATGCAATGGAGATACTTGAAATTGAGGATCCCTATGAAATCAAGGTGAAATATAAGTTTGAATTTGATTATGCCTATAAAGTTGCTAATTTGATGGATTTTGATTGGGGTGGAGAAGGAAACGGTATGATATTATACCATCTTGCAAAGAAGTTAAATGCAGTAAATATATTAGAAACAGGTGTTGCCTATGGATGGTCAAGCCTTTCCTTTCTATTATATCTAAATGATATTAATGAAGGAAAACTCACAAGTATTGATATGCCTTTTTTTAATACTTTAAATGACGACGATGTTGGTTGTGTAATCCCATATTATCTTAGAGATAAATGGAGGTTACTCAATTATGCAGATAAAGATGGATTAAAATTAGCTTGTAACAAGCAATTGTTTGATATTGCACATTATGATAGCGACAAAAGCTACAATGGTAGAAAGAACTCTTATCCTGTTATTTGGAGTAAAATCAGACTTGGTGGTTTTTTTATATCAGATGATGTGAGTGATAACTTAGCATTTAAAGAATTTTGTGAATATATAAAGAATGAACCCATAATAATTAAGTTCTATGACAATAGAAAAACAAAATATGTGGGTGTTCTTAAAAAGTAATCTTCATTGTGATGTGAATCGGAAAAAGTAGACATGATTATTCTTTAATATTTAAAGATTTTAAATTACTGTAACTCTCCCTAAAACTTTACATCTGCGACTAGCTATAGAAGCTAATAATATGAGTCGTAAAAAATAAACAAAGGAATTTAAAGAAGAAGTTGTAGCGTATTGGGATCATACCGGAGCAACAGCAAACAAGTGGGAGAGCATTTCGGTATCTCTCATTCGAATTTGCATAAGTGGAAAAAGACCTATGGAGTCCCCTCCGGGGGACTCCATAGGTCAGCGCAGGATTAAGCGGATGTTTTTGCTGAAAATCTAAGACTAAAAAAAGAAAACCAAGAACTACTGACGCGTTGTGAGATATTAAAAAAACGGTTGGGATTGTCAGCGAACCAATAAAGAGAAGTTTCAAATGGCAGAAGAGCTAAAAAATCAATTTCCCGTTGGGAAACTTTGCGACCAAATTGGCATTAATTACCAACTTTATAGACTCTATGCTCATGGTGAAATCGGACTCCGAGCACAACAAAGTGAACATGTCAAAAGTAAGATTTTAGAGGTTTTTGATGAATCTAGGCAAACTTACGGACTTGATCGAATGTTGCCTGCTCTCAGATCAGAAGGTAATGCGATTGGTAAAAATCGCCTTTCTAGGTTCATGAAAGAATTAGATTTGCAGCCCAGAAGAAGAAAACGATTTATTCCCAAAACCACTGACAGTGAGCATAATAACTCTATTGCGTCTAACATTTTGCCTTTAAATAAAGAGATCAAAGCAGTAAACAGCGTTTGGCAAGGAGACATTACCTATATCAGAACCTCTGAGGGTTGGCTCTATTTGTCAGTAGTGTTGGATTCTTAGATCAGAAAAATTGCAGATTGGTCTTTCTCAGATTCCCTCGCATCCAATTTAGTAGAGGATGCTTTGAAAATGGCGCTCAATCGAATTAAGAAGCGGTCAAAAGACTTACTATTTTACTCAGATAGAGGTGTCCAATATACAAGTAAAAGTGATCGAACACTTTTATCTGAAAGTTCAATCACTGCAAGTATGAGCAGAAAAGGAAATTGCTATGACAATGCAAAATCAGAGTCTTTTTCTCGACTCTCAAAAATGAACGGGTTCATCGCTGCGAATACAAAACAAAACAAGAGGCGAAAATAAGCATTTTTAAGTGGATTGAAGTATTTTATAACAAAAAACGAATGCACTCTGCTACAGGATATAAATCACCCGTTGACTTTGAACAAATCAATAACTAATCATTAACAATATAAGCTAGTTTCAGATCTATAATTTTTGTGGGATAGCTCAACTCTGCGATTACCCTCAAAGCTTGATAAAAAAAGATAAAAATAAAACCTCACAATACAAAACATGTCCTTGTGACTAAACATATATAATTGTAAAACCCATGATTAGAAGCCTCCTATTATTCACT
>CAJWYM010000065.1 GCA_913049555.1 uncultured Opitutia bacterium
GTTGTATTCTCATTTCAAAAAACAGGATCTATTTTTGATTATCCCTGATTGTTTTAAGCCTGTTAAACAACTATTATTCTTTTGTAATTATAAATACTCAGAAGCACTATCATGAAAAATACCTTCCATCTATCCATAGGTTTTATCGCTTTTTTAATACTCAACCTCCATTTATTTGCGAGCCCCAAACAAATAGAATCTTTCGAAGGAAAATTATCCTTAACAAAAGGAGGTTGGGTATTGAATGTTTCCCAAGGTGAGCAATACTTCCTGCAATATTCTTACGTGAAAGAAAATAAATCGCTTGTCGAACAATTTAGAGGAAAAAAAGTCACCATCGAGGGCGCGAAAGTGAAGTGGAAAGAAAAAACGATGTTGCAAAATATCAAATCGATCAACAGTGGAGGATCCTCCGTAAAGCAACCCTCTTCTAAACCCAATAGTTCTGGTTCATTACAAGGTACTATAAGAAGAACGAAGAAAGGATTTTTTCTAGAGTTGCCGACTAAAGAAAAATACCTCATTGAATACAGCTATGTAAAGCTCAACAAAGAGGCATTGATGGGCATGATAGGTAAAAAAGTCTCTATTCAAGGGACTTTGGGTCAAAATAAGGATACGAAAATGGTACGTAAAATAAAGTCCATTCAACCTGTTCTTTAAATTAAAAATTTCTCCAACAAGCGAAACCCAGCAATTAAGGATTTTATACTATCCATTAGAAAATTGTAAAGACTGTTGGTTCTTTTATATTCGACTGTCTACACTGAACCAATTACTAAGGTGCTACTTTCATGGGTAGGACACCCGTTACCTAGCCTTCTCTTATAAGTATCTAATAGGCGAAAATATCTTTTTCAAGATGCTCTTCGTAGATTAATGAGTCATTCCGGAAACAAACATTCATTAAATCACTACCGTTGTGAATCCGTTTATACTAAAAATCCCAAGAGGAAGTATTTTGCCCCTATTTTTTCTTTTATATTTTTACTGCGTTGGATTATTTAAAGAAACAAACTTCGTCCGTTTCATTAGAGAATTTACAAACGTTCTTCCTTACGTTAAATAATTAGGCTTCATAAGTCTTTCTAATTCATCTAAATTGGATGAATTAGTAAAAACCTTAACTTATGAATGTATTTTCCATACCTAATTATGTCCAAGAACAAAACAATTCTTCTTTTACTAGAATGGTATGATTACCGTTTTCATTCAGGGGTTGCTCAAGCAGCCTACAAATATGGCTACAACATACTCTGTCCCAGACATCCAGACATTACCAAAATGGATAATTTTGATCCTTTGGAGTTTATCGGATGTGTGACCCTCTGCCAGAGAAACGATACTGTAGAAAATTTGGCAAGAAAAAAAGTCCCCATAATAGAGCTAGGACACATCCCCTATCCTAGACCGATCCATCGCGTATTGCCTGACAATAGAATCATTGGCGAATTGGCAGCGGATCACCTCATGGAACATGGGTACAAACACATCATTACAATCAATCATGATGGTCGCAAAATGTATAAAGAGAGAATTGAAGCCCTGCAAAGGACTCTTGAAGAATGCGATGGTTCCGTTCAAATGACTCAATCGAAAAATGTAGATGAATGCTTTATCAATGAATTAAAAACATTTGCTATCAATCGAAAAAATCAAGGGATTCATAAACCTTGTGCTTCCTTTGCATGTTCTGATTTGTTAGGTTCAGACATTATTTCAGCATTGCTTTCATTGGACTACAGAGTGCCGAATGATTTTGTGGTTTTAGGCGTCGATAATGACGTCCTCTTACAAGAATCCCTCCCCATAAAAATGAGCAGTATCGATACGAATCCAGAAGGGATTGGTTACAAAGCAATCGAGCTATTAGACGAGGTTTTAAAGTCAAACAAACCACTGGACAAAGATGACATTACTTATGTCAAACCCAAAGGAGTTATTTGCAGACAAAGCACTAGTATTTTCAATATAGACAATAAAGTGGTTTCCGATGCCTTGAATTGGATTCATCGGAATTTCCACCGAGGGATTCAAGCATCCAATATAGCTGAAGCCTTAGAGGTAAGCCAACAAGGTTTACAAAAATTATTTTTTGAGCACCATGAAAGGACTCCTGGTCAAGAGATTAGATATCAGCGGGTTCGAGCGGTTGCTTCACTTTTAAGACAAACAAATGTGAACCTTTTGGAAATTAGTAAATCCTGTGGCTTTACTAATGTGGATACAATGATCGTAAATTTCAGGAATGAAATGGGAGTCACTCCTGGTAGGTATCGAAGTCAATTTATTGTTTCCAATCACTAAAAAGCCTGCCAATACCTGAAAGGTGTAAAATTACCACACCCATTTATAATCCAAATGAATCCTTTCAGTCCAATCCTTCAATTCAAGAGAACAGAGAAGATTAAAAGCATTCCCGAATGAGAAATGTAGAATTTTTATTAAAAGATTTCGGATTCAACGCACCACTCTAGCCCCTCCACCAGAGAGGACTTTCTCCACTTCTTGAACAGTGACCATCGTAGTATAGTATCTCCAGGGGTAGTCATTGCTAAAGCTCCGTGAGCTGCCCCATAATTAACGGCTTTCTCAGCATCTCCCGTTGTCATAAAACCATAGATAAGACCAGAGGCAAAACTATCTCCGCCGCCCACTCGATCCATAATTTCAAGATCCATCCTATGAGTTGCCTCATAAAATTTCCCATTATACCATGCAATCGCACCCCAATCATTGATGGATGCTGTTTTAACCTCCCTTAGTGTAGTTGCCGTAACTTTAAAATTAGGGAATTCTGCGAGGACTTGGTCAATCATATTTTTGAACTTATCGACCTCAATATTTGATATAGTTGCATCCACTCCCTCCACCTCAAACCCTAAACTTGCAGTAAAATCCTCCTCATTTCCTATCATGACATCTACATGCCGAGCAATTCTTCGATTTACCTCTTGAGCTTTTTTTAATCCACCAATGGATTTCCAGAGAGAGGGGCGATAATTGAGGTCATAAGATACAATTGTCCCATATTTTTGAGCGACCTGAACCGCCTCTTCTACAAGCTCTGCGGCTGACTCTGATAAGGCCGCCATGATTCCACCTGTGTGCAACCACCGAACTCCATCCTCACCAAATAATTTGGTTCCAATCGATGTCCCCTGGCTTTAGTTGTGAAACCGCAGTATTTCCACGATCTGGAACCCCTACGCCTCCACGAATTCCAAAGCCCCTTTAGGTAAAATTCAAACCATTGTGAACTTTTCCTCCGATCCCATCATAGTCCATCCACTTTATATATTCTGTGCTGACACCTCCTTAAAAAATAAAGTCTTCAATCAAATGACCAATCTCATTGTCAGCAAAAGCAGTAATAATGGCAGTTTGCAAACCGAAACAACGACGCAAACCTCTACTCAGATTGAACACTCCACCTCCTTCCCAAGCTTGAAATTGGCGAGAAGTGCGAACGCGACCTTCACCAGGATCTAATCGAAGGATCACCTCTCCCAAGGAGAGGCAATCATATTTACAGTAATTTTTTGATTTAATATTTAATAAACTCATGATTCAAAAATCTAAATTCAAACACATGTTAGAATTTAGATTAGTCCCACTTTTTTTCATAAATCAAGTAAAATTAATTAATCTGTTACTAAAATAAAATGCCACTTTCAAAGAACCCAAAACTATTCTGACTCAAAACACACTTTAGCCTTTGCTCTACCTCCTTTAAGATTGCAAATTTTTTTGCAAACATTTGGTATTGTGAACTTGGATATTTCGGATTTTTTACAGTCTATTCCATTCCATCCTTTGGACTGGGCAATTTTGATTTTCTACTTTACGAGTGTATTGGGGGTAGGATTTTATTGGTCCCGTCGCGAGGGAGATGCTGAAGGACTTTTGGTTGGAGGGAGAGCGGTCCCATGGTATGCCGTGCTGATATCTTTAGTAGCAACTGAGGTAAGCGCTGTCACTTTCTTGGGAACTCCGGGTGCTGGATACAATGGAAATTTTAATTATATTCAATTTGGAATTGGATCCATTTTAGGTAGAATCTTTGTGGCTCTCCTATTTATTCGGGCATACTACTCCAATAAATATTTTTCTATTTACGAATTCTTATCGGATCGATTTGGCCCTCAAACAAAATACACCGCAATTTTGTATTTCTTAGTCACTCGTTTGATGGCATCTGGGGTGCGACTGCTGATTGCATCCCTAGGCGTCTCTGTCATCTTAGGGATTCGATTGGATCTCTGCATTACTCTATTCACTGTCATTGCCATTTTATATACAGGCTCTGGAGGAATCCGAGCAGTTATTTATACAGATATGATTCAAGCCTTTGCTTTTTTAGCAGCAGGGTTGTGCACTTGCGGATTTATCATTTACAGTATTGGATGGGACTCGATCGTGCAAGTGGGTTTTGAAAATTCAAAATTTGAGATTTTTCGTCTGACTCCTGATATAGATTCAGAAAACAATCCAAGTTGGATTGATTGGTTTAAAGATCCCAACATACTCATTGTTGCAGTCTTGAATGGTTTTTTAATGACAAGTGCTGCCTTGGGAACAGATCATGATTTATCACAAAGAATTCTAACTGCTAAAAGTAAAATGCAGGCCTCGATTAGCATGATATTGAGTGGGTTTGTCTCTATCCCAATCGCTGCATTTTTCCTATTTATTGGAACAGGATTGTTTGCTTATTTTGCATCAAACCCAGAATTTAGTTTGCCTTTAATAGAAGGTTCCAAGCAAGTGAACTCTGACAAAATCTTCCCATACTTTATTAGAGAATTTTTACCTTTCGGTCTAAAGGGAATTGCGCTCATGGGAGTTGTCGCTGCTGCAATGTCGAGCTTGGACTCAGCAATGGCTGCCCTTGGGGCCTCTGTGGTTGCGATTATCTATCAAAAAGAAAAAAATAGTGACTCTGGAAAAGAACGAGACTTCATGTTCGTTACTCGTTTATTCACAGTTTTATTCGGAATAATATTGGGAGTATTTGCTTACTCGATCAGAGATGCTAGTGAACTGCTGTGGTTTGGTTTTAAGATAGTAAGTTTAACTTATGGAGGATTACTCGGTGTCTTTATATTAGCAACCTTATCCAATCGAGGCAGTGATAAGGGCAATGTAGTAGCCATGATTACTAGCACAGCAATTGTTGGCATTTTATTTTATTTTATCAGAACCGATCAATTCAACATTGCATGGAGTTGGCTGATTGTAATTGGAACGACTTTAACAGTATCCATAGGAGCTTTATTCAATGAAAACTGATTCTGCACAATATTATCCCCCTGAAATTGAGTCTTGGTGGGTGCACCGAGTTTGTTCTTACTACAAGATTGAGGATGAGAATACAGCATTGGCGAAAATACGTGACAATGTTCAATCGCTGAGCGATCATTTCACTCTAAATAGAGATGAACTAGGAATTGATTATGGCAGAAAAGAATATTTCTTATTGGCTTATGGTATTTTTTTCTTCCCTCAAACATGGGCCCGAGTTCGCTATGCACTCTGTGAACTCTTAGACCTTTATGAGTTTAAGATGTCCCGAAAAGGGCCTATTAAGATTCTTGATATTGGCAGTGGAACAGGAGCCGCTTTTTTAAGTACTGTCCAATTATTACGAGCTCGTGGAATCAACAATCCAATACATGTGGATATTATTGATCACTCAAGAAATAGCTTAGAAATTGCCAAAAACATTTTAAACAACAACCGATTTCTTTTCGGAGAGGTTAAGTTGCAGACCAAAGTTGAGGATTGCTCTCTGTTTATTGATAAAAAGGAAAAAAACTTTGAGGAGTACCACATCGTCATGGCTAGTTTCTCCATCAATGAAATTATGGTCCAGCTAGACTTCAAAAAACAAAACGACCTCATTTCAAAATTGCAGAAAAAATGTCGCCCAAAAGGATTGCTTCTAATCATGGAACCTGCTCTAAAAGAGACCGCAGAAAGATTGCAAACAATCCGAGACCACAGACTGAAAGAGGGAGAATCTTTTAGCTGGGGACCTTACTTGAGTGATAAAAAATGCCCCTTTTTAGAAAAAGGTAAATTCTGGAATCATGAAGTTCGTATATGGCACCCTCCTAAGAGCTTGCGCACAGTGAATACCAAGCTTTGGAGAAAAGTGAGGGAATTAAAATTCAGTTATGTTGCATTTTCAAAATTACAAAGCCTAGAATTTGAAATAAGCAATTCCCTTTTTCGCATTGTTTCCCCAGTGACTAAAAAAAAAGGGAAGTTCATGTTATTTGGAGTCTCCTCAGCAGGCAATCATTGTTCCTACGATTGCCAAACTAGAAATATGAACTCAGATGAGAAAAAGGAATTTGAATCTTTTGAAAGGGGAGACATTTTGTCCATTCAAGGGATACAAAATTTAGGCCAAGAAAATTGCTTCCGAATCCCTGGACTAAAGAGTATCTCAGTGCTTTCAAAAATAAGATAAGGTCTAATACAAGGAGATCTAAAGCTTTCGCCTCGATTTGATAACTACTTTAGTAACTAATTAGTAGAAAATGAATAAGCCAGTAAAAGATTCAATACAAAACTACTGAGGAAACGGTTTGTAGCAAATTGGACTTTTAAATTTAAAGTCTACTCGCAATTTCCTCTGCAAGCATCTTAGCGCCTTCTTTTCCTAAATGAACCGGATCCTTTGGGCTTTCATACCCTCTCAAGTAAGACTCATTAGAAAATTCATCGGATCGGATGCATTGGATATTTGAATCGCCATTATGCTGTAGTTCTCTAACAATTTCAGAGATTTTTTCTCTAAATGGATCCAAAGGGATACCAGATTTCTTTGATTTTATGGTTCTCGTATAAAGCGGACGCAAACAAACAATTTTAGTATTTGGATGATTTTCACGGATGGTCATTATCAAATCCTTATAGTCCTGAGCAAAAGTATCCGCATCTTTTCCCATAAAGTTCCAATCATTGTACCCGATTAATAGGGTGATTAAATGAATACGCTCCCAATCTTTAAGTTGTTTTGCGATCGGAATTGAAATTTTTGCTCCACCAACTGCTAAATTGAACAAATGATGGTCTATTCTTTTAGATAGCAGCCAGGGCCAATTTAAAAAACTAGCTGAATCTTGACCCACTCCATGACTGATTGAATCTCCAAGAGCTACGTAAATAGGTTTCGGGTCTGATTTAAGAGTTTCTAGATGAAACCCATTATCAACATTAAAACTAGTCAAATGGGGATTGGACCAACTCGGGAGAACAATTTCATAAGTAACAGATCGCCGCGGATATTTTGTATTTAAAGAAAGTTTATGCTCTAAACTCTTGTTACCAAAATCAATAGACCGAACCCATTCTCCATTTTGATAAATGCCGTAGTTGGATCCCCGATTCATTTCTTTAACAATGGTCTTGAATGAGAGTGAAATATTTGGGCTTTTGGTTCTAAAACGAAGCACAATCCCACTAGAAGTTCTTCCATTAAGAGGATTGAAAGAAAGTTTATGAGACTTCATTGCATATAAATCAGGTTGAAAACGCAAAAACTCTCTACCGAGTTCTGATTTATTTTCGTATTTAGCCCCTATGACCTTTATATTTTGATCAAAAATGGAGATACTAGTAGCATTGAGAAGGGTAGCCTTCAGTAATAAAGCGAATGTTGTAAGGAGAATCAAATGTTTCATAATTTTAAGTTCGAATTAGCTATCAATACTTAAAAATTTACTCTTTATCTGAGATCAGATATTGGGAAACTTTCAATAGATTTTTATGGTTCTTTTACTAATTCCTGAGTTTGGCAAATATTGCAATAAATGTGACGAGGAGCGTTCCAATAATTGAAAGCAATAAAACAATCTCAATTTTGTTGTGAGTCAAAAAATTGGGCCAATCAAAACTCTTTAAGTCTACCTTAGTCCAGTCAATCGCGTTCCATTTTAATTTTTTATTATTTAGGGAGGTTTTTGTGACAGGACTTTGCTTCGTCTCTCTCTGAACAATCACTTTTTGATCTATGATTTTATTCTTAGGCTCGATTGAATTGGAGGAAACCTCTTCATTGTATGGATCTGGTACAGAAACCACATTGCTGAGACTAGAGTTGAATTCAGAATTAACAGGCGTTGCAATTTCCGTCAAATATCCATCATCTCCTAAAGATAAAACGGAATGGAAAGCTGATTTCTTTTTCATAGATCGATCAAAAAGCAAAGTATAGTCTGTTCTTCCCTGAACGGGATGATTGTTTTTCCAACTATCAGCGTCAGAAATTCCCCAGAAACTCACTCTTTTGATATTGTCGTATTCTAAAAAAAGTTTAAAAACACTTTCATATCGCAATGCCAAATTTTGTTCCACCTCAGAGGGAAGCATTTTGGTATAAGGGTCGAGCTCTTTAGAATTTTTAAAATTTTTTGTTATATTTGCTCCCCTGTAGGGAGAGGGTAAAACACTGATATCCAACTCCGTAATGTGAACTGGAATTTCCAATTCCTTAAAGGTATCCAAGGTGGATTGGATTTCATACATAGCTGGATGATCCAACATCCAATGTCCTTGAATTCCGATCCCATGGATAGGGATATTTTTAGAGCGAAGGTTTTCGACCATTTCAACCACAGCGTTTACACGACCAGACTTAGTCATACCATAATCATTGTATAATAATTTCGCCTCTGGATCAATTGAACTAGCATAAGCAAATGCAATTTCTAAATATTCTGGCCCAATGATTTTATACCAATCATTGTTTTTGTACGAACCATCTCCATTGAAAGCCTCATTAACCAAATCCCAATATTGAATGCGGCCTTTATAGCGCAACATATTCTTTTCAATATGCGTTTTCATACGGTCGACCAATAAGTCTTTACTGATTTGATTTCCATTTTTGTCTTGAAAGACCCATTTTGGAGTCTGATTTCCCCAAACCAAAGTATGTCCAATAACTTCAATTTGGTTTTGTTCAGCAAAATCCATCAATTCATCCATTTTGGAGAACGTGAATCTTCCCTCTTTGGGCTGGATGGCAGACCATTTCCCATAATTTTCAGGAGTCAAAGCATTGAAATGTTGCTTGATAAGCTTCTTATGAATCTCTTCAGTTTTTCTACCGTAAACATTGCCGACCAAAAATTTTCCGTTATAAGCTTTGTAAATAGACTCCATTGTTTTCATTGTTTCCGCACTTATTAGGCTTATGGTAAGTAAAGTTATAAGAAGGGTATAAATTTTCATGATCGGCACTGATTCTCTGGATTCTAAGGAATGAGCCTTTAAAATGGCATATCCATTAATTTTGAAAGAGGATACAACAATCCGACATTTTTACAATCGTTGTAAACAGTCCAATAATCCCAAAAAATGAAAAAATACTTTCCCCAGTTTAAATCTAAATAGCTAAAATAAACTTAAATTCGATCCAGGCAGACAAAACTTCTTAAAAAAATCAAATCCAAGGGATCCATTGAATTTACTTTTTAGGCGATAAATGGAATACTTTTGAGCGTACAATTTTTTTTAATAAGAAGTTTAAACAAGAGATTCCAAAGGTTCCTTTCCATTTAAAACACTTAATAATTTGAACAGAGTCCTCTAGGTTTCAGTTCTGAAGGAAAAACAGTTTTTATAAATAAAGATATTTACTCGATTTGAAAGAAAAGGTCGAAAAGAGACCCATTTTTTATATGGTTTAAGAAGTTGAATTATTTTAAATTGTGTAAAAAACATGGAATTTTTTTCTTTAAGTCCTTACAAAATAGATCCCTTCTCCTTAAGAGAATCTCTCAAAGATTCTAAAACAGGAGCCTTTGCCTCTTTTGAAGGAATTGTCAGAAACCACAATCTAGGATCTAGCGTCGAAAAATTAGAATATGAGGTCTACCCTCAATTAGCCGTAAAAGAAGGATTGATGATTTTGGAGGAGGTGAAGGCAAAATTTGAAATTATAGAGGCTCGCGCTGTTCACCGATATGGCCAATTGGAGATTGGCGATTTGGCAGTCTGGGTAGGAGTGATCGCAGCCCACAGAGGTCCAGCCTTTGAAGCCTGTGAATACACAATCAATACAATAAAAAAGCGAGTCCCCATTTGGAAAAAAGAATATTATACAACTGGAAATTCTAATTGGATACAATGTCATGAAAAACCCAACTTATAACTATATCCTCTCTAAAATAGGAACTTTTAGGCCTGATATTGGAATCATCCTTGGTTCGGGTCTGGGGTACTTTGCCGATCATAATATTCAAAATCAAATTAAAATTCCCTACAATGAAATTCCAGAGTTTCCAGAATCCACCGTTCCTGGACATGCTGGAAATCTAATATTTGGAACGGTTGGTGACAGAAAAATCCTTTGCATGCAAGGACGCTTACACCTCTATGAGGGATATTCCGCTTACGAAGTTACGCTGCCAATTAGGATTGCTAGGCATCTCGGTATTTCCACTCTGTTTATAACCAACGCTGCTGGAGGAATCAGATATGGAATGGCTCCGGGAGACTTAATGTTTATTGAAGATCACATTAATTTCTTAGGGGACAACCCGCTAATTGGTCAAAATAATAGCTCCGGAAGCGATCGTTTTCCAGACATGACTGCAATCTATGATCGGGATCTAATCCGACTGGGTCAGAAAATTGGTTACGAATATGATATAACAACGACCACGGGTATTTATTTAGCCACCAAAGGTCCTTCTTTTGAAACTCCTGCTGAAATAAGAGTTTTTAAAGTCATTGGAGCAGATGCGGTCGGTATGTCTACAGTTCCTGAAGCAATTGTTGGGAAACAACAAGGAATGAGAATTTGTGGAATTTCTTGTATTTCTAATCTAGCTGCAGGCATATCTCCTAATCCATTGTCTCATGAAGAAGTGAACGAAACTGTGAAGCTAGTTAAAAAACAATTTGCAACCTTACTAAAAGAACTGATTTTAAAATTATAAAACCTAGTGTAAATAAGTTCTAAAAAGTCAAATAAATAGAGGGAAAACAAAAAGTCTATTTATTTTTATTCTCCAATTCTAGGATCTTATCAAAAACTGACTTTTTCTTTAATTTCCGATCAAACAACAGCGGATAATCGGTTCTTCCTTTAATAGGATGTTCATTCTTCCAACTATCCCCATCAGAAACTCCCCAAAAAGTTACGCGTTCAATATTATCATATTTATTGAATAATTTAAAAATTTCCAAATAACGTTTGTTCAATTCCTTTTCTGCATGCATAGGCATCCCCGAAGTATAAGGATCTTTTTCAGGTGAATTTTCAAATTGAGTAGCTATGTTAGCCCCTTTATAGGGCGAGGGAAGTACTGAAATATCTAATTCTGTAATATGAACAGAGATTTCCTGCTCTTTCAGCTTTTTCAAGACAAAATCCAATTCGGCCATTTCAGGAAAGTCCAACATCCAGTGCCCTTGTATCCCAATCCCATGAATCGGAATATTTTTAGACCTAAGGTTTTCAACCATTTTGATTACAGCTTCAACCCGACCCACTTTCACCATATTGTAATCGTTGTATAATAGTCGGGCGCTCGGGTCTACCTTTGAGGCGAGCAAGAAGGCTTGTTCGATGTATTCAGGACCTAGGATCTGAAACCAATCATTGTTTCTATAGCTCCCATCTCCATTAAAAGCCTCATTGACTACATCCCAATACTTTATACGCCCTAAATATCGCTTCATATTGGCATCTATATGATCTTTCATTCGTTTTAACAAAAGATCCTTGCCTGCAGGGTTCCCATGAATATCTCTAAACACCCAAGAAGGGGTCTGACTTCCCCAAACCAACGTGTGACCAACAACATCCATATTATTTTCTTCAGCGAAGTGGACGATTTCATCCATTTTTACAAAATCAAATGCTCCCTCAATCGGTTGAACAACACTCCACTTTCCCCAATTTTCTGGAGTTACAACATTAAAATGATTTTTAAGGATCAATTTGTGATCCAGTGAGGTATTTTGACCATAAATATTTCCAATTTTGTATCGATCTTGGTAGACTCTATAAAAAGAATCTGTAGATAATAATTCTGAATTAATGAAAAATAGGAAACACAATAAGGAAAGGATTCTCATATCTAAATTTTAACGATTGAATATTATAGATGCATGTTCGGAGATATTGCATACAGGCATAAGGGGAGTATTTACTATAGTTTCACTCATTCTCGTCAATGTCACTAAAAAACTTTTAAGTAAAGAAGCCCCACTTGGGAAGTTGTTTTTTCATTGAATCGGACAATTCAATCGTATTTATCTTTGTCAATAGCCTCACACAGTCTTCATTTTAAATCGTAAACGATCCCTCTTACAATCCTTCGATTCTTTCATTTAGATACCCTTGCTCTTTCATTTTAGGAGATATGCCAATCAATAAAACCGATTGTCTACAAGCAAGCATTGTCGTAAATTGGCCGCATTGAATAACCAATCTTTAATTCCCAAAATAGAACAATGAAATCAATATCATACCATTCTCAACACTCGGCTATGGGCTCTTTCGCCTCTTTTACCTGTGGAATGCTTCATAACAATGGTGGATTTGCAGCGGAGTCCGGCAGTCCTGCTGACAATAACTTTTTTGTGGGTTTCAAAAATCAGGATAATAAAATCCACTACCTCCCCTTTTTTAAATCCACTAAAAGTGATGCTGAAAGATATGTTCAAGAAAACCAAGCTCAAAACTTGGAAGGTTTCATTTATAAAGAAAAGGATATAAATCGTTCTTACGAATGGGCTACGGATGCGTTTTCTACAGACCAAATTCAATTTAAAATTCAAACTCCATTTTTCAATATACCAGACCCATCTTTGGCCTCTCAAGACAAACTCAAAGAAGCTTCCTGTCCCTCAATATTTATGGAACTGATTATCAATAACACCTCTAATGGTAGTTACGAAGGTTTTTTTGCTTTAGAAAACAATCAAAGGTGGTCTCCCTTGTCCTCTAAAGAGAAGCATCTCAAAGGAATGATTAGTAGGGACAGTTTTGGTTTTGCTACCGATAACACTGATGTAGAGGAATTTATAGATTTTGACGTTTCCAGAGCACTCAGCAATGCTCATACAACCCCTCATTTCCTAATAGCTCCAGTCGGAGGCTTTAAATTCCACGTAGCTGCTGGCGAATCAAAAACCATTCGTATCTGTATGGGAAATTATTTAGCAGGCAACATTGTTTTCAATCGCGAAATGTCTTATTGGTACACGAAGCATTTTGAAGGAATACAAGAGGTTTTGACTTATGCATTAGAAAATTATGATTTGTATCAAAAGATTTCTCTTAAAAGAGACGAAGAATTGAATCATTCCTCTTTGAATGAAGATCAGAAGTTTCTGATTGCCCATGCCACCCGTAGTTATTTTGGATCGACCCAATGGCTCTACGAAAATGATAAACCCGTCTGGATCGTCAACGAAGGTGAATACGTCATGATGAACACTCTGGATCTTACAATTGACATGCTTTTCTTTGAATTAAAATGGAATCCTTGGACAGTAAGAAATGTACTAGAGCATTTTGTTGAAAATTACTCCTACACGGACCGCATCTTCTCGCCTGAGGCCCCTGAAAAAACCTTCGAGGGTGGGATTTCATTTGCACACGACATGGGAGTCGCCAATCACTTCAGTCCTGATGGATATTCAAGTTATGAATGCAGTGGTCTGGACAGAAAATGTTTTTCTTATATGACAGGAGAGCAATTGACGAATTGGATACTCATAGCGGGAGTTTATTTTGCAAAGACCCAAGATCAAAATTTCCTAAATACTCATTCGCAGGTTTTAAAGGATTGCTTAGATAGTTTGCTAAACCGTGACAACCCAGATCCTCAAAAAAGAGATGGGCTGATTCATTATGAAAGCACTAGAACTGAAGGGGGTGGAGAAATAACTACCTACGACTCTCTGGATCATTCTCTTGGACAAGCAAGAAACAATATCTATCTAGGTGGTAAATGTTGGGCCTCTTATATAGCATTGGAACACCTGTTCCATGCTCTTGGAGATGGGGAAAGAGGGTCGATTGCAAAAGAGGCTGCGGCAAGATCTGCACATACTTTATCCAAAGCCTTCGATCCAAAACTTGGCTTTATACCCGCAGTTCTTGAAGAAGGAAATAAGAGTTGCATCATTCCTGCAGTAGAAGCTCTTATCTATCCTTGGGAAATGGGACTTAAAGATAAGACACAAATTGACGGAGAATACTCCGAATATATACAGGTTCTTTTTAAGCACATCCAGCATTGTATGCAACCAGGAGTCTGTCTCTATGAGGATGGAGGATGGAAACTTTCAAACAGTGCTGACAACTCTTGGATGAGTAAGATCTGCCTCAGCCAACATATACTTCGTGAAATCATGAACTTCAATTATGAGGGAGAAAGAAAATCCGATGAAGCTCACGCCAATTGGGAAATCTTTGGGTCCACGAGCCAAGCTTGTTCCGACCAATTTACCTCAGGTCAAGCAATGGGAAGTCTCTACTATCCAAGAATCGTTACAAACATTCTTTGGTTATCTGAAAACAACTAATAAAAAGTTAAAATGAGCAAACTAGGAAAACCCCGCATTTTTGGATACGCGATAGGCGATCTTGGAATGAACCTGAACTTCCAATTGATTGGATTTTATTTAGCCTACTATTATACGGATGTTTTTGGAATATCGCCTGCGCATGTGGCTATTTTAATATTAGTAGCAAGAATTTGGGATGCTGTGAATGACCCGCTTATGGGCTTTATGGTCGACAAAACGAGAACTAGAATGGGAACCTTCCGACCCTATGTTTTGTTTGGTTGCATTCCTTTAAATTTAGTGTTGGTTGCCTGTTTTTATACCCCCGATCTTTCGACAACAGGGAAACTGATTTACGCCTATGTAACCTATATATCTCACGGGATGCTCTTTACTTTAGTAGGTCTTCCTTACTCCTCTATCAGTTCTGTAATTACTCAGGACCAACAGGAAAGATCCTTAATTTCCTCTTACAGGATGTTTTTTGCAGTTGTGATTGCACTCTGGGTAATTGCAGTGCAAATCAAACCGTTTGTTGCTAAATTTGACAGTGAACAAACTGGGTTTATGGTAACCGCTGCTATACTCGGAGGATTTGCAGTGGTGTGTTCCATTATTTCCTTCTTTGCAGCTCAGGAAAATTTAAAAACTGAAGATACAGAATCCTATAAGATAACGGACATTTTTGCTATTGTTAAAAAGAACGATGCATTGATTGTATTGTCGATTGCAATGCTCCTCAATACAGCGGTTTGGGTGACTGCGAACACTGTAGCTGTTTATTTCTTTAAATATATCCTTGTCCGCGAGGGTCTACAGTCTGATTTCTTTACCATTATGATCGCGTTCAATGCACTCACTGCCTTTGTCGCACCGGCAATAACCAGGAGAATTGGAAAGCACAAAGCTTTCCTTTATGGAAGTTTACTCGTTGCAACCTTAAGTATTCTAAGATTTTTTGTTCCGACTGATGCCAGTTACTCTATCAACGCCTATATTATAATTTCAGCGATTACTACGATTGGTATGATGATTTGTAGCATCACTCAATGGGGTATGCTACCCGACACTGTTGAATATGGTGAATACAAAACAGGTAAAAGATCCAGCGGTATCATTTTTTCATTTTTTTCCTTCATGCAGAAAGCCGCAATGGCCTTGGCAGCATTTGTTGCCATGACTGTTTTATCTCTTTGTGGATACGAAGCAAACACAGAACTTACGGAGAGTGCAAAGCAAGGAGTTCTCTGGCTCTACAACGTTGTCCCTGGCATTTACTCACTTCTTTGCTTTTTCGTTCTATTCCTTTACAAACTCACACCCCAAAAGTTTGAAAGTAT